>WJIN01000174.1 GCA_014730295.1 Promethearchaeota archaeon | reverse complement strand
GTTATATTACGACTGGTTATAAGATTCTGCAAACGTTTGTACGATGTAGAGTTTTTCAATAATTTTGCCAACGCTTTAATTGCTAGATTTCGTGTCCTTGAATTCTTATCTTTTAATAATTTAAGTAAAGGATACGAGGCGTTTTTGTTGCCGATAATTCCTAATGCTCGTATTGCCGCGTGCGTAACGTTTGAATATTCACTTTTTAATTCTTGAGCTATAATATCAATATTTGTATCTTCTGAGGATTTAAGAATGCTCGCTAATGCATTAATCGAATTAACTTTTACAAAAAGGTCTCTGTCCCTTATTAGATCTTTCAAAAAGTCTATTGAAGATGTATCACCAACCTTTTTTAGTATTAGCGGGATATTTCGTCTCATATGGAGGTTTCCAGTTTCAATATATCCTTCAAGAAGCTCTACACCAGAAGTCTTGATAATTCCGCTTATGGCATCGATTAAAATTGTATTATATTCTTTATTACCATACTTTAGAAGCTCCATCAGTGAATCTAAAGCTCTTGGGTCTTTTATGGAACCTAAATGTAATATTGAGATTTTCTTTATGTTTTGATTAGCATCATTCAAACTTTCTATAAAAAAAACTAAATGATGATTATCGGATGATTTCTGGATTGCTTTTACGATCTGTTTACGAACTTTCCAGTCTTTTTCATTTTTATATTGCGTTTTAAGAAATTTTATTCCCCTATCACGATATAGATTTGAGAGAAGTTCAATGAAGCTAATTTTTACCGTGGAGTGCGTTTCGTTTAGATACGCGCTTTTTATTTCTTGGTAATGAGCATCGTCTCCTATCTCCATAAGTTTCTTAATTGCCCGCTCACGCCTTTTTGGCGGATTTGAGGTAAGTAAAATAGAAAGTATCAATTCAGATGCTTTTTCATGTTCCATATCATCAAATTTTTCAAAAAGTATCTCATCGTTAAAACTCATATAACTCAACCCATTGCTAAATGATATAAACTACCAAAAAAGTCGAACCACTAGAAATATGATAAAAGATTTTATATTTATATTTGAGTTAAAAAAAGCATTTCTGTTGAAAGAAAGTATATTATATCAAACTTATATCGAATTTCTGTCTAAAGAAATATTCCGAGAAGATGTGCTCAAGTCAAAAGAAAAGGTTGAATAAGTTTTAGAAAATTGCATAAAAGTTTCAGATCTCTTTAGTAAAAAAATAGGAAAAATTAGTTAAGATATTCATTTAAATTTACTTTTTCATAGGACTGATTAATCTTATCCATACGATTTTTTCAATTTTATTTCTACAATCTTTTTAAATTACAATTGAAATAAATGGAATGATTAATATGACAGTGATACCTAAAAATGCGAGAAATTGTATCCAAAATATTAAATCATACGTACCAAACCATGGAAGGATGATGGTGATGATAACACGACAAATCCAAATTAAACTCATGAATCCATAAAACGTGAGTACTATAATTTCCTTCTCAATAATATGTTGCAGGAGTATTAATAGCAAAATACTATTTCCTGTAAGCATCAATGAAAAGAAAAAATTTGTCCATACAATCGCCACAATGAGATTTTGGGGCGCATCTGGAATATAATCAAATTATTTATAGAGTGAGGGGATAAAAAAGTGCCATATCCCGAAACCAGCACTAATAAATAGACTAACATTTATCAAAATCTTGTTTATCATAATGACATATTCAGTTTTGCAAAAGATTTTTTATTTTAAAAGGATAGGGTTTTTAGATCTTAAAAATAGGTTGGAGACCATTATTTTAAAAGATCAAATTAAAAACTAAATAGCTTTTTTGTTTATAGATAGATTGGAATTTATCATTTAAACAATGAAAGAGCTAAAGTATTTAGGCAATATTTTATAGAACATTCCTATATTAGCCTCAATAGAGAAGGATTTAAATTCTATAATAATTAGATTTATATATTTTCCTATGAGTTAAGTCTTTAGAGTATGAATGGATAAATTCGTGCTGAAAATCATATAAAGGTTTAACTAAATAATGGCTAATCAAAAAGATACTTTCACCTATATAGTTGGCGGAAAAGCAGGTGAAGGAGTAAAAAAATCTGGTTCAATTGCTGCTAAACTATTTACCAAATTAGGCAGATATATTTTTCAAAGAGACGATTATATGTCCTTAATTCAAGGGGGACATAATTATTCTGTAGTGACTACAGCGAATAGATGGGTGAGTAGTCAATATGAAAACGATGTTGAATTAATTGTTAATTCAGACGAAAGAAGTTATAATAAACATAAACATAAACTTAGTGAGAATGGAATAATTGTTTTCAATTCTGATAAGCAAGAAGATGTTTCGGGGGTAGGTGTTCCATTTTCTTCTAAAGCAAAGGATTATAAAGCAAAAGATCTCATGTTTGGTGTTGGAGCTTTTGCTGTATTATCATCTGTGACAGGTCAAACAAAAGCGATTTTAGAAGAGATTATCAAAGAAGAACTCCCAGAAAAAACGTGGGAAGATAATATTGCCTATGCTAGTGATATTTTTGACCATGTAGATTCGGAAATTGGAAGCTCATTTAAATTAGAGCCAGGAGATAAAAAAAGACCTATATTAACAGGAAATGAATCTTTATCCTTGGGTGCGATAGCTGCGGGATTGGATTGTTATTATGCTTATCCCATGACTCCCTCATCATCAATTTTGCATTTTCTCGCACATTATAAAAACGAATTCAATTTAACAGTGGTTCAACCTGAAAATGAAATTGCAGTTATAAATATGGCGATTGGATCTTCCTTTTCGGGAGCAAAAACGATGGTAGCATCGAGTGGAGGGGGATATGCTCTTATGAATGAAGGATATTCTTTAGCTGGGATGTGTGAAGCACCATTAGTCGTTGTTTTAACAAGTCGTCCTTCTCCTGCGAGTGGAGTTCCAACTTATACAGAACAAGGAGATCTACAATTTGCTCTTAATTCAGGACATGGAGATTTTCTTAGAATTGTAGCATCCCCCGCTTCAATTGAAGAGGCATTCTATTTAGCAGCTGAACTGTTTGATTTAACATATCAATATCAAACACCTGCTATTTTGCTAACTTCCAAACATCTCTCGGAGAGTCATATGACGGTCGATTTGACTTTGGAAAACACAATATGGGCTCAACCTGAGTTATTTGAGGAAAATGGAGAATATAAACGATATCTTGATACAGAAAACGGAGTATCTCCCATGAAATTTCCGCCATCAGATCAATTAATCAAATGGAACAGCTATGAGCATGATGAATTAGGAATAACCACCGAAGATCCAGATATAACGGCGAGTATGCACGATAAACGTTATAGAAAGGAAGAAGCGATGTTAAAACAGATGAAAAATATGCATACGGTCAATACTTTTGGTGATAGTGGTCCATTAATATTTACATGGGGTTCAACGACAATGAGTGTATTAGAGGCTTTAGAGTATGGTAATATTAATGCGACCGTGGTACAACCTATTTATCTTCGACCCTTTCCTATTTGGGAGATCGAAAAGTATAGGGATGAACCCGTTATTACTGTTGAATTGAATAAATGGGGGCAATTTACCAACTTAATCAAGGAAAAAGCCCAAATTAGAGTTAAAAAATTAATTAATCAATATAATGCTCGACCATTTGATCCAATTAAATTAACAAAAAAACTTAATGAGGTGCTCTAAAAATGAAGTTGGAAGAAGGATTGGGAACTTATGCAGAAAATACTTGGTGTCCTGGCTGCGGAAATTTTGGAATTCTAGAATCTGTGAAGAAAGCAATCGAAAAATTAGAAGAAAAAGGATATAAGCGGGAGAATTTTGCTATATCCGCGGGAATTGGGTGCCACGGTAAGATTTGGGATTATCTACGTTTAAATGGGCTATATTCTCTACATGGTCGACCTACCGCGACAGTCCAGGGAATTCAATTAGCAAATCCAGATCTAAAGGTCATCGCATTTTCCGGTGATGGTGATGCCTTAGGAGAAGGAATTTCCCACACTATATTTGCTGCAAAACGAAACTCGGATATGACTTTAGTTTTACATAACAATCAAGTGTATGCGCTCACAACTGGTCAATTCACTCCTACGAGTGAAAAAGGGTTTAAAGGGCCTTCTACTCCAGAGGGAAATCCTGAGGTACCCATTAATCCACTTTCTCTTATATTAGAGGCTAATGCGACATTTGTTGCCCGAGTCTTTCCGGGAAAGATGGATCATATGGTAGATACCTTAGTCAAAGCCATAGAACATGAGGGATTCTCTTTCATCGAGGTCCTTCAACCCGCTGTGGCTTATAGAAATACATGGCCACTCTATAACAAAAATACTGAGATCATCGAAGATAACGGTGATGATTATGAAAAAGCTATGGAATTAGCCAAGAAAAAAGATAAATTACCAATTGGAGTTATTTATCAAAATAGAGAAAAGCCACCTTTTCATAAAGCCTTACATGGAGAACATCACCCGCTAAAAAATCGTATGGATCGAAATAAACGTTTAGAAAATATGAAAGAATTACTGAATTCTCTTTGATTCTTCAAAGATCTGCTTCTACTTTAATTTAATATTATTTTTCTAAAAGTAGATTAGAGAAAAAAAAAGATAAATTTAATTTAGATTTAGTTTGAGACTTCTCTCTTTTTTAATTTGATTAGTCCGAAAATTACTAGGAGTATTGTTACACCAAGCCATAGTAGAAGGGAAAGAATTGGCGGATAATAATTAGTTTTAGCAAGACCTCCTAATGAAATTCCTTGATCTGGATCGGTTAAAGCATCATTAGAATAAACACCAACCGTCATTTGGAAAAATGTTTGCCAAGCTGTTGAAGGTGGAACTGCGCTTAAAACTTCAACGAATAGTACGAAAATATTACCCAAATGATATCCCAAATCTATATGATAAAGTTGGTAGGCGCTATATATCGAACTCATTCCAGGAAAGACCTTAAGAAATGTGAATATCGCATAAGATATAATAATCAATAGAACTATTATGATAGACACAGTTCTGGGTTTTTTGAATATAGATGATAGTGCCATAGAAATGCCACCAAAGAGACAAAGGATAAATATGCTATATATAAACATACTTAATAAGAACGGTATCAATGCAATAAAGTGGTTTAAATTACCTGATTTTATCAATGTTCCTATCCAACCAATACTAAATAAGGTCGTAAAACTTATTAAAGCGCCATAGAGAACCAATCCAAGATATTTTCCTAAAAATATATTTACTCGACTTACCGGTTTGCTCACAAGTATCAATAAAGTCCCGGAGTTGACCTCTTCTGAGATTAGAGAAGCTCCTGATGTACCCATGATAAGTGTATATATTATCCCAAAAGTTAAGAAGAATAAGATGAAAATTATCGAGATGGCCAAGTTAGTAGCGGCAATTAAAGGAGAGGCTACTCCAAAATCAATTCCTGCAGATATTATTATCATTATCATTGGAATTAAAATTAAGAAGAATTCAGCGGCGATAAATTTTTTAAGCGAATGAATATCCTTGAATGTTTTTTTAGCAATTATCAAAATTTTATTTTTAAAAAAAGCTCTAAGTATATTACCCTTAGAGCCTTTCTTAATATTAATTTTTAATTTCATTTTCATTCTCCTTTATTGCCATAATTTCCATAAATATATCCTGTAATGACATTTGGGGTTGATTAAAGGATTGCAACACCAAATTCTTATCAAGGATTAGTTTTGGAATAAATTTCTTTAGTTTCTCGGGATCATTTGGCGTTATATGAAGCATATTATCCATATCATTAAGTATAACAGATTCCACGAATTCTTTCTCCTTTAGATGAGCTAATGCGAGTTCGTTGTTATTAGTATTTAAAATAAACATCTGGCTGATAAACATCTTTTTGATATTTGTTATCGTGTCAGATATTACAATTTTTCCTCGATTTATCATCGTAACTTCTTCGCACATTTGTTCTATCTCAGATAAGATATGGCTTGAAACAAAAACACTCATCTCTTTCGAGAGATCTTTGATCTTATTGATCACATCGGCCCTTCCGATTGGATCCAAATTCGCAGTAGGTTCATCTAATATAAGGACTTTTGGTTCATGAATAAGAGCACTTGCAATCCCAATCTTTTGTTTCATTCCCCCAGAATAATTTCCGATTTCTCTATGACGTTCATTAAATAGATCGAAATAATCTAAGAGTTCATGAGCTTTTTTCTTTGCCTCTATATAAGATAATCCTCCAAGTTGCCCCGTGTAAATAAGATATTCCTCACCTGTCATTTCATCATAAAACTTTGGATCTTGAGGAAGAAATCCAATCAATTGTCTTGCCTTGACTGTCCCTGCCTTCCTCTCTCTTATTTTTGCTTCTCCTCCTGTAATACTGATCGCTCCAATTAACATATTAATTGTAGTAGTCTTACCGGCACCATTTGGACCTAAATATCCATGTATACCCGGTCGTATTCTTAAATTAATTTCCGATACTGCTTCGAACTTTTCCTTTCCGTCGCTATAAACTTTGGTTAGATTTTTTGACCAAACCTCATATTGAGTTTTCGAATTCTCCTTGATCATTTTCTTTCAATTCCTCCAGTTTGCCTTTTTTCAATTAATATCATTTCCTTTCGCTTTTTGGTAAATCTCTTATACAAGATAAAGGCTCCAATCGCGACTCCAGCAATTACAAAAGTTAGTATCAATTGTAAGTTGTTGGAAGTTACAAATATGTTTACTGAATTGATATATGTGATAAAACCCGATTCATCATACATAAGAACATCGATTTTTCTCTGACCTGCACCTAAAGACATAAAGATATTTTTATCCTTTGTCGAGGTGTATTTCACATCATCAACATATACCTCTAAATAATCAAACTTCGTATCAATAGAGCATTCTATCGTAAAATCATTCGATACAGTTTTTCCGTACTCCAAGTTTGTGATCTCTAAGCTAAATTTTGAATTAACGCATATAACTGAATTTTCGTTTGATATAATCATTTCATTACTATTATCTCCATTCATATCTCCAGTTATTAATACAGAATCCAGTCCAAAATTGAGTCGATACATAATTCTTTTATTAATAAAGTCAATGATTTCTATAACTGGTTCTGTTTCATAGTGATTAGAGTAATAACCAGTTCTACTTGTTTCAATATAATTATTACGCATTACCAGATATTCTGATTCCAAATCAGAATTAATATCACCTATTTGATGAATTTTCTGGAAAAAAGTATCTTTTATGTATCCCTCGTCGTAATAATAAGACTGAGTACATTCTTTAGGAAAGATTTCCCACTTTTTGCTCATTATCTCTAATCTTGTCTGAGTGTCATAAGCTTTAATTGCAGAATAACCACAATATAAATTATTTCCTTCATATTCCGATTCAAATTGAATTCCGACAATCAAATCCTTTCTGTTATTTTGATTAAGATCTTTAATAGGTGCAGCAGGTAATTGAAATTTGTTCGAAGGCCTGTCTATGTAGCTGGGATAAGTATAGGATTGTGAGAATATTTCTTCGGAAGTTTTTGAATTTCCGTCAAGGACTCTTATTATATATTCTGAGGATTCCGAATACATTCCAAGATGATCTAAATATCCATCATTATCGAAATCAGTATGCGAAAGTATGATTTGATAAGATAATCCCGAATCGAACTCAAAACTTTCTTGCTTAAATCTTAATAGAGTTGAGCCGTCAATATTTCTGCTAATCTTAGAAATTAGATCTCCATTACTTCCATTAATTATTCTCAGAGCCGTTAGCTGGTCGGATCCGTCATATTCCCCACAAATAACTCCGAGATCTCCGCTCTCTGTAAAGACTATTTTACCCGGGAATTCATAGTTCGGTGATGATAAACCGGCTGTTATCTCCCAGGTATATTCAAATGGATTCGCATCGAGAGAATAATTCTCTAAATGCGATTGTGTCTGATCCCAATGGGAATCACTTATTAAGAGATGTTTGCATCCAGCAGCATTGAAATCGCCTGTAAGGAGCCATTTATCATGGACAGTATTATCCATTGGCAAAATATTAATCTCGCCATTAGGTAGATTGTTGTTATCTATAGCCCAATGAGTCGAAATTGTTTCATGCTTTAAGTTAAATACAGATATCATTGAACTCCAATCATTTCCTTTTCCGATTACAACTAAGATATCTAAATAACTATCGTCCGTGGAATTTACAACTTTAAAATCTTGTATTGTTAAATCTAATAAGTTTGCATCTGTAAAATCCCCAGAATTATAATCCCATAAATAATATTTGTCATTCTTAGCTCCATCAAATAATCCCCAATAAAAGACTCCTAATCCGAAACTATCAATCGAGAGATTAAATGGTTCATTAATATTGGTGATATTAAGCCTAAGTGTTATATTATTTTCGGAATTAAGATATTTAGAAAGGTTAGTTGCATTTCCATAATCGAATTCTACATAATTATCGGCATCCTTAGTACCCCGAGTTATTATATACATCGAATCTGTTTTTAGGCTATTTCCTATACTAAAATTATTATAAGAAGTTCTCTCCATAGTATTATAGCCACCTTTAAGATCTGGATATTGGTTATCATCCCATGTATTCTCTGAATTATTCCAATTACATACAATCCATTCATCGTTTATCGGATCAAATAATTCGTAGTTAAAATGAAATGTTGATGATACATTTGCTTTAAGTTCAGTTTGCATTTTCAAGGCCGAAATACGCTCCAATTTAGAAAGATATGGCTTAATTCCAAGATTATTATCGGCATCAAATTCTACTGGAATAGTAATCTTCAGAAGCGCTTTATGAACCGTATCATCTAATTCAGAAGTTATAGAATAGAATATTTCATCATTATTCAGTAATTCATTTATTCCATCATTTGAATTACCATAATCAAGTTCGAGGAAAGAAGCATTCATCATTGTTATTGGATCCCATTTAGAGTTCCAACTAATATCGCTCCCTGAACGCCAACTTGATGGGGTTTGCTTATCAATTCGATTATAGAAATCTTTTCCAGTACTACTCCCTAAACTTGGTTCTGTATAGGAACCTTGATAGGAGAACTGTCGATAAAATGCGTAGGGAAATTCGATTATATTCGTATTCCATAATATTTCTCCATCTTTCCCATTAAACAAAATAAATCTTGTATAATTATACAATAGAGCACGATAAATATTGGGTTCTATAGTTGCTCCATACCCTTCACCGGCGATACTATTAATAGTATTATTTAAAGCGTCTGGAATTGTTGATGGAATACACCAAACGGCAAATTCATTTACACCATCACCATTAATATCTCCAACGTTTTTAATGTCGCGAACTCCATCGTAATATTCTGAATTCGGCAAATTAGCTCTCCAAATAACATCTCCGGATTTTCCATCAATTACAAAAGTATTCTCAATGATTGTTGGGATCTCATCATTTTCAGAATATTCAATCCAGTCGGGATAAAAATTGGATATTTTTTTTATCAGATAATCATTCACTCCGTCCTCATTGATATCAGAAACTTCTTCGTATTCTATTTTTTGGTTTTTTCCTATGTGTTCCCATAATATTTCATCATTATCTCCATCAACACAAAAATAACGCCCTTCAGCACTTATTGCAAACAGATCATCAATGCCATCATCATTAATGTCACCTATATTGAGTAGATAAAAGCCGATATATGAAATCTCGCTACTGCTATACATTCCATAAGTAGAAAAATCATATGTTATGGAATACTTATTTTTCAATAAGTTATCAAAATTGGTGTCTGAAATATTATATTTCTTGAGACTTGCAGTTTGTGAATCTGTTCTTCCATAGAAATAGAAATTGATATTATCACCAGAATCGATTATTATTTCAGGGCGGGAATTCTGGGAGAAAAAACCCTCTTGCCATTCAAAATCATACTCCTCACTAATTTTTTCCGAACCTTGATCATCTAAAGAAAACACATTTGCTTGGAAGTTGTTGTTAACTGTTCCTAAATCTTCGAGATAAGTCTCATATCCGAGATTAAAACCTATAGAAAAATAGTCTTCCTCGTCGTCATGATTTAAATCTGGTATATCAAAAATTTCAAGACCAGACCTCGCGAAAAAGCGCGCTCTTGCAGAATAATAATATTCCGTAGTCTGCCCCATTTGGGGATATATAAGATTTTCTGGAATCGTAATGTTATAACACAAAGCATCATCAATTAAGACTCCATTGTTACCAGAAATTAACCTAATATTTCCATCATCCGCACTTATGAGAATTTCTTGATAACCATCATTATTTAAATCTTTCATTATTTTAAAATCATTGATCGAATTTATGAACTCTATTTCAGTTAATCCCATACTATATGTCTGAGTCTGATATATTGTTTCTGGAACTTCGTAATTCCAATGTATATTGCCTGTTTTAGAATCAATTGATTTTAAATTACCATCTTGAGAACCTGCAATTATTTCTTCATAGCCGTTTCCATTCGTATCTTCAAGAGTACCTAATCTCCATACATCGTCTGAAAATGAATTCTCATCACTTCGCACTATTTCACCTGTTTTTCCATTAAGAGCAATCAACCGATACCAAGAAGAAATAACAAGATCGGAAATTCCGTCTGATGTAATATCATTTATTGCGATCACATCCCAAATATAAGTTATAAACTCTTTGCGTTCATATGTCTCACTGTCAAATCCCTGAATAGTTGCTTTATATTTCCAAAGTTCTGTTCCGTCGTTAGAAGAAATTACCATTAAATTATAAGTATTCTGATCGTAGGTAATTAATGCAATATCTTTTTGATTATCTCCGCTGATATCATCTAATAAAGTAAAATCCATGACCTCGCCGAATGTACTATAGCTCATTAAAATATTGCCTTCTAATGATATCGTCGCTAAACCTTGATCCATTCCAATAACTATTATTTGTTCACCCTCGCTAATATTAACCAGTCGAGGCTGCATCGTAGCTCCTGTGCCTGGAAGACCGTTATCAAATTTCCAAAGAATTGAACTTTCCTCTAAGTTAGAGGAACCATTAATATCAGTGCTATTTTGATATCCATTATTAATATCTGAGAGTCCGAGATCGATAAATACAGAAAAAGTCATCAAAAATACTAACAAAATCGCAAAAAAATACCTGAATTTCACCTTTATATAACTAAGTCTGTTTTTCATTTCCATTTTTGTCATTTGATTTAAAAACTATATGTAAATTGATATTAATGATCTTTTATAATTAATTATATAAAAAGCTTTCTTAAGATTTTTCAAAATCAACTTTTTGTCGAAAATACCGATAAAAAATATAAAAATTAGATTATGCATAATTCTTTTATTTTCTCACTTCTTGATAATCGCTTAAAATAAATTTGGGATGTATAATTTAATTTATGATGGAATACTTCTTTAGTTAGTCTTTAATCTTGGTTGAGCATAAGAATGGATCATATTTCATCAGAATCTAATCGTTTAAAAAAATCTATAATCCTGTTTACTGTCTTTATTGATGCTACGGGCTACGCCATGGTAATTCCCCTTTTACCCTTCATCTCGAAATCGTTTGGAGTAGGGGCTACCGGGTTAGGATTCTTAATGTTGGTCTTTGCGCTGATGCAATTTATTTTTTCTCCTCTTATGGGCAATCTCTCCGATAGATACGGCCGAAGAAAACTTCTAATGGTATCCATAGCGCTTTCCAGCCTTAGCTTTTTTATGTTTGCGATTGCAACCGCTTTTTGGTTTTTAATCATTTCTCGTATACTCTCCGGGCTCGCAACGGAAATTTCCATTGCCCAAGCATATATGGCAGATATAACGAGCAATAAGAAAAGAACTTCTGGCTTAGGAAAGGTGAGGGCATCATTTTCTGCGGGCATTATTATTGGTCCGACAATAGGGGGTCTTTTGAGTTTTATCGGGTTTTGGGCTGCTGGGCTACTCGCCATGACTCTTACATTAATTAATCTGATATTTGCCTATTTCTTCCTGCCAGAAACCGTGCCTAAAGATAGAATGCATAAAAAACCAATTATTAAAAAGACGGGAAATAAATTAGACCATCTTAAAAATGCTTTTAAAGATCCCGTTATTCCATTCTTACTTATTACATTTTTCGTTGTAAATTATGCATTTTCCGCAATTCCTATTTTAGTACCATACGTATCTAATGAATTTTTCGGCTTTACAGAATTCGATTTGTCTTTAGTCTTTGTATTTATTGGCACATTACAATTTATAATTCAAGGATTTTTAATGGAAAACCTCTCAAAAGTAGTTGGAGAGATCAAGTTAATAATCAGTGGGCTTATAATGCTTTCATTTGCTATTTTATTAATGCCGTATTTGCCAAATATCATCCTTTTTTACGTTTTAATATCCTTCATCTCGACCGGAAGTGGTTTTATGAGAACCGGAGTCCCTGGGCTCATATCGAAGATTAAAAGTGAGGAAGAGCAAGGAAAATATATGGGTTTAGCACAGTCCGCTGCGAGTCTCGCTTTAATTCCAGGGCCATTGATTGCGGGAATAACATATGAATATATTAGTTTTGAGGCACCTTTTATATTTAGTTCAATTTTAGTATTTCTCACAATAGCTTTAATCATAAAAGTATATTTAGAATTGAAAAATTCTGAAACAAGCTAAAATAATAACCATATCCTACACTTCTTTCTTTTAGTAAAACATGAATTAAATTTAATATTTTTTTGAACTCTAATATTTCATTGGAAATTTTTTTAAGTTCAATGAAATCTTTTCAAAAAATAATATTAATTAAATTTACATTATTGTTAAAATATGGAAAACCCTCAAAATATAACAACCACTTTAATTGATGATATGGAGATTTGCCGAATTATCAATGGGATGTGGCAAGTATCTGGTTCTCATGGAGATATTAGAAGAAATAAAGCTATAAAAAGTATGCTAGAGCATTCTAAAGCAGGTTTAATTACGTGGGATTTAGCCGATCATTATGGTCCCGCAGAAGATTTTATCAAATTATTCCGACAAAAGCTTCAAGATCAAGGAGATTCGGAATTATTGAGAAAAGTAAAATTCTTTACAAAATGGGTTCCACGTCCAAAAAAGATTACTAAGCAGAAGGTTAGAGAGGCGATTGATATTTCACGAGCCCGAATGGGAATGGAAAGCTTGGATATGCTTCAATTTCATTGGTGGGATTATAGCAACAAGAATTATATAAAAGCTATGGAATATTTAGATGAATTAAGGGAAGAAGGTCTCATTAAACATTTAGGTCTAACTAATTTTGACACAGCCCATCTCCAAGAGTTTATTGATCTGGGCATTCCAATCGTTTCTAATCAAGTACAATACTCTTTAATCGATAGAAGACCAGAACTCCTTATGCAAGATGTATGTTCCAAGAATAATATAAAATTACTGGTATACGGAACTTTAGGAGGAGGACTTTTTACTGATAGATTTCTAAACAAGCCTGAACCCTATGGATCTATTTTAAACACCGCAAGCCTTTATAAATATAAAAATATGCTTGATAAATGGGGTGACTGGAGTTTATTTCAGGAATTACTCAAAACATTGAAAAGTATTGCGGAAAAATATAATGTCAGTATCGCAAATATAGCAGATCGTTATGTTTTAGAAAATCCTGTAGTAGCAGGGGCCATTATAGGCGTTAGGCTAGGATTATCGAAACACATAAAAGAGAATCTTCAAATCTTTAATTTCTCTCTAGATGAAGATGACTTGAAAATGATTAATGAAATTAGCTCAAGAGCATATAATCTCTTAGAGATAATAGGAGATTGTGGTGATGAGTACAGATAGTACTCTTGAAAGTCATTTAATTCGCCCTATTGCTCGAAAATTCAAGACTTCACTATATTCCGTAAAAGGATAAATTCTTCTCCCATCTATTAAATTGGGTTCCCTCATTAGTCTTTTATAATCGTTTGGTTTTAGATTCTTAAACTCCTCCCATTCGGTTACTAAAAATGCACATTCCGCATTTTTTAGAGCATCTTCCGTCGAAATCGCATATTTGATTTTATTTCCAAGAGTCTCCTTCGCTTCTTTAATCGCTTTTGGATCATAAGCGATAATATCCTTAATACCGCGACGTATTAATTCGTCAATTATCTTTAGACTTGCCGCCTCTCTCATATCGCTTGTATCAGGCTTAAAAGAAAGTCCTAATAATGCGATACGTTTTTTTTCTAAATTATTAACTAATTCCTCGGCAATATCTACCAAATGAATAGCTTGATCCCTATTTATATCCAACACAGCATTTAATAAGCGTGTCTCATATCCTTTATCTCGCCCCCACGCTTTAATGGCATTAACATCCTTAGGAAAGCACGAGCCACCAAATCCCGCACCTGCATTTAGAAAGCGAGGGTTAATACGGTAATCTAATCCGACTCCTTCCATCACTTGTTTTACATCTACGTTTGGGATTAATTCCGCAAGGTTCGCAAATTCATTAGCAAAGCTGATTTTTGTAGCTAATAAGCAGTTATTACCATATTTGACTAATTCCGCACTTTCAATTGTCATGCGGAGCACTGGACAATCCACAAGATGCTCTCCATAAAAATCTTGATATAGCTTTTCTAACATAGAACCAGATTTTTCGTCTAATTCCCCAATGACGATGCGATCCGGATAATAAGTATCCTCTACTGCTCTTCCTTCGGCTAAAAATTCAGGTTGCATACACAATCCGAACTCGTTCCCCATGCTTTTTTTACTATTTTTTTCGATATTTTTCCCTATCATGTTTCTGGTGGTTCCAGGTACCACGGTGCTCCTATCAATAATGAGATGATATGAATTCTTTTCTGCCAACGCTCTACCTATATCTTCAGATACAGAATTAATATAACTGAGATCGATACTATAATCTTTTCTCATTGGTGTACCAACGGATATAAAGGTTATATCGGTATTGACAATTGCTTCTCTATTGTCCGTTATCACTCGTAATTTTCTGGAATCGACCGCCTTTTCTAAGAGATCATCTAGATCTCTCTCATAAAAAGGTGCTTTCCCGTTATTGATCATCTCAGCTTCATCTTTATTGAGAGTAGTAGCGATAACTTCAAAACCACTGGCCGCGAATGCTGCCGCGTTCACAAGTCCTACAAAACCACAGCCCGCAATCGAAATTTTTGGTTTGAGCATACTTCATCAATTAATTATTATATTATCCCTATTTTAAGAGGATTTAATATATCTTGATAATATTTTGAAATAAATTAATTTGACTCTCTCCTAGCCTTAACTTTTAGTCGAAACCTCATTGTATTTACAATTTCCATTAATGTTAAAAGGGATTTTTTGTTCCAATAACATAATATTTAGTATAAAAAACACAAAGTTGAATATAATTGCTGATTCAAGGAGAAATAATTGATAAGTCTTTAGATTTGCTGGTAGACTTCCCCGCAATATATTATTTTATTCTCTGTGGTATATGGGTAGTTGATCTTATCTATGAAGCACGTAGGAGAAAGGGGATAATTGGGAAAGTCTATAATGATGATTGGGATTTTGATGTGACAACTGTCTTAAAAGTTCTGACAACAGTTTTTTGTATTTCTGGCATATTTATTACCTTTATTGGTGTAGTAGGGCTTATTACTAATCAAATTACCAGAACGACCTCATACACTATTCTTTTAATTATAGGGATCTTAACCTGTGCAAAGCCTCTAAACGATATTCCGCTTGCCAGCATTTTAGGGATTCTCGCGGCGATTGGAGTCGGACTTGTTATGATGACGGTGAGTTCGATTTTCAACCTCTATATTTCCATTACCACGTTAATCATTTTAATAGTCATTTTAATAATTATCTTTATCGTGGTGGCAATCATAGCAAAATTCTGGCTCTTACCATTGGAAATTCTCTCAAAAATCGTTTCCTGGCCCATCGTTGGAATGATTGGAGCCCTTTTTATGTTGATTATGGGAATTCTCCTATCTGCAGGTGTTATAATCTAATTATTCAATTTTTCTTTTTTTATAATCAATAATTTATGATTTAATGGTAAAAAAAGACTTTTTACTTGAAAATCTAACTGAAATTTCAATTACCTTAATAGCTTATAATCTTAACATTGAAATTTTCTCCTATTATGTTTTTATAGAGAGTATCTATACTAATTTCTGAAAAAAAAACCTGATCAATATGAATGTTAAAGACGCTATAGAAAATAGAAGAGCATATCGTTCATTCGATCCTGTTGAAATCACTCAAGATTTAATTGAGGATCTCGCACATATTGCTCAAATTGCTCCCTCTTGCAACAACAACCAGCCTTGGAACTTTATTTTTGTTTACGAGAGAGAACAACTCGAGAAACTTTTTAAGACATTAAGTAAAACCAATAAATGGATAGAAAATGCCTCAATGATGATCGCCGTTTTTAGCAAACCCGATGATGATTGTTTGATAAAAGAAAGAAAATATTATTTATTTGATACCGGTCTTGCGACAGCATTCATTATATTAAGAGCAACTGAATTGGGTCTAGTAGCACACCCTATCGCAGGCTTTAATGAAAAAGAAGCGAAAGATATACTAGGAATTCCAAAAGAAATGAGATTGATTACTTTTGTGAATATTGGAAAGCATTCTGATACAATTAACCCAATCTTATCAGAAAATATGAAATTAGGAGAGAAGCAAAGACCACCGCGAAAAGATCTGAGTGAATTTTGCTATCTTAATAATTATAATAATAAATTAGAAAAAACCAAACAAGTTTAACGATAAAAAATGAATAAATTAGCCAGTGAGAAAAGTCCCTATTTACTCCAACATGCAGATAACCCAGTTGATTGGTATCCTTGGGGGGAAGAAGCTTTTAAAAAAGCCAGAAAAGAGGATAAACCGGTTTTTCTTTCTATTGGGTATTCAACTTGCCATTGGTGCCATGTTATGGCGCATGAATCCTTTGAAGATCCAGAAGTAGCAGAGTTAATTAATGACGCATTTATACCAATAAAAGTAGATCGTGAAGAAAGACCCGATATTGATAAAATATATATGACCGTTTGTCAAGTGTTAACGGGCTCAGGAGGATGGCCGTTGTCAATTTTTATGACTTCCGAAAAAGAACCATTCTTCGCTGGTACCTATTTTCCAAAACAAAGCCGTTTTGGTCGTATGGGACTCGTCGATCTTATAGAAAAGATTAAACATCTCTGGGAAAATGAAAGAAATGAATTATTAAAGGGGACGCACCAAGTTATTAATGCGGTACAAAATGCCACCGATGAAAAACCCGGGGACAAATTAGGTAAAGAAGTTCTAAAAACAGCATATAATCAATTATCGATGCGGTTTGATGAAAAATTTGGAGGCTTTGGCACTGCACCCAAGTTCCCTTCTCCTCATAATTTATTATTTCTTTTACGTATATGGAAAAGAACTAAAAATGACCACGCGTTTGAGATGGTCGAAAAAACTCTAGGTGAAATGAGAAAAGGAGGCATCTTTGATCATATTGGATTCGGTTTTCATAGATATTCAACGGACCAGACTTGGTTAGTTCCTCATTTTGAAAAAATGCTTTACGACCAAGCTCTCTTGGCACTTGCATATTTGGAAGCATATCAGATAACTAACAAAGAACTATTTGCCGATACTGCCCGTGAAATCTTTACCTATATTCTCCGTGATATGACCTCACCAGAGGGGGCTTTTTATTCAGCAGAAGATGCGGACAGTGAAGGTGTGGAAGGGAAATTCTATGTCTGGAAAAAAGAAGAAATCCATCAACTTTTAGATGATCAAGATGCCAAATTAATTGAAAAAATCTATAATCTTACCGAAGAAGGAAATTATCTTGAAGAGGCTACTAAAGAAAAGACGGGAAATAATATACTTCATATGAAAGAATCGCTATCGGAAATCGCTAATGAGGTGGAATTAAATCAAGATGAGCTTAAGATGAAGCTTGAACAGATTCGACAGAGATTATTTGAATATCGAGAACAAAGAATCCATCCGGGCAAAGATGATAAGATTCTTTCGGATTGGAACGGGTTAATGATAGCCGCCTTCGCAAAAGGAGGTAGAATTTTGGGTGAAAAAAAATACCTCAATGTTGCTGAAAAAGCATTTGAATTCATTAATTCTTCAATGAAAGATGAGGAAGGACGGTTGCTGCATCGTTATCGCAAGGGAGAGGCGGAAATAAACGCATTTATTGATGATTATGCGTTTCTTATTTGGGGGATTCTTGAATTATATGAAGCAACATTTGAGGCAAAATATGTGAAACACGCTCTTAGATTGAACAATGAATTAATTGAGCATTTTTGGGATGATTATTTAGGTGGATTCTATTTTACTGCTGATGATAGTGAGGATTTAATTGTCCGTCAAAAAGAAATATATGATGGAGCCATCCCTTCGGGAAATTCGGTCGCAATGTATAATCTTTTGCGATTAAGCTATATAACAGGAAATACCGACTTTGAAGAAAAAGCAGAACTTATCAGTCGAATTTTCTCTGATAAAATAAAAGATAATCCCGTAGCATTCACTCAGTTGATGAGTGCTGTAGATTACGCAATTGGACCTACTTACAGCTTAGTGATTTCCGGAGAATTAAGCTCTCCTGATACAAAAAAAATGGTCGACACCTTAAATAGCAATTACTTGCCCCATGTCTCGGCGATCTTTAAACCATCCGACGAGGAAAAAGCGACGATAAATGAGTATGCTGATTATATTCAATATTTCAATAAAGTAAACGATAAAGCGACCGCTTATGTATGTGTTGATAAGACTTGCAAAAAACCCACCAATAAAATAGAAGTGATGATGGACTTTCTAAATTCAAACTGGAATTAATCTTTCCATCGGATCTTTTTTAAAAAAAATTTTTTTATTTCTGATTGGTGTTTACAGACCAAATTGAACCATTCTATCATAGAAGATGGTTTTAAGTTCTTCTATTGAATTGGACGCGTTTATTTCCTCTTGAGTGATAAAGAGTTTCAATTCCCCATTAGTACTAAGAAAAATGCTTGGAAATTCTACATCATTGAATTCAAGTGTATCCTTAAATCCGTCCTTATGAAGGTATTCTACATTGAATGGAAGTTTTTCAACAAAATTTTTCCAATCACTTTTCAATCCTAACGGTCCTGTAAGAAGTGCATTCAAATTACACTTATAGGTACTAGGTCTTATCGAACGATGGAAATAATTTTTAATGGACGCCAAGGTATCATCCTTGATATTAAATACTAATATAAATTTATCCGATTTATTACTCATTCTAATTCTCCAGATGCAATAATTTATTGAATTAATCTTAATGGATATTTATAAATTTTCGACCTAAAAACTATAGACATTCATAATTTGATAATGAATTATAAAAGGAGTTTTTCGATCGTTTTGATTTTAGAAAAAAGTGAGAAATAAAAGATTTAGAAATAGAAATTTCTAAGTATAGTCTTTAAGTCTTTGATTTACTAATTTTTTAAGTTCTTCTACTGATTCTACATTGTTCATTTCTTCTTGTGATATAAATATATCTAATCCATTAGGCTTTTCGATATAGGCAGAAGGGTATTTTGCATCCTTTACCTCTGGGTAATATTCCTCAAACTCGTCTCGATGTAAGAATTCTATATTGACCTCGTCTTCGAGACCAGAGATGTATTCTGCCCATTCTTTTTTCATGCCAAAATTACCAAACGTCACAGCACAAAGATTACACTCATAGGTAGAGGGTTTAACCATTTTATGAAAAAAGTCCTTAACGGAATTAATTGCTCCACTGTCCGCATTAAAGATAAATACTAAACATTCTTTTTTTTTATCGCCCATAATTTAGACCAACACTTTATTATTAATTCTAATAACTTCATAAACTAATTTTAAACTTTCAATTATAATAAATAAAAAAAATTCAATTCATATCGATAAAGCTTATCTCCTATTTGTATGATTCTACAATAAAAAAAAAACACCCCCATATCATAGCTCTTTTTTCTTGTATTAATTATATACATCTATTTAATAAACACATTCCAACATCCAATTTATCTTGTTTCAGCAAAATAATTTTTTGCGTCTATAATCGGCTATTAGCTATCCATTCATAGAACTTTCAATACATTCAAGCTTGATATATTTTATTTCAATTTTTTCACTTTATTTAACTTATAAGCTAATAGTTTATATTGGAAATTCTGATAGTTAAAATCGTAATCCGTTGAAGATGAAAAAATTATATTTTAGACAAAATGATCAAGCTCTTCATTTTAATGATTATGGGGTTTATTATTCCAGTCTAATTGACCATATTTCTGATGCTGTTATTACAACGGACCTAGATTTCAATATTCTAACCTGGAATACGGCCGCAGAGGATATTTATGGATGGACTTCAAAAGAAGTTATTGGAAAGAATATTCATAAAATTCTCAAAACAGAAATTATAAATTCAACTCCAGATAAAAAAAGAAAAAAGCATATACAGAATGGGACTTGGGTTGGAATTGCCTTACAGGAGACTAAAGATGGTAAGAAGTTATATATCTCAAATTCTACAAGAATAGTTAAACAAACATATCAAAAACCAAGTTTTATGGTTTCAATTAATAGAAATATCACTGAAAAAGTAGTCTTTGAAAAAAAATTGAAAAGATCCGAACAAAGATTTCAGCATCTTTTTAGCAATGCATTAGATGCTATTTTTTGGATTGATTTAAAATCAAAGAGAATTATTAATTGCAACAAAACTGCGGAATTAATTTTGGATATTAAAAAAGCAGATCTAATTGGTAAAAAATTTCCTTTTTTCTATTCATCAAATGAACAAAAGGAATATTTGCCCTTGCTAAGAATATATTCTGAAGCTGGCTATTGCCATAGAAAAGAAATAAATCTTTATTCTAAAACTGGAAAGAAAATTCCAGTCTCCTTAAGCTCTTCAACTGCTAAAGTAGGAAAAACGAATATTCTCCAGTTGATATTTCACGATATCTCACATTTAAAAAAAGCGGAAAAACGTATAAAACGATTTAACAGACTGAAAAAGGAATTTATTCGAAGAATCTCACACGAGTTAAAAACACCGCTTATCGCCATAAAAGGGTATACAGAATTAAGTTTCAAATATTTAAAACAACCTGAGAGTAGATTTTCAAGAAAATTTAAACAAAATTTAACAGAGATAAAAAAGGGATATAAAAAACTAGAAGAAATTATCGGGAAATTTATCCAAACTTCTGAACTCTGGTTAAATGAGCTTAATCCTCATATGAAAACCGAAGATTTGGTCTTTTTAATCAAATTTTGTATAAGCAGATTAAAATCTCAAGCAAATGAGAGAAATCATCGTATTATATTGCATCTGCATAATCAAATCTTTATTAAATTAGAAAAAGAAGCGATATATGATGTATTACGTAATTTAATTAGCAATGCGATCAAATATACCCCTAATGGTGGCAAAATTATCGTTTCTACGGAAATTAGAGATAATCAAGTCATAGTCTCCATAAACGATGATGGGATAGGTTTTTCCAAAAAAGAAAAGACACACTTATTTAAGATGTTTGGAAAAATAGAGCGCTATGGATTGGGATACGACCTTGATATTAATGGTACTGGATTAGGGTTATATATTTCAAGGAAGCTCATTGAAGCCCATAATGGGAAGATATGGATGAGATCAAAAGGAAGAAATCAAGGATCGACCTTCTATTTTTCAATACCCCTCATTAGAGAGTAAATTCCAAACTTCTGGTCAATGTAGACATGATATTAAGCCTCGTTGTCCTATTGATTACGGAGATTAACTTCGCGCGGGATTCGGTGAAATCGGACAATCAAGAAGTCAGTTTAAAAGGAAAGTTTTTATTCCCAGCTTTCTATACCTTTGTCATTGGTGCTATTCTTGATGTATTTAGTGCCTATTCCATCTTTCTACTGATCATCGGGAGGATTCTTCTTATTATTAGCGCGTTTGAGTTCTATGTTGGGTTTATCCTACCAAACTTTCTCAAATCAGCACTTTTCCAATAAATGGGTAGGTGGATTTCAAAATTCTTATTTTTTTTCTTTCTTTACCCCTCCCCGAATAATAACTAACTCTAAGAAAAAACCTAAAGTTTCTCTAAAGCCACTCTATTCGCATTTTCCTAAGAATATTAAGGTAATTCTAAAGGATATTGATTTGATTGTAATTATATAGTTCGAAAAAGAAAAAGTAAATTAAAAAATGATAAAGAGTTATTTTCCACCATTTTTAATGGTAGATTTTTGGGGTACGACGTCGATAATTGAATTCAATTGAAAGTCCGCAAAATGGTTTTGGACCATCGCATCACTAGGACATGCAGACACACACGTTCCACATCCTTTACATAATGCGGGGTTGACTTCGGCAACATTCTTGAAATCATTAAAATCTATCGCACCGAACGGACATAAGGATTGACATGTTTTACATCCCGAGCAGAGATGTTCAAGAACTACCGAATAATAAGGCTCAATTTCGAATTCTCCCTTCGCCATTAAGGCGGCTGCGCCAGATGCTGCTCCCTTTGCTTGTGCGACCGTATCTGGAATGTCTTTCGGACCTTGTGCGACTCCTGCTACAAAAATACCATTGGTTAAAGTATCTACAGGGCGCAATTTTGGATGAGCTTCCATAAAGAATCCATCCGCCGATTTCTGAACACTTAACAATGAGGCAATCTTATCTGAGTCATCACGTGGCTCTATACCCGTAGAAAGGACAAATAGATCGACTTCTAATTCGATAGGTCGTTGCATCACTGTATCTTCGGCCCTGATCACTATTTTATCATCTTCCCCTTCATAGACTTCAGCGATCCTCCCTCTTATGTAATTAATTCCGTATTCACGCTGGGCAGATTCATAGAACTCTTCATATCCTTTTCCAAATGCTCGAATATCCATATAGAATATATAAACATCTGCTTCCGGATGTTTCTCTTTATATTGCCGAGCTTGTTTGGTTGCATACATACAACACACGCGCGAACAATAATTATTACATCCGTCTCGAAACATTCTACTGCCAACACATTGCAAAAAGGCAACACTGTGCGGTGCTTTCAAATCAGAGGGTCGAACTGGTTTTCCCATTAAAGGTCCTGTCGAACTTAGTAATCGCTCCATTTGAAGTCCGGTGATTACGTTGGGATACCGACCGTAGCCATATTGTTCTAATTCTGTCGGATCATATAAGTCCCATCCCGTCGCAATGATAATAGTGCCTACCTTAACCTTCTTTATTTCGGGTTTGTCATCGTAGCGTATCGCTTCTGGCTCACATACCTCAGGATCCGCACAGATACCACATTTAATACAGTGATCCATATCTATAGTATATTGTCCCGGAACCGCTTGTGGGAAGGGAATATAAATCGCTTTTCGTGTCCCCATCCCAAGGTCAAATTCATTTCCACAAGTGACTGGACAAGTTTCCACACATGCGCCGCACCCAGTACAAGCTTCTTGGTCCACATAATGAGGTTTCTTCGTAATTTCAACCTCAAAATTTCCTACATACCCACTTACATCCGTCACTTCAGAATATGTGAGAATCTCGATATTTTTTTGACGTGCTACATCAACCATCCGCGGTGTTAAAATACACGCAGAGCAATCCATCGTCGGAAAGGTTTTATCTAATTGGGCCATGTGTCCTCCAATGGTAGCTGTCTTTTCGACTAAATAGACCTTGTATCCCTCGTCTGCCAAATCCAACGCTGCGTTCATGCCAGCAATACCCGCCCCAATAATTAAGGCGCTGGGTTCAATACTTACTTTTTGCACTTCTAATGGTTTCAATTGTCGTGCTTTAGCCACAGACATTCGCACATGATCTTTGGCGATTTCATACGCACCTTCGGGATCTCGCATATTTACCCATGTCGCATGTTCCCTGATATTCGCTTGTTCAAAGAGAAATTGATTCAGTCCCGCTTCTTTACAGACCATACGGAATGTAGGCTCGTGCATTCGTGGAGAACATGCCGCGACCACTACTCGGTTAATCTTTCCCGCCTCGATGTCTTCTTTGATAATATTCTGCCCTACATCAGAGCAAAAGAATTTATAGTCTTTCGCAAGAACTACATCAGGAAGGCTTTTGGCATATTCTATAAGCTCGGGAACGTCAATTACTCCGCCTATGTTAACTCCGCAGTGGCATACATAAACTCCAATTTTTGGCTTCTCTTTGCCAGTTACTTTAATTTCTTTTTTTGCTTCTGTCATTTTTTCATACCTCCTTAGATTTGCTCCCTTACTTTCTGTAAGAAAGGTTCGATTGAAATAAATGTGAGATCTTTTACTTGTATCATATCTTTAAAATTTATATTGTAGAATTATAATTATAATCTTAATTTTTAAAGTATTGACAACAATAAATAATTTATTTTGTATAAAAATAATTCAAAGTATCACTTTTGGAATAATCAATAAACTTAACTATTATATATAAATTAGATGAAAAGCAGAAAGAACTCCATCGCTTTGTGGGATTTATCTTCTGGATATAGTTATTTTCCATAATTTTTGCTCTTTTTTTTGATTATTGATTATATGGTGAATTGAATTCCACTTTATATAATTCAAGACTGCGAAAGCTTTCTAATTTCCCCGTTTCTAATCGTGGTTAGACTTTGAATTGAATTTTTACTATATTTGCCAATGAATGCTCATTAAAGGACTATGAAGCTTTATATCTAATCAAAAATCTGGAAAATTAAAAAAAGAAATAAGAATTAGTAGATATATTATGTTTTATTTGTTTCAGGGGAGATGAGTTTTACCGTTAACTTTTGAAAGATGAAACTGAGGATATGTTCGATTGAGGATTTTATGGTGTCTGTGATCTCATCATATTGATCTTTTGTGATGAACTCGGAGATCTCTTCCAGATCCCGATCTATTTGTCGGGTAATAAGATTTAAGGTTTTCTGGATAATACTCAAGCGTAAATTCTGTTGCTCTTGAGCATTCTCTTGCGGTTTGGTTTTCCTTTGTAATTGAGGAATGTTATCATATAATCGTAATAAAATCTCCTTTGTTGGTGTGAGAAAGCTTTTCGTTAAAATGGATTCTCCAAACTCGGTGATATAATTCTCTTGGGGTCGGGTGTTGTGGCGTTCGATATACCCTAATTGTTCTAATTTCGTGAGGATATCAGAGGTTTGCGAGGTCGATCGCTTCAG
>WJIN01000173.1 GCA_014730295.1 Promethearchaeota archaeon | reverse complement strand
TACCAATCCCCTCTATAAACGCGGGTTGACGGGATTTTACTCCAGAAATTAAGGGATATGTGAGAGAATAGACTCTATGAGCATCTTTTCGATATTCCATTATATTTTGAACAATTCAAGAGGATAAAAAGGATAAAACTGTTTGAGTTTAGTGATTTTTAAACGCATTCATCCACGCCCTAAAGACGTGGCTTTCTGCGTAAAAAACGGTAAAAATTGGTTTTTTAAGGGGTTTTACCATTAGAAAAATTTATTATTATAAATTTATTATAAATTTAATAATACCAAGTTTATTATTCTAGAGAATTAATATGAAAAATCTTAAGCTAAAGGGATTGAAATATAATAAAGGAAAATATAATCTATTTGAGGATAGATTTGTTTTCTTTCCTCCAAAACTCATTAATGTTTTATCATCGATTTATGGGGAGGGCGTAAAATCTTTATTGGTATGGTTAGGAAAAAAGGCAGGTTGGACCTTAATTCAAAATTGGGAATCAGAATTAGATCCGAAAGATTTAGAAGATCTAGTTGACAAATTTATTGAGATTATTAATCACCAAGGATGGGGTCATTTCAATGCCTCAGAAGTTTCTAAAGATTTAATAATAATTGAACTTCGTAATAATGTAGCTTCGAGTCTTGATAATGAATCAAAATATATATGTTATTTCATAAATGGATTATTAGCCGGGTTTGGAGAATATGCCCTTTACAAAGTTAAAACAACTGAGACTAAATGTTGTTTTGAAGAATCTGACTCTGATTTCTGTGAATTCCAAATCAAAAAAATTGAATAAAAATGCCTATTTACCAAGGATCCCAATCTTTTGGATCTAATCCTCGGTTTTTATCATTAATGGGATTAATATTTTCAGACTTTTCATTTGATAAACCGATATCCTCAATTTTTTCCCGATCATAATTCAAATCAATATTATTTGAGTTATCCCCAATTACAACATCTTTAAATGCGGAGATTAGAGAGAGGAAATTAAAAAACTTTTCCCTATTCATTTCAATTTCTATCTGATTATCCCCCTTCTTGAGTGCTATTCTAATTCTTCTTACTTCACCACTAAATTCAACGGATGTTAGTTCAATTTTATTACTTTTTTCATTTAATAAAATTTTCCAAGAAGTTTCCCTTTTTTTCTCTATCTCCATAAAATCTCACATTAATCTGATCTATTAAACTAAAGAAAATTATTGAATATAAAATTTTATTTCGTAAAATTCGAATTAACCTTTTTCTAGTAAATCTTATACTCTCTTTCCAACTTATTTTAAGTAATTTAAAATATTTAACTGAAGATTCAAAAAAATATAGGAAAAAATAGTTCTAAAATTATAATATTTTTTCAAGAAACATATCTTGAATATATTCTGTTAGCGACTCGTCTTCTATTAGCTTTTGAAGTAAATAATTTAGATCTTTTAAATCTAAATATGGTATTAGTTTTTTTAGAATCTCTTGAATTCCATCTTCCTCCTCAATCTCTTTCATACACTTTTGATCTTTAAGCAGGCTCTTAATTTCCTCATCAGTTAAGATATCCCTGAATTTATCAAAAATTATATCTATTTCATTTGGTTTAAGATCCAGATCATTAAAAAATTCTACCGATCGATTTATATCTTCTTTTTTTAACATCTTTTTCACTTTCTTTTTTGATATCTTATTAGTTATTTCTATTTAGATTATTTAAACCACAATAAAATCAGAATGCTGATAAACGATAAAGTTATAATCAGCATGACTGGGGGTCGAGAATGTACAAAGATTTGTAATTTCTTTTCATTAAAATTATAAATAACAATTTTTGATTTGATTTCACCTTTTCTCTCATCAAAGAACTCCTCATTTGATATATTCATTAATTTATGAGTGCTTAAAAGGTAGAATTTTTTAAATTTTGAGAAAATCTTTTGATTTACAAATAATAAATAATAAAAGATAACTTGAGAGCTAAGCTTTACCTTGAAATAGGTTGCCAGATGATATTGAATGAAACAGATTGAAAAGATTAAAAAAAAGATGAAAATTATCGGATAATTTAGATTAGAGGAATATAACATAAGAAATAATAATATCGTTGTTTTTCCATCACCGCCCCCTATAATTTTCAGATTAAATAAAATCATGCACATCAAATAAACAAGACAAAAAATCGTAACTTTTACAATGATAAATTTTAGAAAATTACTATAAAATAAATAGAATTCAATAAAATTCAAAACCATCAAAGGGATAACCAAAAGAGTAATAACACAGGAGTCTAAATATCGTTTTTTAACATCGATGTAACAAAATATTATTAGAATGAGAATTATTAGGCTATAATCAATAAAAATAAATGAAAATTTATCTCTCCTCCCAGATATTAATAAGATTTTTAATACTTCTTGCTTTCATATTTTCTTCTTTAAAGCGATAGATCCGAATACGTCCAAAATTTTTTTGCTGTACAAGATCAACATCTTTAAGATATTCCAAATGTCTTTGAACACTATTATGGTTTAATTTGGTTTTTTTTATTATTGAGGTGATATTAAGTTCATTGTTTAAAGCTAAATGTTTTAATATTTTCACCCTTGCTCTTGATCCAAACAAATTCTCGATAAGTCTGTTATTTTTAATTCGCTCTAAATTCTTCATAAACTAATTCCTTTTTTTTTTAGATTTCTTAAAAGATGTATTTCAAGTTTTTTTAGCGGGATATCTTGTATTTTTATTATAGCTCTTCTTCCTTGTATGTTTTTGCTCTTTATTGATCTTGAGATTATTCCATCTCTGTCAAATTCATTGATATAATTCCATATTTGTGAATATGATTTAGGTTTAATATTTAGATTTTCACAAATTAGCAAGTATTCATTCATTATGTCCGAAATTGAAGTTGAAATCCTATTTGAATTATTAAGAGATTTTACAATTGATAAAAGAAATATGGATTTAGCAGAATTCATAAATTTAAGTATATCATTAATCGAATAAGGAACAATTTCTTGATTTGCTATTCTAACGATCTCTGGTGTAAGATATCTAAACTCCTTACTCTCTGCAATTTTACATGATTTCCATAGTATATTAAGACCATAACGAATATCTCCTTTTAAAAATACAATTTCGGCAATATTTTTTAGAATCTCCTCGGATATTACATCTTTTTTAAGACCTAATTTAGATCTATATTCTAGGATATCCATAATTTGTTCTTTAGAATATTTGTTGAATTTTATAATATTTCTTTGCAGAGTACTCAGTGTGCTATTATCTAAATTGTTCAGAAAAGAAATGTCTCTAACTATACCTATTAATGATAATCTCTGAGGACAGTTGAATGAATCATCATACATTCTTGTAAGGGAATAAATTAAATCCTCATCTTTATTCATCAAATAATTAAGCTCATCTAGAACAAGAATAATATGTAAATCATGATTTTGAAGTAATCTTTTTATAATTTCCAAAAGATCTTGTGGAGAATATCCTCTCTTAGGAAAGTTTTTTTTTATTTTACACACAATATTGATTAAAACTTTATAGCTAGTTCTTTCTTTCCTGCAATTTATATGTAGATACTTTATTTTGATATTTCTTTTATTAGACGCTTCTTGTAACATATGACCAAATTTTTTCACGGTAGCAGTTTTTCCAATCCCGGTTTTACCTGTTATCAATATCTTTCTGGATATAGAATTAGGTTCCGTTATTAGAGAAGTAAAGAGTTGAGATAAAAGTGATAACTCCTTTTCTCTATGGGGTAGTAAATCGGGAATATAATTAATATCGAGCTTTTCCTCTGATTTGAATAAACTCGGTTTACCTAATAAATTTTCAAAATAGTTAGTGGACATTTTTAAGTTAAAAATTGATTTTGTGATGGTAGTACTAAGAAGTATATAAGAAGTAAGGGTGTAAGAATTTTTTAAAACAAAGAAATAAGGAAATGATAGAACTGTTATATTTCGATCTGAATAAAAATATTGGTTAAAAATAATGTCGGAGAATCTAAATCTAAATTTTAATAAAAATGCCTAATATTCAACTATAATGAGATCTAACGAGCTTTTTATTAGTGTAGTTTCCTTTTAATCATATTTAGATGTTTTTCAAACAACTTTAATCCCTTGGTCATTCCATCTAAGAAGATGAATATTCTACTTCATAATTATAAAAACTCCAAACAGCGTTTATTGTCAACAAATACATTTTAATAGCGCCTTTTTTTAATTTTTAAGGAATAATATTTTAAATCCGCTTTAAAGCGTTAATGAGGTCTTTTTTTAAACCTCTGAAGAATGTTTGAAAAGAGTTAATGAACGAGAAATATCAGATTAACTGCTTTTCCTCGAAGAGAATTATTTCTTAACAAAACAGAATTTTTACTCAAAAAACATTTATTTTACCAAATATTATAAAAGAAGAGAAATAAAAAATAGATTTTAATTATAAATATACTATCAAATAAAATGGGAAAAGTTAGAACAGTTCTTATTAAAAACATTTCAAAAGAACTAATCAATACCTATCCAGATGTTTTTACGACTAATTTTGACGAAAATAAAAAATTATTAGACAAGTATCTTGAGGTTGATTCTAAACATTTAAGAAATAGGATCTCTGGGTACATAGTTAGTCTTCTAAAAAATAAAGAAAGACAAGAATAATCTACTCTTTCTCATAATATTATTCATAAGTATTTTATTTAAAAATAATTTCTTTATATAAAGATGAAAAACGATAATAATGTAAGAAAAATGGCAGATCTTTTAAGATCTGGGAATAAAATGTTAAACAAATCATGTCCGGAATGTAATTCTCCAATTTTTCAAAACAAACAAGGGGATCTTTTTTGCCCTACATGTAACCGAAAAGTTGTCGTTATTGAAAATGATGAATCTGCGAATAATCAAGAAGTAATAAACAAAAAACAATTAACTCCCCAAAAAAAGGAAAGAATTGATGATTTTAACAAAACTATTAATATCTTAAACGAAAAGATTGATTGGTTGCTTGATGAGATAAAAAATGAAACTCAAATTGAGAACTTAGGAAAGCAGCTTAAACTTTTAGAAAGATTATATGAACTTCTTTTCTCTCTTAATTCTAATCGTAATTAAGAGTATATGTTGGAGAATTTTTCATAATTTCTCGAAATCAGAAAATAGTGCTTCTGCCGGGATTTGAACCCGGGTCACGAGGGTGAGAGCCTCATATGCGAAGTCCTTAAATTGCTCGAAAAGTAAGATTGACCGAACTACACTACAGAAGCCTAAATTATAAAATTTCTTACTTATTAAATAATTTGAAAACTATTAAAAATTTAACTATATGACTTATTTATTTAATATATGACTTATTTATTTTGAGAAATAAAAATTTCAGAACTTTTTTTTCACCTATATGAGAGATTAAAGTGAAAAATTTAGAATAAATAAAAATGAAATTTAATTCCGTTGTAAGCCAAAAATCAAAATTTACCAATTTTATTAATTCTTCTTTTGAACAAAGATTGGCTTTAGTAGATTAACATAATGATCCCTTATTGAATATTCTGCTATTTCAGTTGCCTCTGATATTAATTTTTGAGTCAAAACAGCTTTATGTTCATATTTTTTAGCTAATAATTTATCTGCCAGATAGATTACTGCTCCTGATAATATAAATGGATTTCTACCTGCTCGCTTCATCATACTTAAATTTTTCAAAATCTTTATAGACATTTTTATAAGATGGATTTGAAATTCTTTTTTAGACCAGCTTACTCCCTTTTTTATCAATCTCTTTGATAAATTTTTATGATTGACTATTTGATTTATCAATCGATTCAGATAATCTTCGCTTTTATGAGGTTTAGTTTTAATATCTAAATATTTTTTATATTTTAACCCATCTCTTAAAATTAATCTTGGATTTACCCTGTGTCCAAATTTTTGAAATGCGTTAGAGATCTCGTTGATATTTATGGGTGCATTATGATTTTCTTTCCTTGCTGCCAGAAAAATACAAAAAGCAATTAATGAAATATTATTTATTATATCATCCTCACTTTTGATAATTTTCTTGTAATAATATGCAGCATTATTTCTGATATTCTTATTTAAGTCTAAATACACAGATATTTTATTTAAAATATTAAAAATTCTGTATTCGGTTTCATGGTTTTTAATTCTGAGGAATTTTGAGTAATTTTTCTTTAATCTTCGATATAGTCTTTGTTCATTTGGTGATAAGAGATTTCCAGATTTATCTTTGAAATATCTTGATTTTTCATATCCAATAAATGACCCTAAACCTCCTACAAAATCTGTTCTGTTTCCTAATGCTACGTATTGTTTTGAGAGATTATTTTCTTTATTATCCTTTTTAAAACTATATGATGATTCTTTAAAAATTTTGTCAATTACTAGTCCGCAATTTCCACAAACTTTTTCCCGATTTTGTATAATAGTCGTTTCACCGCATTCGGGACAGAAATCCTCATTAGAATAGGTTGTGCTTTGTTTTATATTCATCTTACCACTTTAATATTTAGTTATTTATACTAGTTCTTGAAGTATTTATGTGAGTTTTGTGGAATCTCCAATAGTTAGGATGAAATATTCTTACATTTTATGGGAACAAGAATACTTAGTGAGATAGAGGGATAATTGAAAATAAAAAATAGTATTTTTTATTCATAAAATGGAAAGGTATACAAATAAAAGGAAAATAATTGAATAGGATACAAATAAATTGTCAAAAGAACATTCATTTACGGAAAATACAAGAGAATGTCCAATTAAATTCGAAAAATTGCTTAAGAAGATAAAAATTAATATAAAAGAGGAACTAAACCAAACAAGGGAGGTCATGTTTTCTGATGTCATTAATTATATTTTAAGAAAAGATTTCAAAGATGATATTCATACAAAACTAATAATATGGTGTAATTACAAAATCCGAACTGGTGAGACCTATCTTAAGCTCTAAGAAATGTGCTATAATTATACTTTAAGACCATTCTGTGAATTACACACCTCCAAAAGGGGGGGTGGCTTCAACCATTCGGTTAAGTCTTTGCGACATTAACTTCATTCGGTTGTTCGGGGCATTCACTTGTCCCCCATCCCAACGAACTCGTTATCCGTTGCGCTATGTTAATACTGGCGTTCAAGTCCCTATGATAAGTGAGACCGCAGTTAGGACACCAATAATTCCGATTATAGCTTACATTATTTACGGTGCCACAGCGATGGCATTCCTTCGTGGTATTCTCGGGGTCTATATATTCCACGGCTATGCCCTTCTTGAGGACTTTATATTCGATGTAGTCTTGGAGCTTACGAAAGGGTAAAGAATTCATCCTTCGGTTCAGTTTTTTCCCTTTCTTTTTCTTCTGGAACTGGCTTCTGATGTGCGTGAGGTCTTCCAAGACGATAACGGGCTTTTTAAACTGACTAGCATATTCAACAATCTCGTTGGCTAGTTTATGCAATAATTGGTCGGTCTTTCGTGAAAGTTTTCCCTCGATCTCCTGCGGAAGCTTCTTCCTTCCCAAGTTCCTCCGAATGTGGTGGTATTTACCCTTTAGGGCTTTGATCTCGGCACCGCTCCAGAACATCCCCCTTCGTGGTTTATAAGGATTTCTCTTTTCTAGGCATGCGACAACGGCAAAGCTCTTCTCTCCCCGATCTATACCAATGACCGGCTGGGGAGAATCTGGCATTTCCCTTTTCCTACCGAGTATGAAATGGGCATACCACTGACCACTTGGCTTCTTCATCTCCACATCCGTAATGGTATATTCTCCGTCTAATGCTCTTTTTATGAGCTCTCTTCTCTCTCCGAATACGATGGGGGAAGGTGTCCTCCCTCGATTACCAGATAAGCTCAACTGGAGCCAATACGGTGTCAGTTCCTTATTCTCCTTAGCAAATCTAAAGGAACGCTCATCGAACCGCATACAGCAATTCCTAAGATGGAGCTCAGAATCTTTTCCCTTTACATTCTCAAAAGACTTATAGATCTCCACCGCCTTATCCCGTGCCGATTGAAGTAGAGCCGTCTTGAGCTCGAACCTCTCCTTTGCGTTTTTATAGGCATCCTTATGGAGTTTATTCCTCGAGGTGGGTTTGAACGAGAGATACCACCTTACGCACTCCACATACTGGTCTAAGTCCCTATTAAGGTGCAAGATTTCCCCTTATTCGGGTTGAAAACCTTTCCTATGACCGTGAGTTGTAATGTGGAGTGCATTTGCTGATATCTCTTAATTAGTTATTATATATCAATTCAAATTTTTAAAAGCAAGTAGTCCCTTAAATTAGTATATATTTGCGATTCATCTCACCCCTAAAGGTGTGAGTTTTCTCGCATTTTAAATGATAAATTCGCAAGAACGTCAGCTTATCACAAATATTACTTAGAAAGTTTCTATTCAAATTTACTTTCAGATTCTAGGAAAATTTTTTTGATTATGAGTATTAAATTACAAAAGATAGGCTAAATCATAAATTAGCTTTTGAATATACTTTATTATGTTATTAAACTATTTCATAGGCACGGCTGGTTCTGGAAAGTCAACTTTAACCGCAAATCTTAAAAATTATATTTTGAATCGAAATCCTGAAGTCTCAGTAGTTACTCTTAATTTGGATCCGGGAGTTAAAAATATGCCTTATGTACCCGATATAGATATACGCGATTATCTCGTACTTGAGGAAGTTATGGCGGATTATGATTTGGGTCCAAACGGAGCTATGATACTCTCTTCCGATTTAATGATAAACTATATCGACGATCTTAAGTTTGAAATAGATCAGTATAATCCCGATTGGGTTTTAGTGGACACAGCGGGTCAGCTTGAATTGTTTTCTTTTCGAGAGACGGGACCCTTAATTGCCAGCTCATTAGGTATTGGAGATGTACAAAAGTCCGTTTCCTTCTTATTTGATTCCAACTTCGTGAAGAGACCTAATGGATTTGTGTCAACCCTATTGTTAGCTGCTTCGGTACAATTTCGATTTAAAAATATTCCGCAGATAAACCTTTTATCAAAATCAGATTTACTCGACGAGGATCAAATTGAAATGATCCTTAATTGGAGTCAAGATTTCCTTGCCTTAGAAGATTCCACAAATGAGCGAGAGAAAGGATTAATTCGAGAATTATCATTATTGATATCTGATATCTTCATTCAGATGGGCTCAACAGCAGAATTAATTCCGTGTTCTACTGTAGATGAACATGCCCTCGATTTACTATTCGGGTATTTACAGAGGGTTTTTAATTCCGATCAATCACAATATTATTGAATGAATAATTAATATTATAATTATAAGTTAAAGCATAACTGAACAACAATCGCACATATGAAGATTATTGGACCTATTGCGGGCATTGGTTCACGACTTCGCCCTTTTACATTGAGTAAACCAAAAGCTTTTATAAACGTAGCAGGAAAGACGGTTTTAGATCATATTTTAACTAAATTTCTAAATACATTCGATTCTAATACGGAACTTATTTTAATCGTGGGATATAAAAAACGTCAAATCATTGATTATGTGAAAAAACATTATTCCGATAAATTTCAGCTTACTTTTATTGAACAGATACCTCGAGGATTTCAAGATAACGTGCCATTCTATTGGGGGCTTGGAGAGGCAGTATATTTAGCACATAAGCGATTTAAAGACGTAGAGATTAGGAATCCAGAAGACGACAAACGGGAAGGATGCTTAATTTTCTTGGGAGATATGATCCTTTTAGATGAGTATTCATATTTAATGTATCGTTATTACGAGTCTGATGTGGATGGAATAATCACCGTAATGAAAGTTCCTAAAGAAGATGCGAGTTCTTACGGGATCGTTGATGTAGATGAGAATGGAATAATCAAGAAATTGATTGAAAAACCCAAAAATTATATTTCCAATCTCGCTATCGCTGGAATCTATGCCTTTTCCTACCATGCGTCCCAATCCCTTTTTAACCATCTCAAAAAGAAATTAGAAAAAAGAAAAAAAGAAAATAAAGAGATATATTTGACCGAAAGTCTACAAGATTTAGTGGATGAGGGATATAAAATCGCTACGGTGGAACTTAAAAAGGGTATTTTGGATTTTGGAAAACCCGCATCATTATTGAAGGGAAACAAATATCTCTTAGAACAACAATCATATGATATAGAATATTTTCAGAACCGAAATGTAAAAATTGAGAAATCCTTAATAAAAAATCCTTCATATATTGGAAAAAATACTCGGATTATTAACAGCATAGTTGGGCCTTTTGCGTCTATTGGCAAAAATTGTACCATTAAAAACTCTATCATCGAGAATTGTGTAATAGAAAAGAATACGCAACTTACCAACATTATTACTGAAAACTCTATTATTGGGAGTAATGTCTGCATTGATAGCATCTCCAAAAAAAATCTAATTATCGGAGATAAATGTGTTTACTAGTTTTTTGTTTTCTATATTTCAAAATATCATAGATATTTTAATATCTAAAACCTCTTAGTAACATTAATAAAATTTTTTTAATAATTGAATCCTTAATAGTTCTTAAAAAGGTAATAAATATGAAAACCTTTGTAGCTTTTGATACGGGTCATAAGGAACGCGGAAAACTCAACGAAAATTATACTCAACTCAAGGAATTTCTAGAAGCAAATGATTTTGTATGTCATGAATATTTTGAGACTTCGATAACTCAAGAGTCTCTGGAAGGGTATGATATTTTGGTTTTTGCCTGTCCTGATTTTGCTAAAATTTCTAACAACGAAATGATAGAAATAGAAAATTGGGTAAAACAAGATGGCGGTGGACTTCTTCTCTTATCTCATGCAGGTGGAGATAAAGGAAGAGGTAGCAATTTAAGTGAAATAAGTGAAATCTTTGGTATAACCTTTGAGAATGACCAAGTACTTGATAAACAACAAAATATCGGATTGGAAAATTTACCGATTATTACGAATTTCACTCCTCCTCATCCAATTACTAGCGGAATTTCTAAAATTTGTTATAGGGCGGGCTGTTCCCTTTCTGTGATTGGTGCGGCGATTCCGGTAGCGATATCCAATGAATCCTCAGACCCATTCTCTTCACCACTTATATGTGTTTCTGAGCCAGAAAAAGGGAGGGTATTCTGCAGCGGAAGCTATGAGATGTTTCGCGATAAGATAGGTGGCGGACTTCAATATGAAACTCACACAGATCTAGCTTTAAATATCTTTAGCTGGTTAGTTTCTGAATATAGGACGGATATGAAAGCATTAGGTGAGTATGAAGAACCAGAAACTCAAGATTCAGAATTCGGTACCTCCGAGATGGATTTAGGATCAACCCTAATGGATAAAGCATTAGGAGATGTTCCAGCTATAGAGTTGAAAACGGAGATAAAAATAGCAGACCAAAGCGATTTAATGAAACTTTTACATGAATATCTTGCTCAGATAAACCACATGAAAAATACCATAGAAACACTTATTGAAAAAGTATCGATTTCTGAGGATGATATTGTTGAACTACGTAAACAAAAAGAAGAGCATATTGTGGAAACAGAATCTAAAGAAGAAGAAGAAATATCTGAGGATATAACACAACCTATGTTTAGTGATGAGGATTTCGAATCATTAAAGAAGGAGAAAAAGCCTGTATCTCGCACTAATGAAATAAAGAAATCTAAGGATAAGACAGGACTTGAAGAGGAACTGACTGAAGGATTAGAAGAAGAAGTTGAAATCGAAGAAGAAGAGGAAGTTATAGATATTGAAAATCGGCGTGAAGAATTGGAAGCGGAAGTAGGAAGTTTGGAGAAAAAGTTAAAATCGGTATTAAATCTCTTGGAATTTATTGAGAAAAACTACATCTCCGGTAAAATGGACGAGGACGCCTACAATAAACAAAAAAAGAAGCTCAATAGAGAAATACAAAAAATCAGAAAAAGAATTGGAAAGATTACCTCAGCGTTAGAAAAGAATTAAGCTTTTTTTTCATTCTGTTTTTTACTCTTGGGCCGAAACTCTTCCGGTACAAAAGGTTGAGCATATTTATTTACAATATTAAAGAATTCTTTATCGCTTAATCCTTTTGTAATATTATCCAACTCACCTTTAATAATATGAAAAGACTTTCGAATTTCTTCTTTTGATTTTGATTCATGCTTTTGCTTGACTTCTGTAACGATTTTTTTGATGATCTCATCTGGAATACATTCCAAATCGAGCACTTTCAATTTTTGCTTTAATGCGTGCATAATAGATTTTGACCCAGAAAACTTACCCAGATAGAATTTTCTCCTCCTTCCTACCATTTTCGGATTGATAGGCTCGTATGTTAACGGATGAGCAAGAATTGCCGCAATATGTAGCCCACTTTCATGGCTAAATGCATAATCCCCCACAATTGGTTTATATTGAGAAATCGGTTGGCAAAAATATTCCTCACAGACGGAACTTAATTCGGGTAATTTAGTCAAATCTATTCCAGTATTAATCCCCATGCGTTCCAAGATGGTCACAACTTCCTCGAGAGCGGCATTGCCAGCTCTTTCTCCGTATCCATTAATACACGTATGAGGATATTGACATCCTTCAAACACGCCCATCACTGTATTAGCAACGGCTAACCCAAAGTCATTATGGGTGTGTATCCCCATCGGAATATCTTTTTTCATGGGTTTGACTACTTCATCCCGTATTTTGCTAATTAGATAACTCGCGGATGGTGGTGTGAGGACCCCTACTGTATCTCCAATAACAATCCGTTCAGCACCCGCTCTAATTGCAGTTTGAAAAACATTTTTAAGGTGACCGAATTCTGCCCTTGTACCATCTTCAGAAACCCAGTTGACTTTAAACCCATTATCTTTCGCATAGTTAATCGCGGAAGTGATTTGTTGAAGCTCATCTTCTTTGCTTAATTTCAAGGTTTTCATAAAGATTGGAGATACGGGCATAAATACAACGATTTCTTCCAAATCTGCATCAATACACGCATCAATATCCTCCTTTTTCGGACGCGCTATTCCCACGATGGATGAGTTTTTACAGTCTTCATTTACGATAGTCTTTACAATATTTTTCTCGCTTTCGGAAACTGCTGGAAATCCTACCGCGATAATTTTTACCCCGATTTCGTCCATCATTTTTGCTAAATGTATCTTTTCATCAAGGGTTAGATACACTGTTGGGCTTTGTTCCCCATCTCTTAGAGTCTCGTCCCATACGCAAACTTTCTCGGGAAGATCAAATTGTTGAAGAGCTGTTTCATTATAATCTACTAAAAGTTCTTTCAATTCTTCTTTACTGAACTTGTAAGACATATTGAGAACCAATTAGGTTGAGAATGATATTTATATGAATAATTGACATTAAATAAATTAACTCATTTTAGCTAGTTTTTGAATGATTTTAAAAATTCCTCCATAGAACCATAATCATTTGGTTAAGTTTGGTTTTAACCTAATGATTAAGGTTATTTAACGAAGAAGATTATAGGACTAAATCAATTTCAACTCTTATCTCGGAAATCTCATATAAAAAAAGAAGAAAGATAAGGATTTGATTTTATTAAGGTCCCTATTTATCCTTTAAAAGTATTTTCTTGATAAAATTTGGTAGAGTGAATCCAATATAGAATGTTATAAACGCCGCTATTCGAAACACGTGAACAAAAGTAAAAGTGAAGATCCAATACACTACTCCGTCAAAAAATCCTAAGAAAAATATTGATATAATTGATATTCCTATTAATATACTCGCGATTAAAAGAATTTTCCCTTTTATCTGAGTGGTTTTTTCATTGGATGTTATCGCTTGTATGGTAAAAAGCAAGAAAGTAATAAAGAATATCAGATACCATGCTGAAAAACAAATACTAGCCAACGGAGTCCATGTAAGAGGGGTCCATCCCTTCGGATCTAAAGTCCCAATCAGTGTATAATCTATAAATAGTGCGATATAGTATATTAAAGCGACAACCACCACGGCAACAATCAACACGAAGAGAAAAACTTTTCGATAAGTTTTTCCCGACAGCAGAATTTTATCCAATCCCAACAACCAAAAAATTAAAGCAACCGTGGATCCCCCTTGAACTGCGTACAACAGCGTTGGATCTATTGTTAATTCCATTAATGCTAAAACTATAAAGGAAATAATCCACTGAAGAGTAATAGTTATCGCAAATATTAAAATAAATACCCCGAGATGGAAAAATTCAATTAGCTTGAACTCAAAATATTTCCGAAGGAAAAGAATGGATAAAACAAGCATCACTCCTAAATAAATCAACAAGAAAATAAAAAGAACAATTTCATATATTGCAAATTCAACCATAAATATCCCAATGTGTTTAAGTTATTAATAGAAATTTATCTTAAAAAATTAATTCAAACTAAAATATGTTCAAGATACCAATTCATAAAGGATTCTGCCTCCACTTGCCATGCGATATTATACAATGAATTTGGTTTATAACTTATGATACTTGCGCCACTTTCTTCAATATCAATATCAATAGGCACTTTTTGTGTAAAATCTTTTCCTAATGCTTCAGCAACCGTTAACGCGTCATGAAGACATGTAAAATTAATCTCGCGGTCTAATCTCCGAGACCTATAGGTTAACCATATATCCATCATATCTGTTATGGCTTTATTGAGGCCGGAATAATAATCTCTTAAGAGTTCAATATCCTCGTCAAATAAAACCACTTGAGTGGTCACATCATTTCCGATAAAAGTGATTGGAATGTCCGAATCAAGGACTACTTTAGCTGCTTCTACATCACTTCTAATGTTATGACTTGGTATAGCGTGATATTTCTCATTTGGCTCGGGAAAGTTTTCTGGAATAGGATCTAAAAATGTTACTCCCGCGGACATTGACCAAATTCTCTTTATATGGTCTTTAAAACGTGGGTCTTTTTGAATTGCTGCTGCAATATTAGTAAATTGTCCTATGGAGATAATTTCTAATTTTCCGGTATATTGATTTGCTTTATCTATTATAAAATCGATCCCATTTTCAATAATTCCCATTTCGTCCGGTGCCATGTGAAATTCCTCTTCAGAGAGCACACCAAAGCCCTCCAACCCAGTTTTCCACATATATCCGCGCTTATCTATGGTTTTATCCCTGCCGATCGCCACTGGTATATCTTCATTTGCTAATCGAAGCATTTTCTTTGCAATTTTTGCTCGCAAGGCAGCAATGGAATACATTGTAGTGATTCCTACCAAAGAAACGTTTTCAAGTCGAAGATATAGCAATAGGGCCATTGCATCATCAATATCCGAACCGATGTCTGTGTCTAACAGAAAAAAACGATTATTATTTTCCATGGTATTTGAATATTAAAATATAAGTTTTATCCGCTGTGAATTCTGAATAAATAATTAAATTCACACAATCCTAAGGAAAGGGGAAAATCTAAACTTAATCTTTTTAAAATGAAAGAGATTTTGGTTAAAATGATAAGATAAAAAAAATAGAGGAGTTTTTCGGAATAGACCTATTTAATTATATCTGTTATAAAACAAGTCTCAATTATCTTTATCCCATTAATACGTGAAATTTTCTCCTCTATTAATGGATTAAAATCTTCAATTGAGGGTATTTCAACTTTAATAAATAATCCACAATCCCCGCTCAATCGCCAAATATCCGTGATTTCATCAATCTGTTTTAATTCTTTTAAAATATTCTTTATTTCCTTAAAATCAGGCTCAATTTTTACGGTTGCCTTTGTCTTCGGTTTTGAATTTATCTCATAATCAATGGTAAATTTTTTGATAATCCCATTTTTAATCATTTTTTTCACCCGCCTTCTAACGGTAGCTTCCGTCTTGCCTACATTTTCGGAGATTTCATTATAAGACTTACGTCCATCCTTTTTAAGCTCTTCCAAAATCTTTATATCAATTACGTCCAGTGTTCAAACCTCTTTTTAACTTGTAGAAATTTAATCTATTAAATTCAATATTAGAATAGTATTATTATGATTATCAAAAAATAAAAAATAGTAATAAAATTTACCTTTTTTCTAACAATTTAGGATTATTATTTACCGAAAAATAAAATTTTTGATCAGATATAAAAACTAATGTATGAATTATTACTTATTCTAAAATAAATTTAGTCAAGGCAAACGATAATTCCATACTTATTTGTGCCTTAATTTCACATCTTTGTGATAGACTCTTCAAAAGAGTTAATATAAACCTCATCTAAAAGAATGACATTCAAATTATTTATACTGATTTATATTAAACCTCCAAAAATAATAAAATTCATTAAATCCAAAATTAAAAATAAATTATGAGCAACTTGTTTCTTGGATTGGATTGCTCCACACAGAGTTTAACTGGAATAATTATCGACTCTGATTCAAAAAAAATTCTCTATCGAAATAGTATCCAATATGGAGAAGATCTCATTTTTTATAGGACTAAAGATGGGATAATCCTGGATAAGGATGATCAAAAAGTACATTCAAATCCTCTAATGTGGCTTGAGGCGCTGGAAATATTTTTTCAAGAAATCGTACAATCAGAAGTGGATGTAAATGATATAAAAGCTATTTCTGGATCTGGACAACAACATGGAACAGTGTATTTGAACAGCTCATTCAACTCGAAAATAGAGAATTTAGATCCAAGTAAAAAACTCACTTCCCAATTGAAAGGAAGCTTTTCGCGACAAACAAGTCCCATTTGGATGGATTCTAGTACCACAAGACAATGTGAAGAAATCAGGGAACAATTAGGGGGAAAAGAAGAGGTAATTCGATTAACTGGGTCCGATACGTTTGAAAGATTTTCTGGCCCCCAAATTAGAAAATTCTATCAAGAACAGCCAGAAGCCTATAAGAACACAGATAAAATCCATCTCGTAAGTTCATTTATGGCTTCTCTATTGCTTGGTGATCACGCTCCCATAGATTATGGGGATGGGGCAGGGATGAATCTAATGGATATTGAGAAGAGAGAGTGGTCTAAAGAAGCACTAGAAGTAACGGCTCCAAATTTACAAGAAAAATTACCTCTCTTGGTTCCCTCATATGAAATAATTGGAACCCTCTCGAAATATTTTGTTGAAAGATATGGGCTTTTGTCTACCACGAAACTTGTTGCGTGGTCAGGAGATAATCCAAACAGTCTTATAGGGATTGGACTAATTCAAAAAGGGCAGTTTGCTCTAAGTTTGGGAACCAGCGATACCTATTTTGGATACTTAAAGGATTTACAAATCGATCTAAAAGGTGAGGGACATATATTTGGTGCACCCACGGGGGACTATATGAGTCTCATATGTTATAAAAACGCTTCATTAGCAAGAGAGAAAATAAGAGCTCAGTTCAAATTAAAATGGGAAGATTTTTCTAACATTTTACGTTCAACTCCACCTGGAAACTTTGGTAAAATTATGTTGCCCTATTTTTTCCCAGAAATTGTCCCTTTAGTCTTAGAACCACATGTGTATAGATTTGGATTTGACGAATCTGATTTGGAAGGGAATATCCGAGCGATAATTGAAGCACAATTCCTCTCTATGAGATTACATTCTGATTGGATTACAGAGACACCAAAAGAAATCTTTGCCACAGGCGGAGCTTCCATCAATAGAGAAATATTACAAGTGGCTGCAGATGTTTTTGATGCTCCTATTTATAGATTCGAAATTACAGACTCAGCAGCTTTAGGGGCTGCTTTTCGCGCGGCTTACTCATATTATAATCAACAAAACTTCGAAATGGAATGGATGAAATTAATAGAGGATTTTTTAGAATCCCAAATTATTGAGACTATTAAGCCGAATCTTGATAATAAAGAACTCTATGATGATATGGTTGAATTATACAAAAAGTGTGAAGATTTCGCAATTCGAGGCGCTAATAATCCAGAACAAGACCGTCAAGAATTTATTCATAAATATTTTGCATTATGATTTTCACTCTTCTTTAAAAATTTTTAATAAAATCTTCCCCAAAATTTAATAAAAATCTTCCACACGCAAAAAAGAGAAAATTCTAAAAGTTTAAATAGGAATTCAACACAATATATTTCAAACATAAAAGATTTCATTACACATACATAATCTTTTATTAAAATACCGATTTTGTTTTAAGTATAAAAAACCAAAATTTAATATTAATCACAAGATTAGTTATATTATCTATTTTAGTTTTTAACTATATATCGTTTCAAAAAGCAAATATATTGCTATATAAAATTAGTAAACTAAAGATTTATTATGTCGAATGAAATTCCTGATAATGTAAAAGAAAGTCTACGCGAAATTGGCTTGACTGATTACGAAATTTCTATATATTTAACATTAATTTCAAAGGGACCGATGGATGCTCGAGAATTATCTGATGCTTCGGGAGTTCCGTACTCACGTATATACAACATCCTTACGCAACTGGAAAAGGATAAAAAGTGGATAATTAAAGAAGAGGAAAGTCGACCAAGTCGTTACTTCGCAAAAAGTCCGGATGAAGCACTGATTATCGCAAAGAAACAGTATAATGATAATTTCGACGACCATTCCAATCTAATCATCCATCAATTAACTCCAATATATCAAAGCCATGATACTCCTATAAAAATTGCGCTTTATATTCATAGAGGACGTGATGTTTGCTTAAATCGAGCACTCTCTCTTATTAATCTGTCCAAAACGGCTATATATTTAGTATCGACCGATTTTGAATTTCTCGATATTTTCTATGAGGATATACGGAAAGCCAGAGCGCGTGGAGTAACGGACATTCGACTCCTCATCGAGGAAGAGACACTTGAAGATCAAAAATTTTCGAAATTATTGAAAAAATATGAAGAAATCGCTGAGATTAAATACCGCGATCAATTATTTGGCACCTCTATAATAATTGATGAGGGAGAGGATGCTTTTATCATTCTCTCGCAAAAATTCTTCGAAAAACAGTCTTATTTTGGGGTGGTCACAGACCATATTGCATTCGGCCCCGCGGCTAATTATTACTTCAATTATCTATATGAGACCGCTAAAATCGCTAAATTAGAAAAATAATTTTCTCAATATTAAATATATTCAAATTTGTGTTGGGAGAGATGAAGTATTATAAAAGAAATAAAACATCCTAAAGCACTAATTCAGATAAAAGATTTAGCGGAAGGAACAAAATTAATTAGAATTAATCCTATTGATAATAACCTTTTTATTCCTAAGAAATCATGTAAAACCAAATATTCTTTACCATTAATAGAAGAAATTCTTAGAATTAAGGGTCCAGCATATTTATGTGATGAGATTCTTAGAGAAGAAGATGAGGAATATGTTGCGGGACCCCTTATCCAATTATTAAAAACTATTCCAAAAGTAAACTTTAAAGGAAAAACCATACTAGATTTTGGATGTGGAAGTGGGGCATCAACTATAATCCTTGCTAGAAGATACCCCGAATCCTCAATTGTTGGGCTTGATCTAAACAAAAATTTATTAAATATTGCTCAGAGGAGAGCTGATTTTTACAATTTAAAAAACATTCAATTAATATGTTCAAAAAAAAAACGTTCTTTACCCTTAAATATCCCTAAATATCATTTTGCTGTATGTAATGCGGTTATTGAACATCTTTTACCGTCTGAAAGGAAAGTGCTGATTGAAAATATTTGGGATAAACTAGATACTTATGGAATTTTATTCATTAGTAAAACCCCTAACCGGTTATCTCCAATAGAAAACCACACAACCACCTTACCTTTTATTAATTATATGCCCGATAAAATAGCACATTATATGGCAAATTCCTTTTCCAAAAATTTCAATTCTTATCAATCTTGGGAAAATTTACTTAAATTGGGAATTAGAGGTTCCACAATCAAAGAAATTTTTGAAATTTTAGATGAAAAAGATCTATTCATACCCATTTTAATTAAATCATCTAATTTTAACCGGAATTCTTCTAAGCAAAATTACCAAATGATAATGAATTTATGGTCTCAAAGTTATGGCAGATCCATTATAGGAAATATGTATGCTCTAACTTATGCATTTATGTATCCATTATTTAATAGATTAACTTTTAATTTATTTCAGCTCAGTTTATCACTTGCAATAATGAAAAAAGAAAAACTTTAGACTTTAAATAAGCCACCAGGATTTTTTATTCTGTTTGTTTTTAAAAATTAAGACAAAATTATGGATAAACTAGATAAACAGAATCTTGCTAATTGAAAAATATAGTTTCTAAAGACTTATCTATTTCTACTTCTTATTGTAAAAATATGGAAAATATGAAAGTTGCATTGGTTACTGGGAGCACAAGTGGTATTGGAAAGGAAATCGTATTAGAATTAGCAAAATTGTCGTATCACGTGATCATAAACGGAGCATCTACTAAAGAGCTTTCAGATGAATACCTGTCTATATTGACGCAGCTATATGGTGGAAATATCAAAAAGAAATATCTATACATACAAGCAGACGTTTCAAAACGATCTGATCGGGAAGTAATGCTGACTAAAATTGAACAAACGTTCGGCAGAATAGACATCTTAATCAATAATGCGGGGATACCTCCCACAGAGCGGAAAGATCTATTAGAAGCCTCCGAGGAGTCATTTGAGCGAGTCATGAAAGTAAATTTACAGGGTCCATATTTTTTAACGCGTGATATTGCAAATTGGATGATTGAACTCAAAAAGAATCTCAATCAATATAATCCTATTATTATCAATATATCTTCAATTTCCAGTTTTACCTCATCACCTAATAGAGGTGAATATTGTGTTTCGAAAGCGGGAATGACAATGATGACAAAATTATATGCCGATAGACTTGCAGAATATGAAATTCCCGTTTATGAGATACAGCCCGGTATTATAAAGACGAGAATGACCAAGTCAGTCAAGAAAAAGTATAATGAACTCTTTGAGCAAGGGATTACCCCAATAAAGCGGTGGGGGCTCCCCGAAGATGTTGCAAAAGCTGTGAAGGCGATTGCATTAGGGTATTTACCCTATTCTACGGGAGATATTATTCATATCGATGGAGGATTCCATCTCAAACGATTATAAAGTGAAATAATATGCCAGATATAAAAATTAATTCACACTATTTAAAGTATTCATCATTTAATAGTATTATTGTGGGTTCTGGGGCTGCGGGATTAAATTGTGCCCTTCATCTTGTTGATGAGGGAGTCCCCGCAGAAAAGATCGCCATCCTAACTGAGCACCTTGGGGGTGGAACTTCCTTCAATACTGGTTCAGATAAACAAACCTACTACAAGTTATCTATTATCGGAGATCAGGATGATAGCCCCTATCAAATGGCAACGGATTTCTTCCGTGGAGGAGCAATGCATGGAGATATTGCATTAATCGAATCGACAAATTCTATCCGCGAATTCTTTCATCTGATTGAGTTGGGGGTTCCTTTCCCACAAGATAAGTTTGGCGGGTTTGTTGGATATAAAACGGACAATGACCCAAGACAAAGAGCGACCTCAATTGGGCCTCTTACGTCACAAAAAATGTGTGAATGTCTCTTAAAGTCAATAAGAGACAAAGATGTTAACATATTCGATAAATATTACATAATGCATCTTATAACTGATCATAGTCAAGCCCCTCATAAAGTGATTGGCTTAATTGCCTTAGATATTGCGAATCTCGGGCAAGAAAGAGATTTAACAAACTTTGTAGACTGTCTTAAGATTTTCCTAGCCGATAATGTTATCCTTGCTACGGGGGGTCCTGCTGCACTTTATAAGAATTCCGTATATCCTCCATCCCAATGGGGGAGTTTAGGGCTTGCGATAAGTGCGGGATGCAAGCTTCAAAACCTTACAGAATCCCAGTTTGGTTTAGCTTCTACACATTTTCGCTGGAATCTGTCGGGGTCTTATCAACAAGTTATTCCTAGATTTATATCCCGAGATACGAAAGGGAAAGAAACGGAATTTTTAGACCAATATTTTACTTCGTTTGAATTATTATCTAGAGCGATCTTTCTAAAGGGGTATCAATGGCCGTTTAACCCAGATAGAATTGAGGAATTCGGCTCATCTTTAGTAGACCTGGCTGTGTACTATGAGTCCGAAATATTAGGAAAAGATGTTTTTTTAGATTTCCAGAATAATCCAAATGAATATAAAGAATCGAAATTACATCCGATCGCATATGAATATTTAGAAAACTCTGAAGCCTTGGCTAATTCACCAATTAAGCGGCTGGAAAAATTAAATCCTGATGCGATCCATCTCTATAAAAATCATGATATTGACCTTTGGAAGGAGCCTCTTCAAATAGCGGTATGTAATCAACACCTTAATGGAGGAATTAAGGGTGATATGTGGTGGGAAACAAATATTCAGAATCTTTTTGCTATTGGGGAAGTAAATGGGAGCCATGGAATACACCGTCCAGGAGGAGCAGCACTTAATTCAGGACAAGTAGGTGGCCTAAGAGTAGCGCAAAAAATTTCTCATAAATCTCGAAATTTCCCTACCCCAAACATAGTTCAAACAGCAGATATTATTAAAACTAAAATAAATTCATATATTAACGAGATAAGTTCCCTACTTGATAATAGAGATGATTCAATCGCTACGCCGAAGGATTTGCTAGATCAAATAAGAAATAGGATGTCCCGATACGGGTCTATTATTAGACCTTTAAAAGCTCTTTCAGAGGAATTGGACTCCATCAATGAGGAACTCCAAAACCCTCCCTATAGGTGCATTATAAATAAAAATACTGAAATTCTAAAATATTTTAAAATTAAGGACGCGCTCCTCACACAATATTATATCCTAAGCTCCATTTTAAATTACCATGAAATGTTTGGGAAAAGTCGAGGATCTTATTTAGTCATAAGAGATTCGCTTGAAGAAATATTCAATGAAAGATATATTGAACCTCCTGGGGCTCTAAATCAACTAAGATTTATTAACAGTGAGAGAGATTTAACCGATAAAATTCAGACCATCCAAGAGATTGACGGAAAAATTTCAATTGAATGGGAAAATGTGAGGCTTATCCCCACTGATTTTGGATGGTTTGAAAAAACTTGGAAAAGGTTTAAAGAGGGAGATATCTTTAAATGAGTATTGCTAATCTTTCATTTCATATGCGGCGTCTCGAATAACACAACCAGTACTTTTCCCATTTTTCATAAGCTGAGAACATTGGGAACATCCCACGCAAACTCTTTTGGGATTAATCTCATGTTGTTGAAAAATTTGTCTTGGAAACTCGGGATTGGCAAAAGCCATCCTTCCGAATCCGCATATATCTACCTCATTATTCTTAATCAATTCCGCACAGATATACGGGGAAAATTGTCGTAGATAGGAATAGCCAGATCCCACAATTTTTATCTCTTCAGGAATTGATGTTTTAATTTTAGCGGTCATTTTTATTAATCTATAAACACCACATAAGGGATGTTCAGAAGGTATCTTTGCTCCTTTTACGGGAATATCGTAAGGTCTGGTAATGTGTGGCTTATAGTGGGGATTTCCCGCGGAAATGTTGATTAACCTTATTCCTAAATTATTTAGTTCTTTAATCAGCTTAATTGGCTCAGTTAAATCGATTGATGCTGCAAATTTCTCTCCTGAAGTAGCTGCGACTCCAAATCCATTTGGATATGGAACTCCATCATAGATCCCTAATCGGGTTGTTATGATAAAATCTTCCGTTTCAGAAAGATGGTTTTCAAGTTTTTTGATGATATTCAAAAAGAATCGAGTTCTATTTGCCAAATTATATCCTCCATAAAGAGAATCCTTCCTTTCTCGAGCGCTCAGTAGTTCGCTGATTAAGTATCCGTGACACGCCTTAATATCTACTCCATCAAATCCCGCATCTCGGGCTAGGAGAGCTCTTTCGACCCATTTCTCCTCTAATTGTTTTAATTCTGTATCAGAAATAATTTTCCCATCTCGTTTGGAAACGTTAATTGCCTCATCTAATTGATTATTATGATATGCTCGAACGGGATATTTCTTTCCTTCTTTTTTACAGTATCGTCCCGAGTGATTTAATTGTAGAATGAGCAGACATTGCCTTGAAGATCCTAAATGTTCTAATGTGTTTTTACTGATTTTTTTAATATGACTGACAAATGATCTGTATTCATCGACATTTTCATTGTGTATTGCTAATTGATGCCTATTTGACCTATATCCCTCAGAAATAGAGTTTGCTTCACACCAAATCAGCCCTGCCCCACCTTTCGCATATCGTGCGTATCTTCTTACTGTCAAAAAACTGGGACTTCCGTCTCTTTTTGCATCAAATCCTTCCATGGGTTGAATAGCCAACCTATTTGGGAGTGTTTTATTCCCAATAGAGAGCGGTCTTCTAAAAATTGTAAAATCTTCAGAAAAACTCAAATCTAAATTCAACTCCGATAGTTTCCGCTTCAATTGAGTAAATGATTTGTATTTGAAAGGCTCAAAATGGTTACATTCTTTTCCCAATACTTTCAATGAGAAACTCCTTTTATTTCAAAATATTTTATAAAGAGTAAGCTAGGCAAATGAATAAGTTTTTTGACCAATTGATGATAAATTGATTTAGGGAAGTTGTCCAAGGTGAACTTTACTTCTCTTTATTGACTTCGAGGATTATTTTAAGATTTTCTTCCTTATTGAAGGCTTGTTCAAAGGCGTGTTGGGCTTTTTCCAAGGGCATTATTTTACTGATAAACAGTTCTGGTGGGACTTCTTTGTTCGCTAACATTTGCACAGCCTCAGTAAAATCTCTTCTAGTATACATTAATGATCCGATTAGTTCCAATTCTCTGTCTTGTACATATGCCATTTGAATCTTCGTCTCCTCACCGAAGACACCAACAACAATTATTTTCCCTCCTTTCCGTACTATCTCAATCGCATCACGTATACTTTGTTCTACACCTACACATTCAAACACAACATCGATACCCTCGTACGGTTGATTCTGTTTAATCTCTTCTATTGCGTCTGTTTTAGTGGCATTAATTGTTTGCGTGGCTCCCAATTCTTCTGCCTTTTTAAGTCGAGAATCCGATAAATCAGTAACTGTTATTTCTTTTGCACCTGCTTTAACCACATTAATTATCACAGAAAGCCCTATCATTCCTGAGCCTATGATAACCACATTTTTATTCAGCAATACACCCGCTCTTTTTACTGCGTGGACACCGACAGCGATTGGTTCACTTAATGTCGCCTCCAAAAGAGATAATTCATCTGGAATGGGAATCACCTTTTCTGATGGTACAATTAAATAGTCTGCCATTGCCCCGTCCCCTTGACATCCCATAACTCGTAAATTTTCGCAAATATTATATCTACCAATACGACAATTATAACATTCCCCACAGGTTAGACTGGGCTCAACCGTTACTTTATCGCCTTTTTGAAAATGGGAAATATTTTTTCCCACTTTTTCGATTATGGCTGAAAATTCATGTCCTGGTGTTGCGGGTAAGGGAATAAAGGGATGCTTTCCTCGAAAAGCATGGAGATCTGACCCACAAATACCACAATACGCAATCTCCAATAGAATTTCATTTGATTTTGGTTCTGGAATCTCCACTTCCTCTATGGAGACTTTATTTGGTTC
>WJIN01000172.1 GCA_014730295.1 Promethearchaeota archaeon | reverse complement strand
TATTTTTACATTAACTCTTTGAAGAATTATATTTTCATTATATTATATATATTTATTTAATCCATCTTAATAAATTTTATGGGATCGGAATGGGAAAAAGATGGAAATAGGGATCTTAATACTCTGATTTATTGATTTTTTGTGTAAGATTTGCAGTTATATTAGTTATATTCATTATGAAAAAATCCGAAAAAAAAAACCAGTATTATCATATCAATCAGATATGTGATCAGTAATTAAAAAATAGAAAAAAAAAGACCTTACTTTTAATTTAGCATATCTTCTAATCTTTTATTTTCACTTGTTTACCTATAGCTGCGTCATAGTAAAGTTTTCTCGGAACAGATTCGAAAACCCCACGAGGACAATTTTCAACACAGAGGTGGCAACCGATACATTTATTAGGAACAACTTGAAGAACTTGTTCCTTTTCATTTTTTATAATCGCGTTCGCATAGCAAGTATCCAAACATATATTACAATCAGGATCACATCGATCTCTTTCTCTTACTTTAGTTATTTTCATTGAAGGCAATAATCCCCAACGAATCTCAGGTACATAGAGTCCAGCACAAAAGTGATCACAATTACAGATGCAATCGACCTTCGCTTTCATTCCCCACATCACAGTGTGATAGTGCTTTTCTTTCCGATGCTCTCGTACAATTTCCTCAGCTTCATCACGATCAATAAATCGTCCCCGATCTTGAGTGCCCATTTTCCTTTGTCGACGAGCATTATGATTCATAAAAATACACCGATAATCGTCTCCTCCACCTGCTCCTCTTTTACAAGAGCAGTAGTGTAGGAAATAATCATCTCCCATATCAAGAACTTTAATTGCATCGTCAATAGAGGTGGTAACTTGTCCCCCTAAAATATTTTTCGCAAAAAAGTTATAAAACCATTTTTTCAATCCTGTATATGGTTCTCGTTCTGTTTGGAGTTCATTAATATCTGCTACACTCTCATCAACGAATTGGTCCAATTTAGAATCTATGAATTCATAGAACCACTCACGAAACCGACCCGGAAAAACTTTTAAAAACCTACCTGCTTGGAGATCATAAGAATCCTTTTGTAAATACCATACCTTACCGGTATGTTCATAGCATAATTTACACATTAATCTTAATATCCCATCTTATTAAATAAGCAACCTATGGTTAAACTAAGGAAAAATTATATTTAAAAATTTTATTAAGCTGTTATAATCATTTCCTCTTTTGAAGATAGACTCTATATTATTTAGTTTTTTTAATAGTAATATCGAATAAGATATAGTCAATCTTCTAAATTGGTAATTTTTGTTTGGAAATCTCGGTAGCTTTAATATCTGGATGATGATATCTCCCTTTTTTAGTGGTTCTCAATCTTTTTGCTTGGATTGCCTCAGTTGGGCAGTAACTAATGCAAGCAAAGCAATACAAACAAGGAATGTTTTGTTTCCATATCGGTTTTTTATTAACTAGAGATATTTTATTTGATAAACAAATTTTTTCACATGTTCCACATCCAATACATTTTTCATTTGCGTAATATGCTCTCTGTAACCCAAAATAACCCGTTTTTTGGAAAACAAACTGGCTAACCCGGAGAAATGTATTCGCTAATACCGATACTAATGCTCCAGTCTCTTCATGATAAGAAATTTTATTTCTAATCAGTTTAGCAATTATATCCAATTTTTCTTGTAAACGATTTTCTATTTGCAGTATTTCCTCTTCAGTTGGGACAGCAAATACCGGGATAAAATTCACGGGAGTTTCAACAGCGAAGGAAGCAGTCAGTTGAGTCTGCCGATTCATAAGAATCTTATCCATATCTGAGAATACATTATCTGCGCATTCTCGGGTTGCGAACCCGAAAAGATAAGACGCCGAAGATAGATCGCATGTGTTAAGAAATTTTTCTACAACCCAAGGGAATGTATGAGCATGTATTGGAAATACAATTCCAACGGTATCAGCGTTTATTTTAGTTTTTTTACTTTTTAAAGCTCCAACAATAGGAATTAGTCTTGCATTTGGGAGTCGTTTTTTTAATTCCCTTGCTACATGAAGAGAATTTCCCGTTCCCGAAAAATAATATATTACTGAGTTCATAAGAAATGATTTTCTTTTATAATAATATCAGTATTATTGTTAAATATATTTATTTGAATTCTGATTAATACTATAACGATGAAAATATAGTGAAACCTAACCAAATATTCCAAGAATATAGAAAGCACTAAAAATATCTATTTTCTAGTTCAAATATCGCAATTCCATTTAGATCTGAAGATATATAGCTCTCTCACAATATTTACATAGAATTTATTAAATTCCACTTTAATATGGATAACTATTAATTAATCCATTGGATCAGTCTATTTATGAGTGGGGAGATTTATAGAAAATTACAACAACATCTTAATAAGGAAACAATTAGCTTTCCGCCTACAGAATCAGGAATCGAGATTCGTTTACTTAAGAAGCTTTTCAGCAAAGAGGAAGCAGAAATTGCCTTACACTTATATTTCTCATGGGATGATTTAG
>WJIN01000022.1 GCA_014730295.1 Promethearchaeota archaeon | reverse complement strand
TTTAAAGATAAAGAATGAATTTACATAAAAGTCTGAAGAAAAGTAAAATTATAAGCAAAATAAGAGTAATAATGTTTCAAGGATCGTAAAACTTCTGTTTCAAGTTACTTTGTGTATACGTCTATATCACAAGCTTTAATAATAAATTTTTATAGAATAATTCTAATAAATTTGTGATTTGGCTCTTCTTTTAATTCTTCTCCATTTTTTGCTAATCATTTGGATTAACTTTTTTCTATTTATGGTGATTGATATAGAAAAGTAAGTATTCATTCCATAATCATAATCAAAAAGAAGATTCGGTTTAATTAATATAGTAGGTGGAAATCTTTGAATACTTCCAAATTTTATTTCTGCACCAGAGATTCTTAAATTATCTCCGGGGGGATTAATTGATATTTGAAAAATCTCATTGAATCGAGCTCTTATTAGACTTTCTGTTTCAGCGAGAATCGTTGATAATTTGTTTGAGAGAGTATCTGGATGAAATCCCCATTTTTGAGTGATTGATTTCTCTACTCGGGACTTCTTAGTTCCTTTAGTTTTATGCCAATAATTAAGAGCTTTCTGTTCAATATCGCTTAAAAGAAAATCATAAACGAACTCAAGGGGTAGAATCTGATTTGTGATTGGGATATTAATATATGATACATTTCTGGTTTTATATTTATGATGATGAATGTAAATAATTATATGATAAGTTTCTTGAAACTCATCTCTATAATATGCTTCAATATTAGGAGTAATGGTCATTAATGAATTAAAATTTTCTTTAAACGCTCCTGAAATTTCAACTGTAAAATAATCCCCATTTCTATTGAGGATTTTTTCAAAACTAATTCTTTTTTCATTTTTTTTTTTTTCGATTATATCATTTGATATATCTACTTCCAAATGATTTTTTATTTTTATCCTAAAACTTTTATCTAGTTCAATTTGACAATTTGAAAATTTCTTTACCAACACTTCCATTAATTCTTCATTACTATAAGAACCTTTATATAGGCAAAAAGAAAAATTAATTGAGTTATCAACACCATTTATCTTCACAGATTTTGGTATTAAAATATCATCATTACTTTTCAAAAGTTTCTGTATTAGGATCTGGGAAGCAGCAGTGGCTCCACTAACAACACCTTCAGCCATTTTGGATATCATCTCATTTAATTAGCCACAGTAGCTAGGGGTTGAACCCATGAGCCGCTAAGATTTATCTTAGGAATTACAATGGGCTCATCCGTAGCAGGCTCCTTCATATTTACCACATAAGGCTTTAATTGTATGCTAGCTACATTACTATTATATTCATTACCAATTTTATCTCTATAATTTACCCACATTTTAAGGATTACTTCTTCATGAGATTTTATGATAAATTCTTTTATTGCATTTTTTTCATTAAAGATTTTAGGAATTATATCTAAATTGGATAGATATTCCTCTGTTTTAAATTTCCTAATATCAACTTTAACCTCCTTATGAGAATTTACATCCATAGCTGAGATTTCTAATTTTTCAAATGATACTCCAACAATATTATCTAATTTATTCAGTTCGATTTGAAGAGAATGAGCCTGGGTATCATAATCTAAATTAATCTCTATATCTGGTTTTAAGATATTTATGTCAAATATTTCCATTTGTATTTTTTCATCTAGATCATTAAAAGCTTCAACTTTAATGCATACTCTCTCATCTTCGTGTGGTTGTTCTGATAATAATAGAAGTCCTAAGTTATTTTTAAATTCGAAATCTTTGGTGTAAAAAGTTATGATTTTTTGTAGTGAATCTTTTCTTTTAATGTTATAATTTAAAGCATTTTTTAATGAAACAGAATCACTAAATGTCAGAATTAGTTTGAATACATTTTCATTGATAACATTGATACATAAAGGTATTATTTCATTTGGCAATACATTTGAAGTTCCATTCAGAATAAAACTAGTATTTTGATTTAAATTTCCATTTAGGAGGAGTTTTAAAATCTTTTTACCTAAGTTACTTAGTACATAATAGGAATACTTCTCATTAAAATCATTTTTTTTGTAAAAATTATAAATCAGACCATAGCGCATCAACGTTTTTATATGATGACTTAAATTATTTTTTTGGATTTCTAATGCTTTACTTATTTCAATAAATGATTTTTCATCTTCCTTAAGTAAAAACATTAAAATTTCTTGACGATTATTGTTATTAAGACCTTTTAACGCTTTTCTAATTTCCAAAGGAAGATTTTCTCTATAACTATTCATATTTTTTCACTAAGTAATTGTAGATAGAAAGTAGGTCAATATATATTTACCTATAATTTTTTATAAAACTTTGTAAATATAAAACTATTGAATTTTCAATATATAAAATAAAAGAAATGTTATTTAAATGCCCAAAGATCCTGATTTTATCTTTGTTAGAGATAAAAATAAAAAAATTATTACTATTTATGGTTCATATTTTCCACTTAAAGTAAAAGAGAAATTAATTATAGTTAGAGAATATCTAAAAAAATATGGTTTTATTAACACGAAGCTTGTATCGGATTATCCAAACAATTTTTTCGAAACAGATTATAATGAAAATAATAGAGAATTAAAAAGATCAGAATTTTGCATTAAAAAATCTGATTTAAATATATTTATTTACTTCTTCGATGGCACTCATTCTGGTGTGCAATATGAACTTGATTATATTATCCATAAAGGTAAAACTAATTACCTTATCTTTGTAGAGGAGCAAATAGTAGAGAAAAAAAAAATATACGCCTTCTCTACACTTATTGAACAAAAGTTAACCATGATTGGAAGAAGGTTTATACCTTTTAGCAATAATAATGGATTTTTAAAAGATATTGTATATCAAAGAGTTATTGACTTCTTTACTTAAAATAATAAGAATTAATGAACTTAAATTCTCAATTTTCCTCAACCTCTTATTAGAATATTTGAGAATTTTGGTCAATAAGTATTAATGAGTATTTTCAAGTCTAAGCGTTAAAAATATGCACTCATGTATTTAATATATATTTCCTAAGAATTTTATAGAAATTATCTTAAAAACTAGTTACTATTAAGAAACTTTAATTTTGGAATCCAGAAAGAAAATATGTTAATATTATAATTATCATGAAATATCATCTACCATTACTAGAAGAAATTTTAAAATCATTAGGGATTATTTAAAGTAGTTTATTTTAGGAAAAGTTTGAAATTTATGTGAAGTTAAATGGGGAATAATTTTTTCAGAGAAAATTATAAAATCTTTCTAATATCATTGCCAGTTCTTATTCTTATAGGAGGGTACCTTATTCGATTCTTAATTCTTAATATTCCTTATTCTCAAGGTATCGATTTTGTAGATTTCTATATTTATAAAGAAACTTTTACCTATTATCCTGAGAGAATTTATGATTATCCATTATATATCTATTTACCACAATTCCTTATAGAATTCTTTTGGATAAATCTTTATCCGTTAGATATAGGTAAAGTAATGTGGAGTCTTTTGAAATTGGGTTTAATAACATTAATTTGGAGTGTAGTAGTTTTAGAAGACTTTTTCAATAAAATCGAAAGTCTAATGTTCATTATCTTGGTTTTAACTTTAGGATTTCTTAATGATTTTATATTGGGAAACTCCGATACAATTTTACTCTTTTGCGGATTTTTTGGATATTACCTCTTAGAAAAAGCAGAACAATCAGATTCTACTGAAATGGAACTAGCTAATCAAGGATTGAAAAAGAAAATCTTCAATAAATCATCTATATTCACATTAATTAGCGGAATCTTAACTGGATTTGCTTTGTATAAACCTTTATTCTTCCCATTTGCTCTCCTTCTTCTTCTAAAATCAA
>WJIN01000171.1 GCA_014730295.1 Promethearchaeota archaeon | reverse complement strand
TATTAATTGATGACAATGAAATAAGCCGAAACGCACAATGCGAGAGCTTATGGAGTATTAACACCCGCAAGGTGTCATCATCATCTAAAAGTCCACTTTAAGAAATATTGATTGAATTACGGTATTATTTAGTTTTATTCTTTTTAATTGTTCCCCCTAAATCTTGAACTATATTTTTTAACTCTGCTAGAACGTTATCAATCAAGTCTTCACAGTTTGGTTTATCAAAACAAGTTATTGATATCTCAACTTCTACTGCTAAACCTACTCTTGGGTGTGTTTTTATCCATAATTCTGGGTTTTTTTCTTCTAATTCTGTTACATAAGGTGCGATTTGACTTTCTCCTATCCCTGAAAGGAGGAATCCTTTTTGGTGGAAACTTCCTTCCTTCTCTTTTAGAATTGGTTTAATAATATTAATAAACATTTTTTTCATCTCCGCAGGAACACCTGGTAAGATAAAAATAGTAATATTGTTCTCTTTTAGTTTAACACCGGGAGCAGTACCTCTTACATTTGGAAGAGGTGTAGACCCTTCTGGTAAATAAGCCATTTTTTTTCGCTCTTTAGTCATGCCTCTCATTTTTAGTATTCCTTGTTCGTAGGCAGAGTTATAAGCTTTCTTAATAGAATTATAGGCATCCTCATTCTTTATTACTTCTCTGTTTAATCCCTTTGCAATTCCCTCGTTTGTCATATCATCAAAAGTAGGACCTTAGACTTTAAAGAGAGATTCTTTTAAATTAGCCCACCCGAGGTTATTACAATATCTGGATTACGATTAATAATTTCTCTAATTGCTGATGAAATCTCATCCAATTCATCACCAATAGTAGTTATTCGTCGAACATGATGCCCATATTTTGTAATTCGCTTAGCCATCCAATTAGAATTTGTATCCTTTGTTTTCCCAATTAAGATTTCATTTCCAATCATTAATAATTCAATTATCATAAAATCAAAAATTTCGAAAATTGTATAATTAATTATTCTTAAATCAAATAATTAGAATTCAATATTATTATTTTCTAATTATTTGTAATTCAATCTATTTTCATAAAATCTTTAGATATTTATTATATTCTTAATTTTAGAAGATGAAGATTTAGTTTTGTTCAATTAAGGTTGAATAGTCAAGGATTAAGAACTAGAGAAAAAATATTATAATAAGAAGATAGAAATGAGTAAGAAAGGAAAAACGATAGAGATTGATGATAGTGGTACCGGAGACCTTATTGGTGATGCCTTTATCGGATTTCATATTGTTGAAACGGGAAAAATAATTTTCAAATCAGTCCCAGTTGGATTATATAATAAGGAAAACTTACGAAAAAATGCTCCAAAAAAGAAAATATTAGAGCTTGTACAAGAAGGATTATCTGATTTAGAATATGATAAAGATCGGGACAAAATTAAACTTTGTCGAGGTGACTGTTTTGATTTAGTTCGTTCTTATTTTGAAGAGATGGGAATAACATATGATCCGTCAGCTATAGAAGGAAAACTTCAAGATGCTGTGGAGGGTAGGTTTGTATCCCATCTTAGAAAACTTGGAGTCACCTCACGAAGATTAACCAAGAAGAGCGGTGCTAAACGTTATTTTGTGCTTTTCAATTGGTTAAGTAGAGATTTTCCGAATCGAGAAAAATATGTGAAGAGTGGATTTAAGAGATGGAGATCTGTGTGGCGAGAAAGAGCAATAAAGAAATATAATAATCAAAAAATTAGAAAGCAATTCTAAAAACTTTGGAAATTTCAGATTTTACCTAAACCTAATTTTAGCTTATTAAATTATATCTAAAACTTAATTAAAAATTCATTAATCTTTTTTATTGTGAAAATATTTATAATTATTTTTGATACTTTACGAAAAGATCACACAGGGAGAATCTATGGTAACAATTGGATTAAAACCCCAAGCTTCGATAATTTTGCGAAAGATTCATTGGTGTTTGAAAAGGCTTATCCGGAATCTTTACCAACTATACCCGCTCGAAGAGCAATTCATACAGGTATTAGGACTTTTCCCTTCAATCATGAGAATTTGAATTTTAGAACCAATGATTTGGTCGAATCTCCAGGTTGGGCGCCAATACCACCATATCAAAATCATCTCGCTGAATACATGAACTCAAATGCATATATAACATCCTTAATTAGCAGTACTTATCATTATTTCAAACCTAATATGAATTTTCATCTCGGATTTGATGAGTGGCACTTTATTAGAGGTCACGAATATGATAATTACAGAGCTCGTTATCGGGGAAAAAGACGTGAAATCAATAGTAAAATCAGAAATTTAACAATTGAGAAAACAAAATTAAATAGAGGAGAAGTCCATACTCAAAAGTTATTGCTCAAAAAATATTTACCCAATATCCAAGATAGAAAAAATGAGGAAGATTATTTTCCCGCAAAAACTTTCAAAACAGCTTTAACTTCAGTTATAGATACTCAAGAATATAATAATGTTTTATACTTCATTGATGAGTTTGACCCTCATGAACCGTGGGATCCACCCGATAAATATTTAGATCTTTATTTAGATAAAGAATATGATGGGAATCTGATAATTCAGCCTATATATGGTGAAAAAGTAGATTATCTCTCTGAAAATGAATTAAAATGTATGAGAGCTTGTTATGCTGGTGAAGTATCTCTTTGCGATAATTGGTTTGGTTATTTTATTGATAATCTAAAAAAGTTAGAAATTTATGAGGAGTCTTTGATTATTTTGACAAGTGATCATGGTCATAGTCTGGGAGAACACGGAGCAATAGGAAAAATTCCTGTATTTATGTATCCTGAACTTGTAGATATCCCATTCATCATAAAACCTCCGGGAAATATTAATGGACCCAAAAGAATCTCTAAATCATTTGTTTATCATCATGATATTTTACCGACTCTTTATGGGTTTTTGAATAAAGAACCACCTGGGATATTTGATGGAAAGGATCTATCTATATTTGTCGAAAATGAAGATCATTTACTCGATTCTCGAGATTATATTACGTGCGGGATGGCGCTTTGGACCTTATGTAGAACCGATGATTATGCTCTAATTACGGGGAATAATAAGACTGATAAAAAATTATTTAACATTAAAAAAGATCCTCTTTGGAATGAAAACATTGTTGATGACAATCCAGATATATGTGATGAGCTTTTTCAAAAAATTCTGAGGGATAGCAATAATGATCTCTTAAAAGATTTCAAATCTTCTCGATTTGTCAACTTTAAAGACTGGTATCATAATACTTATTTAACATGAACTTTCACCAAGTTTTACTAGTTCTTCATATTTTTAATTCAAGATAATTTAACGTACTTATTTTGATTTCGTTTTAAATAATTTTTTAAAAAATTACTCTATTAGTCCTACATGAGCTATAATATTCAAGTTGGAGATATATCAATTGAGTGGATGTTGGAGGAAGTTAATAAAGAAGAAATTATTCTGGAACATAAATTCACAGCTATAACCAGTGAAGGAAGTGCTCAGTTTAAGATTATCAATAAGGAAGAATTATCCCCTGAGATTGCCTTTAAGCGGATCTTAGAAGATACACACTATGTTGTCTCTACGCCAGAATTAATAGATTTTATGAGTGATATGGGTATTGAAGATAATGAGATTGGGAAACAAATGTTTAATGCTCATAAAGAGCTTCTCAGTAAGTTCCAATCAATAGGAATTGATGAGAATAATATACTTCTTTTGGCAGAGAATTTACTAGGATTATAAAGGTTTATTAAAAAGAAAAAGAAATCCATACATATGAAAATAGTTATATTTGCTCCTCATCCAGATGATGAGTTATTTGGTTGTGGAGGGAGTCTTCTAAAATGGTTGGATGAAGGAAATGATATTCATTTGATTTATTTGACAGATAACAGAGCATTAATCGACTGGGGCATAAAAGAAAATCAATTAATTGAAGAATGTGCGCAAAAATATAAGGATCTTACCAAAGATGAGATCGCTAAAATTGCTTTAGAAGAGGCTATAAATGTATCTAAATCTATTGGACTGCCATCGAGTAATATTTATTTATTTAAAATCCATGATCAGGATCTTGAAAATAATATAGAATTAGCTGTTGACTTATTAAGAGAAATTGCGAAGGGAGCAGATCGATTTGTTATTCCCAGTGATAACAATAATCATAATGATCATCAAGCTGCTCACACAATCGCTAAAAAGACCGCTATAGAACTTCAATTAAAAGATACTGAGTTTTATGTATATGCGCTCTATAATGTCCTCAAGGTACCTCGAGATCATCAGAAAAAAATCAAGATAGCAGATTATCGAGATCAATTATATGAATTAATGAAAGGATATAAAACTCAATTATGTCTTAAGGATACAAGGATGGGTTTGGAGACTTTTAAAAGAAGAAGGTCAGAACGGTTTGGTGTATTTAAATATAATGAAATGAATAAGTTCGAGAACTTTTAATTGCTACTCTCCAAGTCTACTCCACAATTCGGACATTTGGGTAATTTCCCCTTTGTTTCAATAGTTTCACCGCACGCAAAACAAATAACCTTTCCATCTTCACTTTTTTTCTCTAGTTGTATCTCTCCGCCATCTGACTTAGAAGTGTGAGGAGATTTGGATTTTTTAGTTGATTGTTCATTTCTTTTTTTCTGGAGTTCGTTAAAGTATTCACTTTTTTTTGCTAATTCTTCCCTTTTTTTAACAGCATCGGGATCGTGAGGAGTAAGTATATCAAAATCACTCATCGGTTTTATTTGCTTAAATCCCTTGGGTAAGTTTTTAAATTCAGAATCCTCAACGATATCTGGACTAGGTTTAGTCTTTGGAGTTGATGGTAAATCTGAAGTCTTTTTTATGTATGGTTTGGATTTTTGAGGACCCTGAGATTTAGTGGGTTCATTTTGAGAAGTATCGGAATTCGGGGTCGGAGAGGGTTCATGGGAAGGAGCAGAAGGTAGTTCTTCGAAGAACTCTTCTCTTTTACTTTCCGTTTTTTCAATATATTTTTCTTCTTTTAAATTCTTCAATTCTTTTATATGAGCAATGATTCCTTGAGTCCTATTTATTAGCATATTACGATAGGATGCATCTAATTTTGGATTTTTAGATGCTTTAATTGTCATTTCTGTAATTTCTACCCAAGTATCGATTGCATCATCTATCTTATCAACATTTTCATATCCTTTTGCTTTTCCAACTAATATCTTTAATGCTCGGTTAAGTTTGTTGATACTCATAATTTAGATTTTCTCAATTCTATTATTATTTTACAAATTAACTCATCTATATAAAATTAATAGAGTTCAATTCTTAGTTCATCATCAAATATAAAGGTATAAATCGCTATTATAATTTTAAATTTTATTTATTCAATGTAATTCATTATGTCAATAACTCCATTATCAGTAAGCGAAAT
>WJIN01000170.1 GCA_014730295.1 Promethearchaeota archaeon | reverse complement strand
ATTGCACCCTTCCTTGATAAACTATTATAGAAGATTATTATTTGGGTTTGAATGAGCTATTATAAATTAATATCTCCCTATGAGAATTTCTGAACTCAATTTATTCATAAAATTTCGAAGCTATGGTAATGGAATCCACTTAGAGACCTCAGATTTGTATTTTAGGTATTCCTCACCAAATAGATCTTCCAATATTTTTCCCTCATAATCAGCAATTTTGTTATATGCTAAAAACACAAAAATAAACACCCCAATAGATATTAGAGATAAAGAAAGTGCAATGAGGGATAAATAAATCAACAATATACCAAAATACATCGGATTTCGAGTATATTTTAGTATTCCCTCTCTAATAAGAGTATTTGGTGGATTGTTAGATTTAAATATAGTCTGATGCGAAGAATAGATGAAGAATAATGCTGTAACTAATAGAAGAGCAAATCCTATAAAGCGTATTACTAATGGAAGATATTGATTTAAGATAGTTGAAAACTGAAATAATTGTGTGTCCAAGAACCATATTGTGATAAAAATCATAGGCAATAATATTTGGTAAAGATGATTATGCGGGAGTTCTCTTTCATGACCTGCATGTTTAGACATTTTTAATTCACCTTCAAGTGTAATTTAAGTATAAAGTAATTGTATGATCTCAAATATAAGCTATCGTGAGACCAATGTTTATTTTCTCGAATAAAGAAAAGAAAGGTCTATTTTTAATTAAAACTGCTTTTTTAGGAATGAAGTGTTTTTAAGAGCTCTTTCATCTTCTTATCATAGAATTTCCCTTTATCTCTCCAAAATATATTCCCTTCATTATCGAGTAATAACAAATGAATTTTATCCTCTGATTTTATATCCAAGGCTTTCTTGAAAGAATTCTTATTTAAGTATAAAGTAATTGTATGATCTCTAATTTCTCTATCTGGGATACCCGATCTCATTCCTCCATCAATCATAAATCTCATAAAGCGATAAGAATAACTTAAGGTTGGGATTTCATAAATATGAATGTCATCTTCTTCTTGAATCTTTTCTGATAAATAGAAACGCCATTCGTCAATATCAGACTGTTGAGTTCTCTTAAAAGCGATTATTATGATATTTAATCGTCCCTGTAAGTCATTTGGAAGGTTAAAGAGCTTTTTCTCTAGGTTACTTCCTTCTAATTCTGGAAATTTCATTTTTTTTAGACAATGTAGACTAATTTCTGCAATTAAAATCTAATTAATATTAAGTTCAAGAATATAAATCTACTCTGCTAATATTTGAAAAGAAAAATCTAATTCTTAAAATTTGGTTTAAGAAAAAATGCATACAAAATTTATTCATCAAAAAATCCTTTTATAATTTGATCAATGGAACTCAAGAAGAAGTTGAATGTGCGGTTAAAGATGCGATAAGAACTTTGAGACCGGGAGGAAGATTTATCATATCTCCCACAAATACTCATCCCGTAATGAATCTCAAACAGATTAATTGGATGCTTGAAGCAACTAAAAAGTATGGACAATATCCCCTTAATTTGTAATAACCTTTTATTTTTAAAATTTTAGAGATAACCTTATAGAAGTAATGCTTATAATTCAAACTTGATTTATTGTAGAAAAAATCTGTTAAATAAAAAAAAAATAATTTTTAATTAATCCCAACTTTTTGTCGTTTTTCTTTATGAATTTGCTCTATTTCCTTTTGGATCTCTGAATATTTCTCCTTATCAATGGGAAAGCGGCTCATACTTATTATTGCAATTATCAAGGCTATTATCGGAAATAATGTCATTAGACTCCTCAATCCTAAAATAGTTTGTTCAGTAGTTCCCACGGGATCGAAAACTTTCCATCCTACACTATTAAAAACTAGGCTTATTGAAAGGAAAATGAATATTGTAGATAGTCTTACTATAAATGCATTAATACCGAAATAACCGCCCTCTCTTCTAATTCCTGTTTTCATTTCATCATAATCTATAATAGCGGGAATAATCAAATCAATGAACATAAATGAACCTGACATTCCAATACCAATCAAAAAGAAACAAATAAACGCAATGATTAAGTTAGAAATGAACATAAGTGGGATAAGAGTAAAAATAAAAGCTGTCATTGAAATCATAAATCCTTTTTTTAGTATACCAGTCTTTATTATTAACCAGCGCCAAAAAAACATAAAAAACGCAGCACTTATGAAGGATGTACCTAATAATAATCCTAAGAGAATAGATTCACCTTCTCCGATATTAAGTACAAATTCCCCGTACAAAGGTACGATAGTAGGTAATAATTGCCAGATATACCAATTTGCTAAACCTGCGATAATATATGTACGAAATGCTTTATTTTTTAGAGAATATTTTAAGGATTTAAAAAAGGTCGGAGCGATTTTAGAATCTTGTGAAAATTCTTCCCGTTCTCTAACTCCAATGATCAGAAAAATTATGAAACCAATTGCTATTACAACTGCTATAAGAATTGATGTAAATCCATAGTTAGACAAATATTTACTCTCTGTTAATTTAGGAATAAATAATGTGGGGAATATGAAAGCAAAGATCAACCCGATTATATTTAACACTTGCCTAATAGTATTTGCTTTCGTTCTCGACTCCATTTCTTGGAAAATTTCAGGAAATAAGCTTTTACTATTTACGCCAAACATAGTGTAGAAAAATTCGAATATAAATATTATAACTATAAAATAGATACGTGTTATTAATAAATCACTCGTAATTGGAGGTGTAAACAATAAAATGATAATCACACATAATGGAACGACAGCAATATAAATATAGGGCCGCCTTTTTCCATATTTAGTGCTTGTTCTATCGGAAATTGTACCTAATAAGGGATCATTAATAGAATTCCAAATAGCCCAGATGATAAACCCTATTGTGATAAAATCAACACTTAATCCTACTACTGAAT
>WJIN01000169.1 GCA_014730295.1 Promethearchaeota archaeon | reverse complement strand
TTATAATAGTGTTTACGGTTTTGCGAGCGTAGAGTTCGGTCAGTGATGCGCATATTAGTTAAATCCATTAATTCTCTTTTTTCATTATTAATAACTGCTCCATTTTGTTTATAGGATAATCCTTTCACACCAAAGGGTGATCGTTTTTCAATCAAAGCTCGAAATGTGAGATCTCCCTCTCCATGGACAATTATATCTACTGAAGGGTAATTAATTGTCTCATTAGGAGCTAAAGTTGGATGCCATCCTCCTAAAACAGTCGTTGCGCCAAATTCTTTCCCAAGACGCGCAATTTTAATTGCATGTGAGATTTGAAATGTATAACAGCAGCTTATCCCAACATAATTTGGTTTAAAATTAGAAATTACCTTAGATATTTCTGCTAAAGTTCCTTCATAAAGAAGATTATCGAAAATCTTGACTTCAGCAATATCGGAAATATTAGTTGCGAGAATTTCTAAACCTAAAGGGGGTAAGATTATGCTTCTTTCTGGACCCTTCTTAGACATATTAGGAATATTTGGTCTTATTAATAACACTCGAGGGGGTGTTTTAGTAATAACTCTGTCACCCTATATTGAATAATTAAACAAAGATAATCTATCAATCTATTTATAAATAGACTATTTTTCTGACATCATTATTAGAAATCACCTAAAATATAATTTTAGAGGTTTGCCATCTATAAATTTAAAACTTGACTCATAAAGATAATTGCTTGCGTGGTTGAATCCCATATGAAAAATAGAAATGGATGATCAACTTTAAAGACTGGAATTTCTTGCTGAAAAGGTATTGCTTTTGGTGCCATGGTGATCATCGTAGCCGCTGCTGCTTCCGTTCCTTTCTCATTTACGTCTATAAATCCTTTATGAACAACCTCTCCAATAAAAGGTGACATATTATTAGAAGGATCAGCAATTCCCGAGAAATTTGCTTGTTTCGAAAATGAATTCGTCATTCCCATTTTGTTTAAAGTTTTTTTAAGCTTATATTTTGATTCCAATTTAAATTTTGGAAGGTATATTTTGACTTTCCTCTTGATTAATTTTTCTAAATAATGGTTAATATGTTTCAAACTCAAAGTCTTCTGCAGTTCTCTTATTCCATCTTTTTCTTTTGGAAGGAGAATAATCATTGAAAATTCAGCTTCATTCGTAGAATCTTGAGGTTTTTTATAATCTAGTTTTATTATCTGTAGATTTTCTGTTTCATAATAAGGAAAGCTAGTTATTTGATGCATCATTGGTATTTTATTAAAATTTCCATTAAGGGGATAAAAATTGTGTTCTTTTGTTTTATTCTCATCAAATTTATCGACCCATAATCCATTAAAATATATCGCATTAAGTAAAATTAATTTAAAATCTGGATCGAAAGCTAGTGGGGATATAATACTTTTAATTTTTTCATTTGTATTTTTTTTAACCCATTTATTCAGTTTATGACAAACTTCTCCAACATTGTCAAAATTTTCGTGAAATAATTCTCCATTATAATTGCTATCAATATTATGAATAAAAGATTCCAGAAGTTCGTAAAATTGATCAACCCAGATAGAATTCGCTATTCTAACTTCTACATTCTTATTATTCTTTAGTTTATTTACCAATTTATTAATTTCTAAGGGAATTCTCCTCTGAGAAATTGTGATATGAAGCAACTTTTCTAATTCTTCTTTAGTCTCATCTTTTGCTCCTATGTATACCATAGTTAAAGCAGAGTATATACTGAAAGGTGAGAAAAATAAATTCTCTTCATATTCTTTTAATTGAGAATATAACTCGATGGTAAATTTATTAATTGAATGAGTAATAGATCTTTTTTGCATAATTTAATCTAAACTTATTTAATATATTAAATATTCCGAATTGATAAGAAAATCGTTAATTAACAATTAAAAAATAAAATAGAAATTATAATCTAATTAAATTTGTAGGTGTTTGAAATTACCATAACTCTTATAGCAAGCGTTAAAGTAAAAGAAGGTAAGATGGAAGAAGCGAAAAAGGTTTTAAAAGGAATTGTTGCAGAAATGAAGGAAAATGAACCAGGAATAATAGAATACATTCCACATACGGTTAAAGGAAAGAAAGAAAAGAATACTATTATATTTTATGAGAAATATAAAGATGGGGATGCCTTAAAAGCGCATACAAAAAACCTGGGAAAATCTATGGCTCCACTTATGCCCTTATTGGAACCGGGAATGGATGTAAAGACGTGTTTTGAAATAATTTAGACAAGAATGAGATTATTCGTCTTGAATATAAGGTTTTCCTGAGTCTAGACATATTTCAGCTTTTTTCAATTCTCTTCCAAGATAGTTGATGTGATGAATATCATTGGTCAAATTTAATTCTATTATTTTTTTACTTATAGCTTCAGCTTCAATCCCGATAATGGTTTTTTTGTGGATGTTATCATTTGAATAAAATAATACACGAATTTGCCTGTGATAATGATTTACATAAATTTTAAAGTACCCTTTTTCATCTTGAATATAGGATTCTATTATTTCCTCTACTTTGAGAATATTTTTATCCACAATGTCAGGTATATCTTGACTTGTTTTACCTTTAGCTTTAAAATATTGAATTCCTTGATTTATGGGAGGTGTGTTATTACTTTTTGACAAATAATTTAGTTTTACCGCTTCTTTCAATTCTCTGACTCCGTTCATCATTTTTGTACTATGTTCAACCGTAAAAAGTATTCCCATATCTAATTCAATTGCAATAGCAGCTAAAAGTCCATTAATTCCTATAGAATCAATATCCATGAGCTCCACAACATTGGAAATTCCGAAGAACATTGGTAATTTAAGATGGTTATGTTCATTCTGAGAAGATTTGAGATTATATAAATAATATGCTTGTAATGAATTTAGTATTCCTGGAGAGATCGGGGTTTCTAACAAAGGATCAGCTATTAATTTGGTAAATCCATTTTTTTGCAATTTCGCCGTTAATTCAAATAAATTTTCCACTCGTGATTCAGGATCTTTTGGAAAATAGCCTTCATCAATATTAGTTGGTAGAATAACAATGGGAATATCTTTTGGGAGATCTAGTAGTTCTCTGTAATTTCCAATATCAATACTCAAAATCATATCGATCCCTTCCTCTAAAGCCGAGAAAATCTCTCTTGTATCCATTGAGTCAATGCTAATCAGTACATCAAAATTTTTCCGTAATATTTTAATTATTTCTTTTACCCTAGAGGGTTCAGATTTATTTGCCAGACATCCAATATCGATAATATCCGCACCAGAATTAATATAATGCTGTGCTTTTCTGAGTATAGAGTTATCTGATTTTTTTGTACAATTTACAATTTCTGCGATAATGGGAGGAGGGAGGCTCGGACCTATTATTATATCACTAATTTGTTTGTTTAAAAAGAATGTATTGTGAGAAATATTTTCCTTAGCTTTATCAATTCTCTCCACTACTAATTCACTATACTTTTTTTCTCCAGATAACTCAAAAAGTTTATTAGCAGCAATTTTATTTGATAATTCAATCTCTCCAAGATTATTCAAAATCATTGGAAGATCTGAAGCAAATTCTGGCCCTTTTCGAATAGGTAAGTTATATTTATTTTCGATTTTGCTTAAATCCCATTGGATAAAACCAGGGAGAAGTATTAGATCATATTTGGTTAACTCTAAAGAGTTTAAGGTATCTTCGGTCATTTTTGGTGTAATAAAAGCGGAAATAGAAACTTGGAGTTTATAAACTTCAATATTATGAATTTTGATACTTTCTGCTATTCCCCTAAGAATTGAATAACTTTGCTTTCCAGTTAATATTAGAATTCTAATTAAAGATCACGATCTATTTTTTAAATTTCAAATATATTATCGATATAATTATAATTATATTTTTGATTTATTTAGTAATCTTCATTTAAGTTTAAAAAATGGTTTTTTATAAGATCGTTAATTTCCTTATCTTTCGATATAGAATAAGATTAGATGGGAGTTAAAAAGAAACGGGAGTAAATTTGATAAGAATTAGATATTTGACAATAGTGTAAAATTTTATCATTGATAATCCGAGAAAACTCACCCCTACAAGGGGGAGATGAATCGTATTAGTAAGTTATTAATTCGGCACCCCCTCTCATTTTTAGATACATCACTACTATCATATAGTGGGAGTTCCCCAAAGTGGAGAAAACTATTCCCGAGTCGGGAATGAATGACGAAGAGAGGAACAACCCATTAGTCCATTGGATAATGAGGTCAATGGAATGGGGGACATGTGAATGCCCCGAACAACCGAATGACGTGAGTGTTGCAAAGACCTGACCGAATGGTTGAAACATTTCCCTTGAGGGGGTGCGTAATTCACTTCTCTTTTCTCTTGATTTTTATTACAATAGACGCAGTATCTTTAAATTCTACTGGAACTTTCCATATATTTCCATTTAATTGTATAGGCTCAGATTTTCCATTGTAATCTAAAAGGGACGTATTTTTCGGCAATTTAAGATATATAAAACCCTTTCTTTTCCCAGGTAATAAAAGATTCATGGTTATTCGTTTTTTAGATTTTTTGTATTCATAATTATTAATTTCATAACAGCCTTGGGAAATATGAAGATCTGAGGAAATAACTAAAGGTCTGTTCTTTAATTCTGCGTTTATAGGAATAACACATAAATATTTACAAGAATGGGGATTCACATTATTAAATATCACAGATTCTTCTCGTTTGAATTCTCCTAAAAAAGATTTCTCCCAATAATCAAATATATAAAATGCTTGCTCCATTTCGGGAATATTAGGTAATGAGTTTGAGGGTTTAAAGATTAACTTTTTTGACACATCCTCCCAATTTATAATGCAAACTAAATAACGCTTTCCAAAATCCTCTCTAGTTTCCAATGTGTAAATATGAGGTATTTTCTTATCTAAAATATCAACTGGAATAGCATTATGATTTTTTGGATTATATGGAGGTATCATTAATTTGAGATTATTAATTTCTTTTTCCGAAAGTTTTGTCATATCCTCGGAAAACAACAGCAGCCCCCCTGAAAGTCCGAATATAGTCATTTGTAGCTTGATTTCATCCACATTTAATTCTGTATTATTTCTTCTAATCATCAAGCAGTCTGGATCATTTATCCAGAATTTTTTATGCATAAAAGAACGATATAAAACATTTATCATCCCCGTTTTTAGACACTTATCAGAAAAATCGTCGATGACTTTATTATCAATCCAAGTTGGACCAGTATCTTGTCCTATTCTCATTGCATCTACTAATCCAACACAAGGACCCAGAGGTGCTCCACAACCTAATAGGAATGTATTTTCTGAGATGGCGTCCCTAATAATTTTCACAGCGTTATAGTATATTTGTGCACGTGTTAATGATTTATCGCTATAATCGGAATTTATCGCGCATACAGCATATAAAAAATCAATTTTTGCGAAATCTAACGAGGGAAAGGTATTTTTAGCGATTTCACGTTGAAATACGTACATTTTTTCTTTAAATAATTCTCTTAAATAATTTAATACATCCTTTCGGGAGATATCAATGGCGTATTCAAAAGACCCCCAATTCCATAGTACTTTTAAAAGTTTGTTTGTTTGATTATCCCTTAAAAACCATTCTTTATGTTTTTTGAACAATTGTGATTTTCGAACACCTATAAATGGAGCCGTCCAAAGCCCAGTTTTAAATTCTGAGTCCTTTATTTTTTTAAATAACCATTTTAATCCTTTAGAAAACTTAGAATTAAAACTATTATAATCACCAATTTCAGTAAAATATCCATCATCTAATTGAAAAAACTCAATTGGTAATACATCTCTATGATTTTTCAAATATTCTAAATTCTTTACAGTTTCTTCTTGAGAAATGTCGGTATAATAATAATACCAACTACACCATCCACTAGGCACCTTTTTTTGGCAATCTATGCCATTTCTTATGCTCACAATATCAGCATACTCTTCTAATCCATAATATCCCTCACCTCTATTTTTGAAACCAATAAATAATTCTTCAGAACAATCAATCGAATTTTTTTTTAAGGTCACACCATCCATACATCCAAAAGCCGTTAGTAGTTTTACAGTAGAAAAATTCTCATAATCCAACACAATACGGGAAAATTGATCTTTTAAGGTTGTAAATCCCAATATTAATGATTTTTGAGATTCTAAGTCGGTTATAATTGAGTAATATTCGCTATAAAACCTGCCTTCAATCATATAATCTTGATTATCCAAGAGTAGAAATAAAAGATCATTGGAGGGGCCTTTATTATCCATTTCTTTTCCGAATAAAGTTTGACAAGCACTCCAACTTTGCCAACCGTTCTTAAACCAAGAAATTTTATCCAATTTAGTTGCACGATTATTATTAGACAGATATATTTCAGAATCTTCAATTGTCAAAGGCGAGATACTATGGATTCTAAGCGGTGATTTTGAGTTATCTCTTAAATTTGTAATTTTAACAAGAATGAATTGTTTTTTATCATATAAGCGAAAAGTGATTTTAAATTGAACATTCATTTGATTAAGTTCAAATGGGGAGAGAATAAGTAAAAATCCTTTTCCAATTTCATCATCAACTTTTTGAACATTACAATAAAATGAATAACCTTTAGAATCTAATTCCTCCAATTTTTGAGTTTCTTTAGAATAGTAGTTTATACGAAAAAAACAATTTTTTAGTGAATATTTATTTAGACTGGCAGTTTGTTGTTTGAATGATATTGAATAGGTTCCCTTTTTCGATCCTTGTTTATAGAAAATTATTGAAATAATTCCATTTGTAATTTCACATATATTTGAATCATTTTTAGCTATTTTTAACATATAAGAATTCTCTTTATTTGATGTGTATTAATTTTTATTAGACATTAAACATTAGAGATTAATTTAAAAAAAATATACTAATTATCGCTTCCAAATTCTTGAATCCCTATGAATAGCGAAACAATTTTTTTAGGCTTTTGATCTAGTAAACAATTAGTAGGATCAAGATTATATTTATCTTTTTTCCCAAGTGTCTGTATTTTGTGTTTTATATCATTTTCTACTTCTATTGGTGTTCCATTAATTAAGAAATGGGAGTCATCAAATATTCCAAGTAGAATATGTTTTTTTTCACGAATTACAAATTTTTTAAGAAGTCTTAATGTGGAGTGAATGAATGCTGGAAAATCCCTATATAAACGACTCATTTTTTTCTTTTAAAATCTCAATTTGTTTTTAATTATAATATATAGATTTAGTATTGATTTTATATTCAAAAAAAAATTTTTAATTTTTAATAGATACGTTAATATTTTACTGGACGGCACTTAGATCAATTCCTTTTGTTTCAATTAAGTACTTATAAATAAAAGGGGCGTTAAATAAGAATAAAATGCTATAAATAAGGAATACGATGGCTAATGAAGAAAAATACACGATGATATTAGCAATTAACAACCCAATCGTTGCTCCTAAAGCTTTAGTTAAGTTTTTAAGCCCTACCCCCGTGGCTCTGGATTCTGTCGGAATAGTCTCAATAGTAACTATACTGATAAGAACCCATAATCCCCAAAAAGAAATATTCATTATACTTGTACCGATTATTGCCATAATTAATGCTAACTCTGAATTTTGTATTCCCACTATTAAGGTTAATGTACCAACAAAAAATAGGGTATTATAAACGATCATTAATGGTTTTCGCCCTATTTTATCTGCCATAGATGCTGTTATTAAATATCCAATTATAATAGCTAAACTCATTATCGTAATCACTAGATTAATGTTTTCTTCGGTTAGATAAGGACTACTTGTTAAAAATAATTCTCCTAAAGAGGTGTAGATAGCGTTTAACCCCCAGATAAATCCTATAAACAAAATTACGCTATAAGGTGTTCTTCGCTCTGATTTGAAAAGTATTTTCAAATTCTCTTTGAATTTATGGACTCTTTCCTTAACCTTATAATTATTTTGTTTTACTTCTTGATATTTCGAAGTCTCTTTCACTGTTAATAATATTAAAATTGCTAACGGAATGGCCAAAAAAATAGCAAAATAGGTCATTCCTCTCCATGAACCCACAGCTGATTCCTCATATATATAAATTGATCTGAACAAGGGATTCAATATCGCACCGATAGATCCCCCTATTAACACGATACTCGTCCAAAACGCTTTTTTTTGTGGTGGAGCTTCTTCATTTACGTAAATTAACCACATATCAGAAGCTGCAAAAATATTCAACAAGAAAAAGAATATTGTATATTCAACTATATTATTTGAAAATAATATTCCAATCGAAGCAATCGCTAATGAAAAAGTAGTTGATACTAATAAAAATCTTCGTCCAATCTTATCTGCCGCATACCATACCAGAAAAGCCATATATGTTCCTAAAGAAGCGATAGCTACACAAATCGTGAATATTGAATTAGCAATATTATCCGGATATCCCGCTAATAATTCTTCCACCACCTTTGAAGGAATTACAGAATTATAGAAACTGGTATAATTATCAAGGATCTGCACAAGAATAAGGACAATAATTAAATATTTGAAATACCATACAGATCGAGTATTTTGTTTTTTTTTTTTCTTTTCTAGCATTATTTAACCCTTATGTTTTGAAGATTTTTGATTGTTTGTCAATTTAATTTGTTAATTTTTTATTTTTCTTTCTTTTTAATACAGATTACACTTTCAATAAATTTCAAAATTTCTATACATTCTTTCGTATACAAATCTGCTTCATTTCGCTTACCTTTAACACTTACATATACATTCGGTCCAGATGGAGGCAGTGGTTCACAGGCTAAAGAACCTTCAAATTCGATATCCCTTAAAGCTCTATAAATTTCAAACCAGTCCGTTTGTCCCCTTCCGACTGATTTTCTATTTGAATCCGCAATATGACAATGAATCAAATAATTACCAGCTAAACGAATCGCATCTCCATTATTATTTTCTTCAATATTAGTATGGAAAAAATCTAACATCATTCTAACATGAGAATGCTTTGCCTTTTTGAGTAATTTTAAAGCTTGGTCACAACTTCTAAGGAAGGCATTTTCATATCGATTTATCGGTTCAATAACAAAATAAATACCATCCAAACTTTTTGCAAAATCACCTAATTCTTGCATTGCCCGAACGCAGAGTTCAATATTTTTAGCATTCCATTCATCCTTAATATTAGCTACACCAGATGGAGCCACAAGCACAAGTTGAGCATCCAATTCCCTCCCAATTTTTAAACATTCTTTTAGATACTCTATAGTTTGTTTTCTTACCTCTGGATCAGAGTCAATTAGATTTCTGCGCTTCGCTTTTTCAACTGCTCCTTCGACATAACCACAAATACTACTACAATTTAGTGAATATTTCGTTAATAATTTTTTAATTTCATTGATATTGAAATTCGAAGGCTCTTTTATCATAATTTCGATAGCATCATACCCATATTTATTTAATCTTTTAAATTGACTCTCGAACGGTTCCTCCCCGTAGATCCAATTTGAAACACTATAGATAAGGTTCATAATACTCTTTACACTCCTCTTTTTTTCAGGATGGTATCTTCATATTTTTCTATTTCATTTATCCAATCAAATCCTACGGGCACATTATTTGTGTAACAGAAATAATCCCAGATTATTCCATAAGGCATGGTTTTTAATTCCTCTATAAGAGCAAGTCTCTGAAAATATTGCCCGTTTTCTTCATATTCTTTTAAAATTTCTATAGGTTGTAAAAGAGCATATAAAAATCCTTTTTGTACTGCTCTGGCACCTAAAATCCATGCTCCAATACGATTAATAGACGCATCAAAATAATCTAAGGCTAGATGAATTCTTTCATTAACTTGACTCCTTATAATTTCCTCACATAATTGTATTAATTCATCACTAGCAATAACCACATGATCACTGTCCCAGCGTAAACCTCTGCTTATATGAAGCATTAACTCGGGGATGAAATCTATAATCGCGGATATCTTATCACCTACTGATTCTGTAGGATGATAATGACCTGTATCGATTGTCAGCATTTTTCCATTAGCGACTGCATAGCTTAAATAAAAATCATGGCTCCCTACAACAAAAGCTTCAGTACCAATACCAAATAATTTACCCTCCAAAGAATCCTTCATTAGAGATTCAGAATATTTCTTACGAAAGATTTCATCAAGCGATTCTTTTAATAACTGCCTATGTCCCATTCGATCCACTGGAATATCTTTGAAACCGTCTGGGATCCAGATATTATGTATGCATGGATCTTTCAATTGTTTTCCAATTTCTGCGCTTATCTCTCTACATCTCGATACATGTTCGATCCAAAATTCTCTTCGTTCATTTGATTTGCTACTTAATGTAAATCCATCATCAGCTTTAGGATGAGAAAATAAAGTACTGTTAAAATCTATTTTTACTTTATTAGATTTAGCCCAATCAATCCATCCTTGGAAATGATCTGGAATAAATTTATTTCTTTCTACGAAATCCTTTCCAAAATTACCATAAGAAGATTGTAGATTGACCCGATGATTCTCTCCCGGTATTAAAGAAAGAACTTTTTCAAGATCTCTTTGAATTTCGTGTATATCGGTAGCTTTTCCAGGATAATTCCCGGTAGCCAGAATACCTCCACCTGATAATTTAGCACTGGGTACTTCAAACCCTCCCACATCATCTCCTTGCCAACAATGGATAGATAAGGAAGTTTTCTTTAATTCGTTTAGTTTTTTCTCTACATTAATTCCTAATTTTTCGTATTTTTTTGAAGCAAGATTGAATAATTTCTGGATATCTTCTTTCATAATATTTTTTCAAACTTATATTGTTATATTTCAAAAATTTTTAACTAGTATTTTGTTTACTCTTCAGCAATAACAACATCCAAACCCAAAGCTTTTATTTCATCAACATAATCCCTAGAAACATTGATATCTGTAATCAATAGATCTATCTCATCTAGATTTACTGTAGAAGCTAAAGAACACTTATCAAATTTAGATGAATCCATTAAAACAATAATTTCGCTGGCAATAGAGCACATTAATTTTTTTACTTGCATATCTAATAAACTAGGATCTGATAGGCCGTCTTCTAAATTGAAAGCTGTTCCACTAAGGAATATTTTATCTGCTTTATATTGATGAAAAAAATTTTTTGCTTTTGGACCAACGAAAGTTAATGATTCTTTTCTTACCATCCCTCCTGAACCATGAATATCTAAATGCGGAAGTTGTGCAACCGCTTTTAATAATGTTTCTAAACCATTGGTGAGGATCGTGAGATTTTTCCTATCTTTAAGATATTGAATCATATACATAACGGTGCTAGAACCTTCTAATATTATCACATCTGAATCTTTAACTAAATTCTGAGCAGCGAATCTTGCTATCAAATCCTTCTCCTCGGAGGCTATAACTAATTTTTCTTCAAATGCTGGTTCGGGTCTAAATTCCGCGTTTTTTTTTTTAACAGCTCCACCATAAACCTTAGTAATTAAATTTTGCTCTTCCAAAATTTTTAAATCTCTCCATGCTGTCATTTTGGAAATATTAAATTCTTCTTCTATTTTATTTATAGTTAGCGATCCAAATTTGTTTATTTTTTCAAGTATCAAGTCCCGGCGTTTTTTTGCAAGCATTTTTAAAACTTTTAAAAAAAAATGTTGTTATTATGATTTAATAAAATGTAATGTTTATAAATCTTTGGAAATCTTGTGTTATTATTATGTAATTTCGTGTTAGTCTTATGTCATTTGTTGATATTTTTGTTTTATATCTTTAATAAGTTCACCCTCCGTCTGATCAAAAAAAATTGATAGTAATAATAATAACTAAAAGAAGATGTTTTTAAAAAAACATAGAAAATGTAATAAATAGAACTAAATTTTTACTAAACCTGTCTTTTCATATTATTCAATAGTTTAACCTATTTTTTCTAAAAAAATTTTAAAAAAATTATCCCATTTCTTCGAATTTTCTGGTAAAAATCGTTTCAAAGCGAATGATTTCCTTACAATTTTCCTCAATTCAATTACGTTCTCTATTTCACCAAGACTCAGAGCTTGCACAAGAATATTTCCGATCCCAGCAGCCTCTGCGGGACCTGCAATAACAGGAATATTTAATGCATTAGCCGTAAATTGATTCAATAAATCATTTTTACTTCCACCACCAATAATATGAAGCAATTTTATTTTTTTTCCTATTATCCCCTCTAAATTAGTTATTGCTTTTTTATAATTAAAAGCCATGCTTTCAAATATAGTTCTGGCTATTTCTCCTACTGATATCGGAGGTTTTTGTTGATGAGTCTCACAGAATGATTTAATCTCTTCAATCATATTTCCAGGATTAAAGAAACTTGAATGATCGGGATCAATGAAATTTTTAAATTGTGGAACCATTTTAGCTCTATTTTCAATATCATCCCAACTTAAATCAACAAATTCTTTATCCCATATTTTTTTACATTCTTGAATTATCCACATTCCTGATAAATTTTTTAAAAATCGGATTTTTTTATTAAAGCCCCTTTCATTTGTAAAATTATATTGCATTACTTTTTCATTTATAAGTGTTTTGTCTAATTCTATACCTATAAGGCTCCATGTTCCAGAGCTAATATAAGCCCACTCTCCTTGTTTCTGTATTTTCAGATCAACAGGTACAGCCGCTACAGCTGAAGCAGTATCATGACATAATGGAGCTATAATTTTGATATTAGGTGATATCTCTAATTCATCTGCTAATTGTTTTCTTATTGAGCCCAAGATTGTGGCAGGTTCTTTTATTTCACAGAACCATTTTTTTTTCAAACCCAATTTTTCAATAAATTCATTTTCCCATGAATTTTTTATAGGATTAAATAGCTGAGTTGTGGAAGCAATAGAAATTTCTGTACATTTAACGCCTGATAATAAAAAATTAAAGTAATCAGGTATCATTAGAAATGTGTTAGCAATTCTAAGTTCAGGACAGTTTTTTTGAACCATTGAAAAAATTTGACAAGATGTATTAATATCCATAAACTGAATTCCTATTTTTTTAAAAATATAGCTCTTTGGAATTTGATTTAACATGCTTTCTAAAATATTATTTGTCCTAGGATCACGGAGTGTATGACTCTGACCCGCTATCTCATCCTTTTCATTTAATAGCACAAAATCAACACCCCATGTATCAATTCCTATAGATTCCAATTTATGTCCATATTTTGCCTTATATTTTAAGATGCTATTTTTTATTTTTTTAAAAAGATCTAAGAGATCCCAATATATTGAATCAAAAACGCGTACTTGTTCATTAGGAAAACGGTGAATTTCATCTATTTTTAAAATTCCTTTATCGATTATCCCTACAATAGCTCTTCCAGAACTCGCACCTAGATCAAATGCTAAATAATTCTTCAAGATTAATCTACCTAATTAATTTATTTTTAATTGGAATTATTTGTAGATCTTTTAAGATTGATCGTATCCGATTTCATTCTATTTTATTTTTATTGAAAGGAATATATATATCATCTAAAATAGACCCAGAAGATTCTTTTATCTTCATATTATCAATAATATCTTTATATTTCCCTTCTAATAATCCATCGGCAATAAAAGCCGCACCTTGAGCAGCTCTTTTAGCGATTTGACTATAAGAATTCATTAATCTTACTGGAGCTATATCTCTTAACGATTTAATTATTTTATTCTTTAAATAAGGAATCTCAGCACCTCTACCAGCTAACAATATCTCTTTAACTTTATTTTTATTTGAGAATGAGGAAGATATACCAAAAACTGCCTTTTTTACACTTGAGATATATGCATTGAATGCCATCCTTGTTTGTTCATCCTTTTCAGCTAAGATCGTAATTTCTTTAAGGCTAAGGTCAGCATAGCCTGATATATACGCAACTCCGCCTTTATAAATGTTCCTTTTTTTTATATCTTTTATTAAATATGCTAATTCTCCATCTAAGCTTCCACAAGCTCTAAATCCCATTATATTAGAGCCTCCAATTCCGTCAATTACTTGTCCATTTTCAACCGCAATTACAGCAGTAAATCCATATCCAATCTCGAGAAGAATAAAATTGGTTTTATTTGGAGGGATTTCATTAGTTTCCATTTGGTCCTTAATCCCAGTGAATGTGGTACATAATTTATCCGCAGTACCCATGTCTACTTTATTAATTTTCCTAAATTCCGGTACCGTGGGCAGATGTTTCACTCCTGGAACGATTACACCGGGAATATTTTCATTTTTTATTAATCTTAATATCTCTCCTAATCCTAATAATTTTTCTGTGTCTTTTCCAAATTTTAGTAGTGTTAAAAAGATATCCTTTTCATTTAGATCTTTTAAATCCTTTAAAGGTAGACCGAAGCCACTTGGAGCAACCATTAAATCTATTTTTTTCTTATCATCCAAGGATTTAATGAGATTAATTACTTTTTGAGGTTCTCGCATCAAATCTTTAGTTGGTAATGATGTATCGAGAATTATTTTATCATTCTCCAAACCAAAAAAGTCCCAACTTTTTGAGCCTGGGTCAATTCCTAATACTATATGAGATGAGGGACTCATTTTCATTTTCTATAATTAATTAATTGGTTTAAGATTTTATTCTCAAAAAAATTTATTCTACATATCCAAGACCAATCAACATACCTCTATAATTTAGAATTTCATTATTTGAAAAACCCGCGGTTTCTAAATCATTTATCAGTTCTTCTTTAGTAAAAATGGCATTGGAGATTGACTCACGGTAGATTTTAAGGAGTTCGTCAGCTGCGATGTCTTGAGTTAATGGAAAAGGAGCTTTTGCTACTAAAACCACCATACCTCCAGGTTTAATTATTCTGTAAAGTTCTTTTAAGACATCAATTCTCTCCATATTATAAAAATGAATTTCTTTCTTATAATTTGGAATAGCAACCATTTCAATGAAGTTATTTGGTTCCCTAATCATCTTTTTATGAACTTTTGCGATATGAACGTTTTCCAAGTCAGTTTTACTATATTCTTCATATTTTTTTTTTCTTGAAAGTATAAAAACTTCATTCGCTAAATTTTTAAACCAATTAATTAATCTAAGTTGAATATATTCAGAAAACCAAAGTGCCATAATATTCTCTAAATAAGTTTTTCCACTCCTTTCCTTAATTTTCTGGGTTAATCCTTCATCAAATTTAACAAAATCAGGAATCACCGCAGAATCCATAAAATATTGGAGTAAATACTTAATAACGTATCGGGTTAATGAAGTTATTTCAACAGTTTCGACTCGACCCTTATTATTCTCGTTAAATTTTATAAATCCTTTTTTCTCGAGATTTGAGAGATTATTATAGAAACTAGATGTAGATAAATCAGTATCGTGATTATTTTTAATTTGTAGATATTGATAGAGTTTCTTTTCATGATGAGGTAAAGAATTTAGATCTTCTATCTCCAAATTTAACTTTTTGCTCTGGATATATTCATTTACGATTACATATAGGGTATATCTCACAATTGGTTTTCCATATTCTAGTAATGCATTAAGAGAAATTATCTCTACCATTGATAAATCGATCAGATCCCCTATTCTCAATCTATCTATGAGAAAGTCTTGATTAGACATTTTTTTCACCGAAACAAAATCTAGATATTTATATTTTAAATTATAATTAATACCTTAAAAAGGTCTTTTGTAATCATATCTTAAAATCAATAACGGAATTAATAATTTTGTGATTTATAGTAAAAATCATTAGATTAGACGAGAAAAATTTCCAAATCTTCTAATCTTCAGAGAGATATATTTAACCTTCTCTATGTTAGAGTTTTCAGATTTGAAAAAGAGTGATTCGTAGCGGAAAAACATCAATTCATTATAATATTAAAGATCAAAGAAAGCTTACTATACATCATCATTCTTTCAATTTTTTTTTGTTTAATCAATTTTTAGGAGATTCAAAATGGTTTTTATTACAATAAATCTGAAACTAAGAAAAAAATCTTTTAAGTATCATAATTAGGAGATTTCCAGATCTGAAAAATAGGAAAGAAAAATGAGAAAAAATATTTAACGAGATCTGAAATTATTATTAAATATCAGAATTAAAATTTTAAACTTTAAATGTGAAAATAATATTATGAGTAATGCAACGAAACCATCTGATTCGGGTAAACAGAAGAAATTTGAAGTTGCGGAACCACATGATCTTTTACCTAAGT
>WJIN01000168.1 GCA_014730295.1 Promethearchaeota archaeon | reverse complement strand
CGAAGTCATTATTAAATCCGTTTGATTCTTGTTTAAGATTACACTTATTGATTTTGAAACAATTCCTGCCATTGTCCCGTTATTGGTCATTAATCTTATTTCTGATAGGGTATCATTTTCTGAAATCGAGGTATTGGATTTAAAACTCCATAGAGGGAAGTTGTGATTTTGATTTGTTATATCTTGTTGTATTTTTAAATTTGCTTCGGTAGAAGAACCCAAATAGATATACAATAGCGCATCTCCGTTGGAGTTATTAAAAGTAGATGTTATATTTATATAATTGCTTGCATTGATATATTCTTTATCTGAGAAATCTTCCCAGTTATTTTCATTAGAAGAATACAAGTAATTAGGGCTTATAATATTATTTACCTGGGTGTAGCTTATAATCCATGTAGCATTAGAAATATTATTCAGTTCAATAAATTTGGATTGATTGTTTATATCCTCGTAGAGCTCTGTGTTTTTATATACAAAACCGTAACTCCAATATTCTGGTTTATAAAATTTGGCACTCTTATTATAGAATTCATTATTATATTCTTGAATTTCTAAGCTTGAGTTCCAAGTGACACCAGAATCTTTTGTAGCTTTGAATATACTAATTGATTTCCTATCATAGCGGAATTTACCCTCGAAGCTCACATTAACTTCTATATTTCCAAACCATGGTGAATTAATTGGTATATAATATTCGTTATTGATATGGGGAAAAAAGGAATTATTTAGGTATAATCCGTTTTTATTAACTTGGGTATCAAAAACAGTCAGATTAATTTCTTGAGGTGTAGGAGTATCATTTAGTGGTGCAAGATTTACTTTAAACATACCATTTTGATGATTTATAATACTCCAGTTGGAGGTTGATCCAGAGCCTTCATGGAATATGATATTATATTCATCAGATTCTTGTTCTTCTGCATAATAGATATACGCACTTGGACTTCCAAAGATTCCACTTGGATACTCTATTGATTGAAATACAGCAAAAAAGGTATTGTTATGTGTCTTAGATATATTTAAAATTCTATCATCAAAATCTGATTGATACCATTTAGCTGGTTGGGTGACATTTTCATCTGATAAATCAAAATTAATATCATCTTCAATTTGATGAATTGGATAATGGGGCTCTAAAATTCCCGATTCCTTCGTAGAATTATATACTGTAATACTAAAACTAGAATCTTTCTGAAAGCCCTGAGGACCTTTTCCTCCAGGATATTGTAAAAAAATTGAAAGATTCTTTAATATACATGTATTTGGTATCTCAAATGACATGGCGTAATATCTATCTGTTCCGATAAATTCTATTGACCCATCATTTCTGGTTTCAAATTTCACATATTTTCGTTCTGCTCTAATATCTGAAAAATTTAATATAAATTCCGACATGTTCCAACCATTTTTTTCATTAGAAATGATTAGATCCTCTTCATTTATACTCAATGCTTTGGTTTCGCTCCTATTGCCAAAAAGTGAGACGTTTAAGCTAGTACCGGTTCCATTAAAATATTCATCCCCAAAATTATAGGAAACGTTCAATAACTCTATTTTTTCGTCATTTTCATTATTATCTCTAACGTTTGATGCTTGGAAGGAAAAAATACTAATACTAAATAAAAACATCCCCACTACTAATATCGAAATTAATTTTTGCTTAGATATTTTCATAATTACTCTTATTCCCGTTTAACAAAGTAAATAAGAATATACTTAAAAATAAATTGGTATAAATTTTTCCATATTTGCTCTGATTTGATTTTACGCGTTGAAAAGAAAATTGGTAAATATTTTTCCATTGTGGAGTTATCCAATAAAGTCAAAAACCTAATTGAAGAAAAAGTTTTTTAAATAAAAGATGATAAGTCTTATCATCAATATATATAAATACATTCATGTTGAGATAAAATTATGAATGAATCTACTAAAAATATTGAAAAAAAAGATAGTAAGAAGAATTCCGTAAAAATCATCGCATCATTTCAGCTGGGAAATTTGATTTGGTTCACAATAAACCAAAATTTTCGGACAAGAATTTTTGAATTCAACGAGGACGTGCTAAAAATAGAACCAATTCTATTCCTTCTTGCATTTGCCATATTCACAGTATATAACATGTTCAACGACCCTATAATTGGCCATTTCTGCGACAGATCCACAAGATTTGTAAAAAGATGGGGAAAACGATTTCCATTTATCATGATGGGAGTGTTTCCATTCAGTTTTATGCTTATCTTTATTTTCACTAATCCATTTCTGGGATATTCACTTGGTGTTTTTATATGGTTTTTAGTTTTTATGCTCCTCTTTGATACATTCTTCTCCTTAATGGATATAAATAGGTGGGGATTATTTCCAAAAAAATTTGTCTCTGATAAAGAGCGAAAGCTTGCTGGATTTGTTGAAGCCATTTTAGATACAATTGGAATCGCTTTGGGCTTTTTGATACCAAGTTTGCTATTAGAGATTTTTGGCAAGACTGTGTTTGGATACAGTATTCAAGCTGTTGTCCTATCATTATTATCATTTATATTTGCGATTCTTATGATACCTGGGGTGAGAGAACCTAAGGAAATACGGGATCGACAAATAAATTTGGACCAATTTGAATATACGAATATAATCGAAGACTTAAAAATCGCGTCAAAAAATAAAAACTTTATTGGATATCTGGTGCTTTTTGTATGTTATTCAATAACTATGGGTGGTATTATGGGAGCTATGACCTCTTATGCAGAACAAGTAATAAATATAGGTACCACCATTGGAGAATTAGCTTTCTTGGGATATATTATTTTCGTCCCCTTAACAGCTCCTATTTGGTATAAACTTTCTAATAAAATTGGTGTTAGGAAAGTATTGTTAACAGGTGCCGCATTTTTAACCGTTTCGGGAATTCCATTATTATTTTCGCCAGAAGGAATACCTGGATTTATATTTGTTTTTGTTGTTTCAAGTGTTGCTGGTGTTGTAGATGGGGCTATTGAAAGTATGAATTCCCCTGTATACTCTTCTATTGTAGATAAAACTGCTGTGGAAAGTAATAAACGAGAGGAAGGCTTTTATAGAGGGATTGTTGTTTTCTTTCAAAGAACTTCTTACTTCATATGGTTAGTCTTTATATTCTTAACTCAATTTTTATTTGGAGATGTGTGGGGCTTAAGGATTTTTATGTCTATTTTTCCATTGATAATAATGGGGATTGGGGTTATAGTTTTTACTAAGTTCTATACAATATCCCAAGAGGAACTCGAAAGTAATATTGCTAAACTTGAAGAGCTAAATATTTAATCCTAAATTTTTTTTTCTTTCTCTATTGTTAAAGATTAAATCTTATATTTGTTGATTAGATACATTTAGATTAATCTATTAATTCCCAATCCATTATTTTTGCAAATATTTCTATTGGTGTAATAAAATCACCATAGACGACTGAAATATGATGGGCAATTCCATTGTCTATTATCTTGTCCAATACTACTCGTACATTATCTTTGAATTTAACTTTAGCGTAGGTTCCTTTTAATTCCTTTTCCATTGGGATTGCTTTACCTTTTTGAACGAATATTCTATATTCTCCTGGAGCATAATCAAATCGTAAGAGAGAAATATCCCCCGATTTCATCACAAAATCTGCTGTTACTCCTTTACCCCCCGCAAAATCAGAATCTAAAGCCCTTATACATTGCCCATCCCAGAGATTACATGGGGCCACTCCGCAATGCCATAAAAGTCCAAAATCCTCCTTAAAATCAATTTGAGAGAAATCAGCTAAATATGGTGTTTCTCCCCCAATAGCGGAATGAGCAATCATAGATAGGCTGCCTAATACATCTCCCTCACACGTCAGGATCTTCCCTTCTGATTGAAGTACTGACATCGCGGCGCAAGGCGAGATTCCAAATTGGGCAGCGAATTCTGGCCAGCAGCGTATTGCAATTGATGTGAGGTCATTCTTTTCAATAAAAGTTTCAAATTTTATTATTAACTCTGCAACTTTTTCTACTTGATTCTCGTTTAATCTGGAAAGGTCAAATAAGGTTTCTAATTGATTTTTTCTCTCGGGAAGTTTGTGGTAATCGATATTTTGGGTGAATAAATCTCTTAGCGGAAAAAAATCGACTAGAACCCCGAGTTCTTTATATAATCCCAACTCATCTACATCAAGATTGAAGAATCCGTGAGCTCTCGAACCAAGTACACCTATGTGTGCTTCTGAGAGGACCTTTTTAATACGGATAGCGTCCAACCAATCTTCATCGATTTTATCTCCAATTACTACATGAAAATTTTTCACACCCGCTTTATAGAGATTAGACGTGTTTAGATTTATTCCACACACGGAATTTAATCGTATTCTCCCTCCATCATATGGTAATTCTTCCAATCCCCATAAAAGAATAGGTCTTCGTACTCGTTTATTGAGTTCCAATACTAAATGTCCTAACGCAAATGTTCCGCTTATTACCACTAATCCATCAACCTCCTCAGATGCAAAATAATGCGACACTTCTTGTCCTTCTTCTATTTCAATAACCAACCCTTCAATAAAAACCCATTCGATTGCTTCAATCTGTTTCAATTCTTCTTGAATCTTTTTATAAATATTAAGAGCGGCATTAAAATCAAAAGTTTTACGTGCCAAGCAGCAAACCCCGATTTTGATCTTTTCTTTCATTTCATTCAACTCATAAGTAGATCATTTTTACGATTAGTTTTACTAAATAAGAACCAATTATCTCTCAATAAATTTTCTATGGCTATAATTTATAGTGTTATTAGGATGAGATCAAATTGATGAAAAATAAGTTTTGATGAATCAGTGGATTGCCCTTATATAATTTAAATAGGATTTCAAAATATTTATTTGGTTAAGAAGCTAATCTATTAACCAATTCAATTTCATTTTCATCAATAAGATGTCGTGGAAAGGTCATGAAATAGATAAGGAAAAAGTATTTGTTAACATATTAAAGAATTAATTTCTTTGTTTTAGGTACTTCAAAATATTTATAAAGTATGCATAATATGAACAATATGAATAATATGAAAGATGTGAATTTCTCATAGAGAGATGAAATAATATGAAAAAACACAGAAAAAATAGAATGTTTTTTGGCTCATCAACAGTTGGTGAGAGAGGGCAAATAACGATTCCTAAAGAAGCGAGAGAAGTATTCAACATAAATGAAGGAGACAAGATCTTGGTATTTGGTGCTATCAATAAGGGATTAGGTCTAATCAAAGCTTCAGAATTGAATGGATTCGCCGCTAAATTATTTCAAGCATTTGAACCTAATGGTAGTGATAATAAAAATGAATAATAACAGTCATAAGCACAAAAGCAGTTTATATTTTAAGGTAATGGCTTTTTTCTTTAAAATCAGGGACTTTTTCAAGAATCCTATGAAAAAAATCGAAAAAATAGATTTTCACAAAGGTGATTATATATTAGAATATGGATGCGGTCCAGGAAGTTATACCGTTCCCATAGCAGAAAAAATAGGTTCCACTGGAAAGGTGTTCGCAGCAGATAGCCATCCATTAGCATCAGAAAAAGTACAAAAAAGAGCAGATAAGAATGGTCTTAACAATATTGATACAATTACTACTGATTGCAAGGTGGATTTAGAAAATAGTTCAATCGATAAAGTAGTATTGATAGATGTGTTACACGCATTGGAAAATTATAAAAGCCATTTACAAGAGTTCTATAGAGTATTAAAAAATGATGGGAGCCTCTGGGTGGACGATCATCATTTTAATGAACGACAAATTAAATCTCGCATACTTAGCATAGATTTATTTCAGTATGTTAGAAACATTGACAGTCTCTATGAGTTCCAGAAGATTTCATAATGAAAATCATATTTTTTTCTTTTTCAAAAATTCAAATTCTGAAACATTAGGAGTTATCCAAATCCTAAAATTAGGATTAGGAGCCACATCAAAACAAATGAAATTATCAACGATAAATTGATTGCCATTCCCACCAATTCTTCGTCATATTCAAATTCAACGGCATAGGGAATCATCGCAAGGCCTATTGGCAAAATTAAAGCAATAGATAATATCCCTCTATAGAGGAGATTAAACGGTAATAAGAAAAAAAGAGATATCCCAATTACAAGTCCAAATAAATATCTAATACCTAAGATTTTAAAAATATTTTTCCATTTACTTTTCTCAAAATGAAAATTCAAGAAAATTCCGAGTAATAATAGAGTTAAAGCAGAATTAGCCCTTCCAAGAATATTCATAATCTCACTAATGAAGGCGGGAATTAAGAGACCAGAGAGATTTAGAATTAAAGCTACGAAATAGGCAATCAGTGGTCCAGAAGATAATAATTTTCTTGCACTCTTTTTAAAAATGTCTCTCTTATTTATGTTATCGTTTTTAGGAGAAAATATCGAACCTACTAAATAACACATTACAAATATAACGAAACCATTTGCGATATCGAACATCGCTATGTATTTTAATCCTTCAGATCCCCAAATACCCTCTATTAAAGGAAATGCTAAATGTACAACATTAAAACCTATCACACTCATCAATGAAAGCCCCTTATTTGAAGATGTATCTTTACGATATACTAAATAAGACAGAGTAAATACAAAACCAGCATATAATAAGGGAATTATTGTAAGCAAGGTTAATGTTGGTGTAATCTCGATTGAGACAATCGTGTTAAAAATAAGAGCGGGCAATGTTGCATTAAATACGATCTTTGCTATGGATCTTCCATTCTCTTCTGAGATGATATCCGCTTTTTTCAGTAAATATCCCAAGGTGATTATGGTTAAAGAAAGCAAGAACGTATAGTTCACATCTGCCATTTTCAGTTGGGAGGTGTCTATGTATTTAAAAACCAATTAAAAACGCTAATTATTAATTCCCAATAAAAATAACTATTTCCTAAACATACACAAGCTTTACCAATATTTTTTAGAATTTGTCAAAAAACCTTGCTTATCAAATTGTATATCTTCTATTTCCCCAACAGAATTAAGAGTACTTTTACTTTCTATTTCATCAAACAAAGCTTCGGAGACTAACATTTTTCCAAGTTCTAAAGTATTTTTAATCCAAACTATTCGAAATTCCGATGGGTTATTTATCCCCGCTACATCGATTATTTTATTCAATACTTGCTCGTCAGTGGGAAGGAAGATTGGAATTTTTGGAGAATCTGTACGATAAGCCGTCAAAGCATTCTCATAGGTCTGTAAGAAATCTATTTTATCCACCAAACGTTTGGTAGTAAAATCTGCAAGACCTATACCTTGAGCATTTCCATGAGTTTCTTCAGTCAGATCTCTGACAAATACCCATTGAACATCCATCTCAGAGTTGGGCTTCTTACCCGTGATTTGGGTATCCATGCCCGTACCGAAGATATTTTTACCCATCTCGTCAATAATGAGGAGATCCAAGTCATTGAAAGGAATTTTAGGTTTGATTTCTTTACACCTTTCTAATAATTTGGGTTCTTTCTTAGAAAATTCTTCTGGTCTTAACAAATGAATCTCAGAAACTTCATAATAAGCATTCTGAATTATTGCCAATCCAGCCATAATTGGTAATTTCTCCATAATTAAATTTTGCAGCGATTTGATAACAGTAGTCCAAGAATATTTTTCAATAAGTCGATGATAAAGTTTAGCACCTTGATGGCTTCCGAGACCAATTAAGCACATTTTACTAAGGCCACTTTCTACCAGACCTACGAATTTGGAATGAGTATTAATTTTATTGATTATAAAAATTTTATCTGCATCTAAAACATATTTATTAACAACCAAAGGTGTTCCAAATTCAGTTACTCCAATTTTAACAACTTCCATACTGGCTTTTATAGGACAGCCCATTGATTGTGAAGTTATTCCATATTCTTTCAAAATTTCCATCTGTCCCTTAGCTGTTGCGCCTCCATGACTCCCCATCGCGGGAATAATATAAGGATTAGCCTCTTGTTTCTTAAGATAATCCACCAGAATTCGGAGAATGAGCGCTTGGAATTTTATTCCCCGAGAGCTGGCAGTTAATGCGATTTTATCACCATTAGAAACTAATTTATCCATTCCAAATTCCTTAAGCTTGTAAATGATCAAAGATTCGAGATTCTCCACTTCAGGAAATCGGATGGCTTGAGTGATAGAGCGTATCTTAGGAAATTTTTGAGGTTTCATTCCTGATGAATATTTTTATGATTTAAAATTCAATGATTTTTTCAATCAATTACAATAGAAGAAGAATTAGATCCCATCTATAAATCGATTTAATTCTAATTGATGTAGCTTCTCTTTAGTTGGGATTCCGTCCATTGTCCAACCCATAACTTCATAATATTCATCCAACATTGTACTAAGATTTACAGTTTGTCCTTTACTCTCACCTTTCGGCATCGCTACATTTAGAAATTTGTTCGGCAAAGTATCATTCTCACGATTATAGCCTAAACGAACATTATACATCCTTTCAAGGTTAATAATGCGCTCAGCAGCTTCATTTAATTTATCAACATCCATTTGCATTCCTGTGACAACTGAATATGCTTCCGCTTGATCATTCAACGTTATCCCCGCTCGCATGGTAGAGCATAGAGCAATAGAGTCAACAATTGCCATACTGAATTGATGGGTTCTTTCTAGACTCGCTTTTCCTTCCTCTTCAAACCTATTTCCCATTGCTAATTCAGCTCCGAATGTTGTTGCGAACATATGATGTGCCCCCTTTGGGCTGGTGGAATATGTCAATGCCATCGCTTTTGCGCCACGAGGATCATAGACCGGAAAAGTTTGTCCTTTTGAATGAACCGCAAATTCTAAAATGCCTAATTCATTTCCGGCACGTTCTATACCTTTTGCGAGAATATCCCCGACTCCTTCTCTGTTTCCTATTTTTTTCAGAATTTTCAATAGAGCGTCCCCATTCCCGAAGGTCAAGGTAATTCCATCGATATCGTTTTTGTCCAAGACGCCTGATTCATAGGCTTCCATTAGCATACTAACACAACCGCCGGCATTAATTGTATCGAATCCATAAGTATCGCAAATCTTAGTTGCTTCCATTATGGTTTTCCAGTCGCTAATTCCACAGTTTGAACCGAGCATTCCAACAGTTTCGAATTCTGGACCTTCCATTTTTAAGACCTCTCCATCTTCTGCTTGAAGATAAGTCCATTTGCCACACCCTATAGGACAGCCAAAGCAAGAACTATCGCCACTCACGATCTCTTGGCGCATTTTTTTTCCTTCCAGCTTATAACCTTCTTCAAAATACCCTTCTGAAAAATTCCGAGTAACCCAAAACCCTGCATCATTTATTCTTTCAACTAACTCCATCGTGCCATATTTCCTTCGAATCTGACCTCCAGATGATTTTCGCAGATTTTGAATTAATCTTTTTGATAAGGGGATTAATTCATTTGGTTTGCCAACAATGACATCATGAGATCCTCGGAGTGCGATCCCTTTCAAATTTTTAGCTCCCATTATTGCACCAGAACCTCCCCTCCCAAATTCTCTATATTGACCAGCAGTTATACATGCATAAGCCACTTTTTTCTCTCCTGCGGGCCCTATGACGGCAATCTGAATGGTTTCATCCTCTCCAAGTTCTTTTCGAATTTGTTGCTCACTTTCGGGGACCATTTCTCCCCAAATATGATCTGCAACTTTGATCTCAATATCTTCATCATCAATCCAGAGATACACTGGTTTTGATGCCTTTCCTTCGATTATAAGACCATCATAGCCAGCATATTTTAATTCTGGACCCCAAAAACCTCCACATAATGAATAGGAATAACTTTCTGTGAGATAAGATTTAAAGGTGACACATATTTTATTGTTTCCAGGAATTAGCGAACCCGCAAATGGTCCATTCATGAAAATAAGTTTATTATCTGGACTTAATGGGTCTGTTTCTGGAGGAACTTCCTTCATTAAATAATAAGCTCCAAGTCCTCGCCCTCCCAAAAAGGCTTCCCATAATTTAAAGCTAATAGATTCGGTCCAAATCCTTTCCGTTGTGAGATTAACTCGTAGTAATTTACCAACCATTCCAAAAGATTTTTTCATTTTCCTTCCTCTCTATGAGTTAAATGTTCTACTACTTGTTTAGTATACATAGATTTGTATATATTGTCAGCTTTATGAATTTCAAGGTATTGAATCGCATTTTCTGGACATATTTCAACACATTTAGGATCCCCTCCACATAAATCGCAGATCATTATGATATTGTTATCTGGATGGATAGAAGGAACCGCGTAAGGACATTCTTCAATACACATTCTGCAAACTGTGCAATTATCCTCCTTAACCACAATCGCTCCAGTCTCAGAATCTACACTTAAAGCATCAAATTTGCATGCTTTCACACAAGAAGGGTTAACACATTGATGACAATAGATAGCAATATCTAATTGTTTTTCATGGTTTCTGATGATACGGATACATGATTTTGAAGGATTATTAACACCATAATGAGTCATCGCACAATATCCCTCACATAATCGGCATCCAATACATTTCTTCGGTTCAAAGACTAAAACTTTTTTTTTCATAAGCGTGTATACCGATAATTCTTTGATTAAATATCAAGTCAATCGAATGAAAATATTATGTAACTTACAAAATTTTGGTTTGTAATAAGAATATCTTCTATAATGGATAAGATAATATTTCAAATAAATCTGTTTTTAAAGCTCGATTAGAAAAAGCATAGATCAAAAAATAGTTCTACTTTGATATTCACCAAAGACCTCTCTAAGTATATCACAGATCTCTTCTAATGTCGCATACACTTTTACGGCATTTATTACTGCGGGCATAATGTTTTCATTGCTTTCAGCGACATTTCTCAGCTCATCTAACCGATTTTTCACTAAATCATTATCTCTTTCTTCCTTTAGGTTATCTAATTCGTCAATTTTTCTTTTGGTAATATTTTCGTTAAATTTGAACGTTTCAATTTTTAGATCTTCTTCTGTTTGAAAGGCATTTACCCCAACAATGGTTTTTTCTCCCTTTTCAATTCTCCTTTGGGTTAGGTAAGCATTTTCAGAAATCTCGTCTTGAATGAAATTTTTATTTATCGCCTCAGTCATACCCCCCATTTTTTCAATCTTATTAATATAGTCCATTGCTCTTTCTTCCAATTCGTTTGTTAGATATTCCAGATAGTATGATCCACCCACAGGATCAACCACATTAGTAATACCCGATTCATAGGCAAGAACTTGTTGGGTTCTTAGGGAAATTCTTACAGAATCTTCAGTGGGAATACTTAAGGCCTCATCAGCTCCGCAAGTATGCAAGCTCTGAGTGCCTCCCAAGATGCTCGATAAAGCTTGTATAGCTACTCTTATAATATTTACATTTGGTTGTTGAGCTGTAAGCGTTATCCCCGCGGTTTGGGTATGAAATCTCATCTTTAAAGAATTCGGATTTTTAGCATTGAACTTTTCTTCCATTATATGTGCCCATAAACGTCTTGCGGCTCGGAACTTTGCTATCTCCTCGAATACGTCATTTTGGGCTGCGAAGAAAAAAGACAATCTTGGAGCAAAATCATCAATATCAATCCCTCTCTTTAAAACTTCCTTTACATAAGCAATACCATTTGCTAAAGTAAAGGCAAGTTCTTGTATTGCATTTGATCCCGCCTCTCTCATATGATATCCGCTTATACTTATTGTGTTGAATCGTGGCATATATTCAGAGCAATATTCAATAATGTCCGCAGTTAATCGTAGGGAAGGTTCTGGCGGGAATATATACGTTCCTCTCGCAACATATTCCTTTAATATGTCATTTTGCACCGTTCCTCGTAATTCTTTTTTATCTATACCTCTTATTTCGGCCATTGCTATGTACATCGCTAATAATACTGATGTTGGGGAATTTATAGTCATACTTGTCGATATCTTTTCTAAGGGAATATCTTGAAATAATTCCTCGAAATCTTTTAGGGAACTAATAGAAACACCAACCTTTCCCACCTCTCCATAACAGAGTTCATTATCAGGATCATATCCCATTTGCGTGGGAAGATCAAACGCAATAGATAAACCTTTTTGCCCTTGGGAGATTAAGTATTTAAAGCGTTCATTCGTTTTTTTCGCGTCAGCGAATCCACTATATTGCCGCATGGTCCAGATCCTTCCTCTATACATCGTGGGATACACCCCCCGCGTAAAAGGAGTTAATCCCGGATAGGAAAGATCTTTTATGTAATTTAAATTTTCTATCTCTAACGGGTCATATATTTGCTTTATGGGAATCCCTGAAGGTGTCTTAAATTCCTCTATTCTCTCTCCTTTTTTCATATATTTTTCTAATACTTTTGACTTCCATCTTTCTTTCATTTCCTTTAACTTTTGTAATTCCTCTTCTGAAAACATATTCCAATTCCTCTTTATATGGATTTATTGTTTAGCGGGTTCAAAAATGTATGTAGTAATTTCCCTTCCATCTAAATCTTTACAGATGGTCTCATAATGGAATTGTACTTCCATTCCACTTTCTAAATTAGCATCCTCCTTAATCTGCCCCATTAATCTAATCCCATTTTCAAATTCAATTATGCCTATTGCATAGGAATTTTTATCTCGAAATTCCATTGGAGGTGCCTTTAAAATCGTATAACTTATAAGTTTAGCCTTTCCGGATGGCTCAACCTTAGTAAATTGTTCATTTTTACAATTCAAACATCTTATATGAGAATGATGTTGTAAAAATCCGCAATTATCGCATTTTTTCCAATATAGTTCAAATTCTTTTTTGGTCATTATACCAATTCACATCTTTTCTACGATAACAGATATAATATTGTTTCCAAATCCACCAAAATTGCATGTGATTCCCCTCTTTGCATCTTGAACTTGTCTTTTTCCTGCCTCTCCACGGAGTTGCCAAAATAATTCCACTACTTGAGCAACTCCCGTTGCCCCTAAAGGATGTCCTCGCGCTTTTAAGCCTCCAGAAGGGTTAATAGGGATTTGCCCGTCGATTTGCGTTAGACCGTTATGAGCTGCTTTTGCGCCTTCTCCTTTAGCAAAAAAACCAATATCTTCACTCTCTACAGCCTCTAATATTTCAAATGCGTCATGTAATTCAGCTACATCAATATCTGATGGTTGTAATCCCGCCATTTGATAGGCTTTTTGTGAACATATCTTCAGAGCTTTTAAAGTAGTTATATCCTCTCGCTCATAGACTATGTGGGTATCGGTCGCTTGCCCAATTCCTGAAATTAAAATCGGGGTATCACAATATTTTTTTGCATTTGTCGCATCACAGAGTACAAGCGCAGCTGCTCCATCTGAAATTGGGCAGATATGAAATAGTCTAAGGGGGTCAGCTATTATTGGATTTCTATCATCATCTTCTAAAAATTCATGTATGTTTTCCCAATTTCCCTTTCCCTTCTTAATAGCACTTTCCATGAAACTTTCGATGGATCGTTGGAAATGGGCTAATGAATTGAGAGATCCGTTATTATGGTTTTTTATGGCAATATCTGAAAGCCAGCTTAATTTAGCATTATATTTTTTCAAATATATTCTCGCTAACAAACCCGCCATCCCAGGTAGTGATATTCCATGAATTCGCTCTGCTGTAGGGTGAGTAATTGTTGCTACATTTGAAGTTATATACCCGGGTGTGGTGATATGAGTCATTTTTTCAGCTCCAACAACAAGTGCTAGATCATTCATACCCGATTTAATTGATTGAAATCCTGCCATAATTGCTGATCCTCCACTCGCGGGACCGTTTTTTAAATGATTCGCTGCAGCGGGAATTAATCCAATTCTATCTACTAAAGCACTCGCAACACCTGAGAGGTTATTAAATGCATATGCGCTCATACAACCCACATGAACAGAATCAAATTGTACATTCTCGGTGTTAGAATTATGTATCGCTTCTAATGAAGCACCACATAGAAGATCCATTAAATTCTTGCTTTCAAGTTGGCCGAATTTAGTGTGTCCGACGCCGATAATTGCTACTTTTTCCAAATTTCTCAAATCCTCTCAATTCTTATTAAGAAGTATAAAATTAGATTAATATTAAAAATCTATATTATATCCTTTTTCAAATCCATCAATATTGACTTTTTTATAATTTTGTGGAACTGATGTTTCAATAGCCTTAGTTAGAGATTTTTTTGAAACAATATTAGTAATCTTAAGTAAACTTCCAAGTATTATTATATTTATTACTTTAGAATTATTTAATTCTTCCGCTAAGGTATTTGCGGTAATTCTATAAATTTTCTTTTCATTAACATTTGTTTCTACTAGATCCTCATTTATGAGAATTATACTCTCCTTTTTAGCACTTGGATAAAAGTGATTAAAAGCGTCTTGTGAAAATGCGACTAATATATCTACTTCATCAAATAATGGGAAAGTGGGTTCTTCACATTCAGAAATTAATATATCACTCTTTACTTTTGTACCTCTTTGCTCAGCACCGTATGATTGCGTTTGTATTGCATTTTTACCTTCATTTATAGCAGCTCTGCCTAATATTATGCTAGCGAGGATAACCCCCATTCCACCAGCACCGCAAAACCGTAGACTAATCTCTTTTTGATCGTTCATCCCAAAATTCAACTTGAATCCTCTCTTTTAATTGCTTGTATAAGGTATGATAATCAAGTTTATCAAGGTCAGTGATTTCTCCTATGATGAGTTTTCCTTGGTATCCTGCTGTAAAGCATTCATCCAAATCCTTGAAAACGTGACTGGAGAATTCATCCTTACAAGCTTTCGAATAATTAATTGTTTCATTTAGAAAAAAATTTAGATAATCGATAGGATTTTCAAATCTTTTATTACTTGTAGGACACGCAGAAATTAATTCTATAAATGCTAATCCTTTTTTCTGAATTCCCTTTTTAATAGATTTTATTACTTGTCTCGAATGCGCTGTAGTCCACCGAGAGACATATACAGCTCCTGCGGCTTTCGCTAAAAAGGAGAGATTAAAGGAATGTTCAATGTTTTTGTAAGGTGTGGTTTTGGTTTTTGTGCCCATTGAAGTTGTTGGGCTCACTTGACCACCAGTCATTCCATATGTTTCATTATTGACACATATCACCGTTATGTCGATATTTCTTCTAATGGCATGTAGGAAATGACTCAAGCCTATAGCAGCAAGATCACCATCACCCGTGAAAACAATTACAGTTAGATCGGGATTTGTAACCTTAATTCCTGTAGCATAAGCTAATGCTCGACCATGTAATGTATGGATTCCATATGCTTCAAAATAAGCGGGTAATCGTGAGGAGCATCCTATTCCAGATACAAAAACCAAATTATCTTGTGATATTTGGAGATCATCAATTGCTCTTACTACATAATGCATGATTTGACCAATACTACAACCAGGACAAAACATGGAAGGTAAAAGATCTTTACGCAAATACTTTTCACGTAAATCTTCAGCAGATTTCAATTTTACAGTATCCTCTTCTTAATAATTTTTAATATCTCTTTAGGGCTGGGAATTTTTCCACCTATCGAAAATAATGAATCTATTTGACAATTTCCCAATGAATGTTCCACAACTGAATGATACATTTGCCCTAAATTCATTTCAACTACAATAAATTTTTTTATCTCAAGAGAGAGATCTAAAATTTGTTCTGATGGAAAAGGCCATAATGTAATTAAACGAAAGTGTCCAACTCGATACCCTTGTTCTCGTGCTCTTTCAATGGCAGTATTAACTGTTCGCGAACTAATTCCATAAGATACAATTACAATATCAGCATCATCGACATATTTTTTTTCAAAAATTACAATATCATTTTTGTTATCTTCAATTTTTTCATAAAATCGTCTAATCAATTTCTCATGAACTTCGGGATCATCAGTTTCTGGTAATGCTTTCCAATCATGAGTCAAACCGGTTAAGTATGTATGATATTTATTACCAAATTTATCCATTTCTGGAATTTTTGTTGGAAGAGTATAACCTGTTCGAAAGGGATGGTATTTCTGTTTATCAATAGTAACTGGAACGCGTCCAATAATATCCACTTCATTTTGATTCGGGATAACTAATTTTTCTCTTGTATGAGCAATAGCAGCATCTGATAGTAGAATTGCAGGAACTCTATATTTGTCTGCTAAATTAAAAGCTCTTATAGTCATCCATAGGCATTCTTGAACACTATTAGGATAAAGTGCAATAATATTATGATCACCATGAGTGCCATATCTGACTTCCATTGTATCTCCTTGAGCAGGTTTTGTAGGTTGTCCAGTAGAAGGTCCAGAACGCTGAACATCAACAATAACGCAAGGAGTTTCAGTCATGCATGCATAGCCTATATTTTCTTGCATAAGTGAAAAGCCGGGTCCAGAAGTAGCTGTCATTGTCCGATAATTATTCCAACTCGCTCCTATAATTGCTGCAATTGATGCTATTTCATCCTCCATCTGTAAGAAATATCCATTCTCTAATAAGGGCAAATATCTTGACATCATTTCTAGTATTTCGCTTGCTGGAGTAATAGGATAACCAGCAAAAAATCGACAATTAGCTAGTAAAGAACCATATACTATTGCTTCATTGCCAGTAGCAAATTGGATTTTTGGTTGTAATATATCGTCTAGCGTGATTTCATTCATTATTTTCTTCCTCTCTTATTATTGATATAGCGATTTCGGGACAAATTAGCTCACATTTTTTACAAAATATGCATTCCTCTCTATCTATTACTTCTGGAAGAATATATCCTTTTAAATTAGATTTTGAATTTTGCTTTAAAATATTCTTAGGACATATCTCAACACAAAATCCGCATCCTTTACAATATTCTTCTTTAATTTTGATTTTTATTTTCATTTGGCAAAAATAAAAATAATTTCTATGAGTAATTTGTCAGTATGGTAGGTTATTCTTACCTCTTAATTAGTTTTTTTCCTTTATTATTATACTATAGCTTCGTTTAATTATCTCCGATTCTTTATTAAAAATGTTTAATTTCTTCCATTAATACTGAAAGTTCTTAAGCTTTACTGTAAACATATTGGTTTTTTTGATTATAAATACCATTAGTACTAGGAAAAAGAAAAAGAATAATTGGATTATTTTTGATTAGAAGCCCATTAAAGCTAATACTATCATGAGAATTCCGCTTAAAATCGCAAGAGCCATCGCCCAGTATCGTCTAGGCTTTAGTTCTGGGGCAGTTTTTTTCATTTCATAGTAAAGTACGATTATTGGGACAATATAAACCATCCCTAGTATTGGTCCCGTCACTAACCCTGAAAATGAAAATAGTTGCATGGGATTATCGAACAGCAAAGCGAGAACAAGCGGAAATATCGTAAACATCACCAAACATAATCTAAACACAATCTTTTTATCAATTTTATACTTTCGATATAATCCTAAACGTTCGAAACTTTCTTCCCATAATCGAGAAAAGCCATATAGCGGGCCAATTACAGAACTGAATAAAGCGAGAGAGCCACATATCATAAATAAATAGCCAGACCATTCACCGTATGTCGATGTGAATATTAGGATCATCTGTGCGACTAGGTCATCTCCTCGGGGTTTTATACCCTCTTTAAAAAGTGTTCCAGCTGCCGAGGTCCAAATTAATATTGAAAATATGCTCAAAATAGTCGCAGAAACAAGGTTTTGATATAGAACAACTTTTTTCCATCCTTTAAGTCTCCTTATTTCTTCATTAGTTAAATCTTCAGGTTCAATATCGAATCCCTTAGAAGATACTTCAAACATACCCATATTTTTGTCTTTTGCGTAAAAAATATAGGAAACGGTTGGGCCAAATCCCGCTCCCAAAACGACAAATAAAACAGCAAGAGTCTGTATACCTGAATAGGTTTCTAAGCCAGGGTTTGCTCCTGGGAAGGTGGGTGAGAAACCAACTATCCATTGGTCAATACTAGGCCAAAATAATATGGCAACAATGACGATCAATGAGAGAAAAACCCATAATAGTACAGTGGAAGTTTTTTCCAATAAATTATAACTTCTCGTTGAAACGATTATAAAACCGGCGATCGCGATGATAATAATCCATACTTTGATATTAATTGGAAAGACAAAATTAAACGTTCCTGAAGTTTCTCCTAATAGACCCGCCATCATTATGGCATGTAAAAAACAACCACCCATTAGAGCAAAAAACATCCATCTTAACCATTTATGGTCCCAACTGGTCTGAAGAAATGTTTTCCCACGGGTAACTCCATACTGCACTAAATAATATTGCCCAAAAATCTTAATATATGCTATAATAGGTACAAGAAACAAACCACTCATTCCAAAGTAAGCTCCAAGTAAGGGTACCGTAATGAACTCACCACCCCCAATTTGCGCTGCGGTAAAGATAAAAGCAGGTCCGAGATATTTTAAAAATGATTTTGGAGTTAACGGAGGTTTCGAGATTCTAGGTTGTTTTGTTTTTGTTTCAGAAACTTTATTAGTAGTCATTTATAGTAAGTTGAAAAAAGTTTTAAAATTTTTAAACTTGAGTTATTCGTATTAGAGAGAACCTATATCGGTTTCATCCCACGCATCTTGGAAAATTTTTAATCCTTTATCCGTAAAGGGGTGTTCAAAACTCTCTCTATATACATCAAAACCAGCGGTAACGATATCGGCACCCATTACCGCGGCATCGGCGATTTGCTTCCCATTTCTTACAGCTGCAACAATAATTTCTGTATCAAAATCATAATTATGGTACATAGTAACGATATCTGCGATTAAATTATAACAATCCACGCCACTTGCTTCTTGCCATCCAATGAATGGAGAACAATACCGAGCTCCTAAACGTCCAACTTGTAAGGCTTGTGAGCTTGTGAATACTAAGGTCACATTTACTTTGATTCCCTCATCTGCTAATTTTTTTGTTGCTATTAACCCTTGTTCATTACAAGGAATTTTAATAACAAAATTATTAGAGAGGGCGACGATCTTTTTCGCCTCACTAATCATGGTATCCGCGTCTTCAATATGCGGGTCGATTTCAACAGATATGGGAAAATTATCATCATCAAAGGCGTCAACGAATTCTTTTACAACTGTAAAAAACTCTTTTCCCGATGTCTTCACATGTTTCGGATTGGAAGTTACCCCCACAATGCCCCAGTTTTCTTTCGCATATTTTATCTCGTCAATTATCGCACTATCTAAGAAATATTTCATATTATATTGTTAAAAGTTAGATTAGAATAATTTTATTAGTTAAGTGGATTTATTATTGATTCCAAAAAAATTTTCCTAATTTGGATAAGAATTTTTTATTGTATCAAAATTTTTTTAATACCCAATGATAACCTAAATTAAGATTATGAATAAAAAACCGAATATTGTTTTATTTATTACCCATGATCAAGGACAGTATGCTGGATGCTATGATTCCGAAGTGCCAAATTCGTTGAATACTCCGAATATAGACAAAATTGCTCAAGAGGGGGTTCAATTTACTAACTATTTTTGTACCGCTCCGCAATGCAGTCCCAGTAGAAGTTCGATAAAAACATCACTATTTCCTCATCAGAATGGTTTGATGGGCCTTGTAAACCTTGGATGGAGCATGCCCGAAGATAATAAAACACTCCCGATGTATTTGAAAGAAAATGGTTATACAACACACCTTTTAGGCCTGCAACATGAAGTTCATGATGCGAATACCTTAGGATACGATACTATTAGCAAGCGAGGTCCAGAATTTAAATATTCTCGTGCTCGGATGGAAAAAAAATATCTAAAATTTCTCAGCGAGCATAAAGACGATGAGAAGCCATTTTTTGTCAATATAGGGACGATCGAAGTACACCGACCTTATCAAGCGTGGGCAGAACCGGTTGATACAGACAGAGTAAAGGTCCCGCCTTATCTCCCGGATATGGATGAGATTAGAGAAGATTTAGCGGGATTTTACGGAAATGTTGAAATTGTCGATGAAACAATTGGAAAGATATGGGATCATATGAAGGATCTTGGTATATTGGAAAATACTATATTTATTTATACCACAGATCATGGAATCCCTTATCCACGGGCTAAATGCACGCTATATGATCCGGGATTAAAAACCATTCTCTTAATGCACTATCCGGGCGCAGAATACTTAAGCGGAGGAAAAGTAGTTAAAAGCATGTTAAGCAATATCGATTTATTACCATCTCTTATAGATTTAGTAGGTGGCAAAATACGAGAAAAAATTGAAGGTAAAAGCTTTATACCTATACTAAAAGGAGAGACAGAAGAGATTCATGAAAAAATATATGCAGAAAAAACATATCATGAAATCTATGACCCAATGAGAGGGATCAGGACCCATAAATTCAAATACATAAAGAATTTTGAAAAATTGGATTCTCTTTATCAAATACCTAAAGATATTATGATGGATCCTTCGGGAAAAGTGATGAAAGAAAAAAGCCAAGAACCACGCGCTATGGAAGAATTATATGATCTTGAGAAAGATCCAAATGAGATGAATAATCTTCTCGAAAGTGCAGATTATAGTGATATTCTATATGAATTGAGAACTGAATTAAACGATTGGATGATTAGAACAAATGATCCACTTCTGAAAGGGAAAGTAGAAGACGAGAGGCACGAGATGAAGGGTCATTACTAAGAAGATTATATTAGATGTAATCCTCATCTAAGAAACCTCCATTCTTTTTTAGTTTTTATATCGATTCTTTAGAGATAGTATTGATATTATATTCTTTTGCAGTGTGGAATTGCAAGGAATTAGCATCTTAATTTTTTAGTAAAGTAGATTTTAGGCTATTATCATAGGGTTTTTTTATTAGTGAGAATTGATTTAAACTTAGTAGCAGTTAAATGAAGGTGTTTAAATGAGGATTATTGATGCTCATGCACATTACTTGGATGGACCGAATTATATTAAAAATCTTTTAAAAACTATGGAGAAAAATGGAATAGAAAAATGTTGTTTGAGCGGTTTAGGTGAAGAATTTTTTTGTAGAAACAATTCAGATGTGAAAAGAGCATTCAAAAGGAATCCGGATAAAATAATTGGTTCGTATTTTATCCGACCAGGAGTTTCTGAAATTGATGATATTCAAGACGCTTATAATGATGGATTTAAAATGCTAAAAGTGACGATTCCCACCAAACCATACAATCACAAATCATTTTATCCTCTGTGGGAAATGGCAGAGAAATTGAATATGCCAATATTATTTCATACTGGAATAGTTACTATTCCCAATCAATCGAAAGAGATATCTTATTCATCTTGGGATATGCATCCTATGCGCTTGGAACCTATTGCTAACAAATTTAGAAAATTAAATATTATTATTGCTCACCTTGGGGTACATTGGAATAATGAGGCTGCCGAATTAATTCGAATGCGTCCAAATGTATATTCTGATATCACAGGAGAACCTGATGGGTGGCGTGTACGTGCTGATAGAATTGGGCTGAGAAAATGGCTATGGTGGGATGATGCGTTTAAAAAGCTTATTTTTGGAACAGATGTGCATTATTCAAAAATTCAAGACAATTTAAACCAAGATAAAAATTGGTTTGTTCAATTTAATATTGATAAAGCGACACAAAAACTATATTTTGCAAATAATATTTTAAATTTATTAGGAATGATTGAAAATGAATGATAGAAAGCAGGAAGTTAGGAAACTCGCACGATTAACCCCTCAACAAGTAATAAAAAACGCAGAAGATAATATTATCGTGTGTAAAGACCTTGATGTATTGAATCTAAGATTTGCTGAAGATATTATTGATGAAATAAAACGGAACAATGAGAATAATAAAATTAGTCGTTTAATTTTACCCGTAGGACCAACCGGTCAATATCCAATCTTAGCTGAATTACTAAATGAAGAACATATATCATTAGAGAACTGTTGGTTCTTCTTTATGGATGAATATTGCGATGATGATGGAAATGCTGTGGATATTTCTCATCCTCTAAGTTTTAAAAAGGTCGCGAAATCCCTATTTTTTGATTTACTTGAGAATTATTGTAATTTGAAAGAAGAACAAGTATTTTTTCCAGATGAGTCTAATATTAATGACTTGGAAGATATCATTAATGAAGTCGGCGGGATTGATATATGCTATGGAGGTATTGGAATTCATGGACATGTCGCATTTAATGAACCTCAAGAGGGGGTCAAGAACTCAAGTCCCAGAAAGGTCAGGTTAAATAATTTTACCATAACCATTAATGCTATACGTGCTGAAATAGGAGGTAATTTGGAAAATTTTCCCAAAGAAGCCTATACGATCGGCATGAAGCAAGTATTAAATTCGCAAAAAATTCGATTGTACTGTCGAAATGGGACTCCTTACGATTGGGCGAATCTTGTTTTACGAATTGCATTATTAGGACAATCTGGAGATGATTACCCCGTAACACATATTCGGGGCCATCCAGATTATAGTATTACCACCGATTGGAATACATTAAAGACTCCGAAAAACCAAATTTAAGGAAGTTTATTCGTATGAACGATGAAAAAAATAAAACTCAAATAACAGCAATTTTAATTGGTGCGGGAGCTCGTGGGAGATATGCATATGGAAAATGGGGACTTAAAAATAAAGATAAAATTGATTTTGTTGCTGTTGCCGAACCTATAGAAGAAAGAAGGATTGGGTTTGCTAATGAATGGAATATCCCTAAAAATCATTGCTTTTCAACGTGGGAAGAATTATTGAATCCAATGACGGGAAAGCTTGCGGATGCTTGTTTAATATGCACCCAAGATAAAATGCATACCGAGCCCGCATTGAAAGCACTAGAATTGGGATATCATGTATTACTAGAAAAACCGATGGCGACAACCGAGGAGGAATGTAAAAAAATAGTAAAAGCTTCCGAAAAGGCAAATAAACAACTAAGGATTTGTCATGTTGCACGATATACAACAATGTTTTCAAAAATTAAAAAAGCTTTAAAAGATGGGTTAGTGGGGAGAATTATAAATATCGAACACTCTGAAAATGTTGCCTATTGGCATTTCCCTCATGGATATGTGAGAGGTAATTGGAGAAGTGCGGACGATTCTAGCCCAGTAATATTGGCAAAAACTTCTCACGACCTAGATTTACTATATTGGCTCGTTGAGTCGAAAGCAAAATATATTCATTCGTTTGGTGAATTGACTTTTTTTAAATCCGAGAACGCGCCAGATGGGGCTCCCGATCGTTGTACAGATGGCTGCCCCGTGGCCGACGATTGTCCTTGGTATGCTCCCCGATTATATGTTAAGGGCGAACCAATTCTTAGAATCACAAAAAGATCTAAAAGGCGCTGGTTAAGAATTATGGGGAATCTTCTGATTAACCATAGAAAATTTTCAAAAGTTCTCAGTTATATTTTTAAGCCACTGAAGGGATTGCTAAACTGGAATCGTTGGCCCGCCACTGTAATAACTGAAGATCTTTCTTATGAAGGAAAGATGAAGGCACTTCAGGAAAGTTCTTGGGGACGCTGTGTATTTAAATGTGATAATGATGTTCCAGATCATCAAATTGTATCCATTCAGTTCGAAAATGGGACAACAGCAACTATGACGATGCAGGGTCATTCATATTTAGATGGACGATGGATCAGAATTTCTGGTTCGAAAGGATCTCTCTTAGGACGATTTACATACGGAGGAGAGAAATTGCTCTATTATGATCATAGAAATGTTGATGAGAAGATACTTTGGGAATCGGATATTACTTTTGAGGCGCATAGTGATGGCGATTCAGGTCTTATGGAATCTTTTGTGAATTCCTTACTATTTAGTGATAATGGCGAGAAAGAAGTACTAACTTCAGCTCGAGCATCCTTAGAATCTCATTTAATGGGTTTCGCAGCAGAAAGGTCCAGATTAGGAAAAAAAGTTATTGATATGGATGATATGAGATAAAAAACCTCTTCCTTTTTTGTAATAATTTCCTTCTTAAATAACAGATGATTAATTTATTCATTAAGCTATTAATCTTTAATAGGAGTTATAATGCTTGAATGGAAATTAATGGAAAAGGAATTTAAAATTTTTTATAAAGGCTGTTTATTCATCCATCACACAGAAAAAGATCCCGCATTCGAAATAGGTATCGCAAAAGGAAAGTATAGAATGAGGATGGGAGATTTTAAGATTAGAGATAAACTCAAAAAAAGAGTCCCTCTCTCTTATTACAGAATTCTTTCCGAAGATGAGAGAAGTTTAAGAGTTGAATTAAATTCAAAAGACCACAGCTTAAATATTAAAATAACCGAAAATACGGAAAAAGACTATATCGAAATCTCTCCTGAATGCGGTGATAAACAGATTAATAGATTTTGGATTAAAATCAATGCTTCAGAGGAAGAGGCCATATTTGGATGTGGAGAGCAATTTTCTGAAATAAACATGAGGGGCAAGGAACTTCCTTTATTTGTGGAAGAACAAGGAGTAGGACGAGGAGATCCTCCCATAACCGGGCATTGGTATACTACATATTATCCACAACCTACCTATATCTCCTCTCATAATTATTATTGTCATATAGACACATTTTACTATTCAAAATTCAATTTTAAAGATCCGAAAAAACATATTTTACATATTTGGGAAATTCCAAAGAAAATAATTATTGGCAAATATAATTCATTGATAGAGACTGTTTCTCATTTGTCTGATTTTCTTGGAAGACAACCCGAACTAGTAAATTGGGCTTATGATGGATTATGGTTGGGTTTACAAGGAGGAAAAGAGATTGTAGATAAAAAGATTTCAAAAGCACAAGAATATGATATTAAGGTAAATGCTGTATGGTGTCAAGATTGGGAAGGAATTAACATGACTTCTCAAGGAAAACAACTCTTTTGGAATTGGGAATACGATGGAGAATTATATCCAAATTTACCCCAATATATTGAGGAGTTAAATCGAAATGGAATCAAATTTCTTGGTTATATTAATCCTTATTTGAATGATAAAGCCCCACTCCACGATGAGGCACTAGAGAAGGGTTGTCTTATAAAAGTAAAAGACGGTAAAATTTTATATGATGATTCTACGGCAGAAAACTGCTTTGGAATTTTAGATCTTTCAAATCCCGAAACAATTGACTGGATCAAGTCCGTAATCATTAAAAATATGATTAAGATTGGGATAGATGGCTATATGTGTGATTATGGGGAATATACGCCTGTTAATGTATCATGTCATTCAAGAATAAGTGGAGAAGAGTTTCATAATCAATATCCCGTATTATGGGCAAAAGTCAATTATGAAGCTCTAAAAGAAAGCAACTCTCTGGACAAGGTAACATTCTTTATGCGCGCTGGGTATACTCACACCTCTAAATATGCTCCCATGATATGGGCTGGAGATCAATTAGTGACTTGGAGCATGCATGATGGGCTTGCTTCTGTCATTCCTGCAGGTATTTCTGCGGGACTCTGCGGTATTGGGTATTATCATTTCGATATAGGAGGCTTTCATTCTTTAGGAGATTTTAAACGCACGAAAGAAGTCTTTATGAGATGGGCGGAGCTTGCTGCCTTTTCTGTGGTCATGCGAACCCATGAAGGAATTCGACCTTGGGATAATTGGCAATTTGATTCCGATAGAGAAACTATGGAACACTTGAGTAAAATGGTTAAGGTTCATATTCATTTAAAACCTTATTTGGAAAGTTTGTCTGAAGAGTATCAAAAAAAGGGAATACCGATTATGAGAGGGTGTTTTTTACATTATCCTAATGATAAAATTCTTCAAAATCTTAAATATCAATACCTTTTAGGCGCAGATCTCCTAATCGCTCCAGTTATAAAACCAAAAAAGTCTCAATGGAGAGTATATCTGCCGAAGGATATATGGATCCATATATGGAGCGGAGATGAATATAAGGGAGGGTGGACAGATGTTCAAGCTCCAATAGCAAAACCGGCGGTATTTTATCGGAAAGACTCCCAGTTTGCTAACTTGTTTTCAAGAATAAAAGAAATCTGAAAATAAGAATATTAACGGAATTAAGTGAGCAGATCGTATAAGGAGTTAACCCGAAAAGATTCCTTGATTTTTTTTAATGGATAGTTTTTTGAGAAATTTCTATCTTTAATAATTCTGATTTCAATATTTCTTGATTCATAAGGTTCCATTGCAAAGAAATTATCAGATGCAATGAAATCAATTAAGTCTGATTCGATGAATGTGAATAACGATATATTTTTAGAAGATATTATAATATTGAGCTTTGACTTTTCAGTTTCCTTATCAGACGCTTCAGAAATATGATATTTAAGATGGGGATCATTGAGATGAAAAGAATCGGGACTATCAAATAATTTAAACCCTCGATATATTGTACTTTCTGTATTATTATTCGTTAATGTATAAAATAAGATACAATCGTTTTTCAAAACCACTGTATTTGCTAAATCCGTAATATCTACGAGATCTCCTCCTTTAGTTTCCAATGCTTGCAGTTCATATTCTGAATTAGCTGTTTTTAATATATTACCATCAGAGTCTAAGATTTTCCATTGTAAAATGAGTTCATCAGATTCCAATGAATCGTTGATGAGTGTAAATTCTATTTTATTTGTAGTTATGTACACTTCAACAATTATGGGTTGATAAAACCTCTTAGCTAAATAATGTAGCGCTTTCCAACGTCCGTAATAGTCAATTGAAGACCAACTTGCTACTGGCCAGCAATCATTTAATTGCCAATAAAGTGATCCCATACAATGGTAATTTGCAGTCTGTGAACGCCAATATTTTACCCCATATTCTACTGCTTCCGCTTGAGTAATTTGAGAAAGAATAACTTGTTTTCGGAAATCTTCGGGTATGTTATACCGCCTTTTCATGTAGCGCATTATGAGGTCATTTCCCGCATCGTTTTTTTGGTGGTTTTCCATGATAGGAGAATTAATATCATATTCATCCTCTGGGCAGAAGCTAGATATCGTTTTCAAGGAAGGAAAGGATTCAAATCCAAACTCGGACATGAATCTAGAATTGAATCGTCGATATGCTTTAAAAGGTTTTCCTCCATGCCATACACTCCAATAATGAGAATCCCCTTTATTAGGAGAGTTTGAATTTATGGTCCCTAAACTCATTCCGCAATAACCATTAGAGGGAGAACTGGGCCAGTAGGGACGATTAGGATCGAGTTTATTGAGGATACTTGGAAGTATTTCTTCGAATATTTTCACATACCCCTTTTTATAATTCTTTTCAATTTCCTTATCAGTTATTCCCGCCGATATCTTTAGAAAATTCCATAAATATTCGACTTCATTGTTTCCGCACCACAAGGCTAAACAAGGATAATTTCTCAATCGTTTGATGTTATCTTTAAATTCTTCCTGGATATTTTCATAAAATTCATTATGTATAGGATAAATTGCACACGCAAAGGGAAAATCTTGCCATACCAATAATCCCAACTTGTTGCAGATTTGATAAAAAAGGTCATCTTCATATATACCCCCGCCCCATACTCGGATCATATTCATATTGGCTTCTTTTGCATAATATAGATTCATCTCGTACAATCCTGCTCGTTTTCCTCTCGGAATGAAGCTATCCACTGGAATCCAATTGGCTCCTTTTGCAAATATGGGTATCCCATTTAATTGAAAATAGAAACTTTCTCCCCATTTATCTGAATTTCTTATTAATTTTAGGTCTCTTAATCCTATTTTTTGCTGATATTCATCCACTATTTCGTTATTCCTTAGTTTAATTTTTAAGTTATAGAGGTTTTGTGCGCCTAAATCATGGGTCCACCAGAGTTTTGGATTATTTATTTCAAATTGAATATGATCCTCCGTAGAATTTATGCTTTTTTCCTTCTTGAGAACAATTCCATCTGGGTCCTCTATCATACACATTAAAACCATGTTATGATTTGAAATATCATCAAAGACACTCTCAATTTCGATATTGATATCTAAATTAACATAGTCTACTTCAGTGGTATTTTGACCGTATATAAAATCTTGAGAAACATAAATCGACTCAATTTTTGCCGTATTTAAAGCTACTAATTTTACATTTTTCCAAATCCCAATATCCGGCAAAATCGGACCCCAATCCCAACCAAAAGAATATTGCGCTTTTCTCAGATACGGCACTCCAGGAAATGCTCTATTTTCTTCCCCCGTGTTCAATTTCACATCATATTTATCAATCATACCTTTAGCATATTTTGTTGGACTTTGAAAGATTAGTGTAAGGTTATTGGAGGTTTCTTTCAAGTTTGATTTGACAGAGTATTGATAGGTTCTGAACATATTTTTCACTGAATCCAATAATTCACCATTTAGATAAATGTCTGCAATCGTATCCAGACCCTTAAATTGTAGAAGAATGATAGAACTTTTCAAAAAATCTTCTTTTAGATCAAATTTAGCAGTATATTTCCAGGTAGATTCATATACCCATCTAACTTGTTTTTCATTTAATCCGTAAAAAGGATTTTCAATAATTTTATTTTTAGCCAAGGCTCCAAATACCGTTTCTGGAGTAATAATGTCAATGCTAATATCTTTTTCTGCATTCTTGAGTTTCCAGTCGGAAATTTTTAATATATCATTCTTATTGGAAATGAGTAACGCCTCAGTATATGTTTTAAATATAATTTAGCTTTAATAATAATATCAATAATAATTCCTTTATATTCTATATTCATCAACTAAGACCTTTTTATTATCATGAAAGAAATTTGTTTACCGAATGGAACCACAATATATTGTATTGATGAGTTAACAGCATTATATGTTTATGACGAGATTTTTGTAGAAAAAGAATATCTTAAGAGAGGAATTGAAATTAGCAATAATGATGTAATAGTAGACGTTGGTGCGAATATTGGATTATTCTCTTTATTTGCTTTAACGCAAGCTTTAGGACTCTCAATATATGCATTTGAACCTATTCCCCAAATCTTTGAGGTTCTAGAGGCTAATCTGAAACCTTTAGAATCCAAAATAATGCTTTTTAATCTTGGACTTGGAGAAGAGGAAAAGGAGATCAAATTTAATTACTATCCAAAAGTAAGTGGAGATTCTACAGCAGTGCCATTTGATCTAGAGCGAAAAACAGATCTTTATGTAGAACATTATAAAGAAACAATCTGCCAAGATCTACCCATTGCTCGAATTGTCCCGAAATTTTTAAGAAAATGGGTCGTTCGGAGAGGATTACAGAAATTTTATTCAAGTGAGTCAATAAGTTGTCATATCCTTCCTCTTTCTAAAATAATTGAGAAATATAATATTCAAAAAATTGATTTACTGAAGATCGATGCGGAAAATTATGAAAAACACGTGATTGCGGGAATAGAAGAACATGATTGGCCTAAAATACAGCAAATTGCGATGGAGGTGCATCAACATATTCCTGAGGGGGAAAATCTGCTTAAGGAATTGACAGAGTTTTTGGAAAGAAAAGGGTTTATCATAGATTATGGAGATGAAACAAGAGAAACTATTTTAGATGTTCATATGCTATACGCAATAAAGAAAAAATAAAAAAGATGTAAAAAATTAAAGATGTTTTAATTCTGAGAGCCTGAAATACCCAAGAATCATTAAGATAAAGCTAGTTATTCCGAGAATCGCGATTCCAATGCCCGGAATGGCAAAAAGAGCGATTAGACCCCCGAATTGTTCTACTGTGGGTGTAGTTCCTTCAATAAAATCAATGATTAGAGCTTCGATTTGAGGATAAACAAAGAACGCAATTAAAACAAGCACTGCTCCGATTATCAATGAAATGAGCAGATATAAATATGATTTTTTTACCTTTGTCGCCCCTTCTGCAGCTTTTTCGGCAACGTCGACTGGAAATAATCCAGAATTTCTCGATAGAAACATATAGAAATTACTCCATGCCATAACGAGAAGTCCTAAAGCGATTGCTCCCACTGGAAGTCCTCCCAATAACACCAAAATCAAGATTTGAATCAGGGGTGAGATTTGTTGGAATTCAGACACAGTAATAGGGGCGCTAAAGGTAAATCCTGGAAGTGCCAAAAAGAATAAAATTACTACAATCGTGGCTATGATAATTATTAAAATGAACCCAATAATCCCCACGATTACCGCATATATAATGTATTTTCGGAACTTATCGAGCTTCTCGTTTTGCATTTCTAGATTGGCATCCTTTATATCTCCGAGCGCAAATAGCATAATAATAAACATTACTATTTGGATAATTCCACCAGTAAAGATACTTATTATGGATAGAATCGCAAGAACATACATTTTAATGCCGAAGTCTTCAAATTCCCGAGTAAATTGTGTTTTTTCCATGGTATTATCTTTTTATTGACATTTATTTTGAATTAAGTGAATTTGTTTTTGTATAAAAAATAATCTTTTATAGTCCATTTATTATGATTTTATCTTAAATCTAAGAAAAAGTGGAAGAGTATTTAAAAATTTTTTTAAGCTATCTAAAATCATTTGAGAGGTGCTTCAGCGAAATTTATGACACGATAAAACTCTCTGGAACAAGCTTTAAATCAACCTCAATCGAGATTGCTCCTAAAGCTCTACTGACCGGACACACTTCTTTAGCTTTATTTGCGATTTCTCTGAAAGTGCTCTCTTCAATTTCAAGAACTGCCGCTTCGCTTGTTAGTTTCGATGACGTATTGGTCGGAGCTCCATCCACATCTTTTATGGTCAGCTTGGCAAGAGTCTCTATCCTTGTGGGTTCAAATCCTTTCTCTCCTAAAACTAACGCGAACGCTCGAGAAAAGCACTCTGCATATGCCACGGTTATAAGTTCATCGGAATTTGACCCCTCTTTCTGTTGGAATCGGGATCCAAATGTATAAGATGGATTTAACGCATCCAGCCGAATAATACGCCAGTAAATGAAAAACTAATAAAAATAAAATAATTAAGAAATTACGTTCTCCTCGAACATCTCCTGATTGATCTCAACCCCGAGTCCCGGCTTGTCTAAGGCTTTAACATATCCCTTCTCACATTTGATTGGTTCCTTTAAAAGTTGATATTCATCGGGAATAAAGGGGAATTCACACCACTCACATCTCGTAGACATGGCATAATGGAGGTTGGCTGCGATGATATGGCCAAAGCCGAATATATGGGGTATGCAGCGAACACCTTTCACTTCTGCCATTGCGTCAATCTTTTTTAATTGGAGGAAACCTCCGCTACGTGTTACATCTGGTTGGATAATGTCAAAAGTATCTTTCGAAAGAATATCTTCAAATCTGAAGATGCCCATATCGTTTTCTCCTCCAGCAATCGGTACGGGGCTTAATTTTCGAAGTTTAGCAAGGGCGTTAAGGTTATCAGTTGGTATTGGTTCTTCTAACCATGTAATATCATATTTCTCGCAGATTTTCGCAATCTCTAACGCTTCCGTTACGGAATGATAGGCGGAATTTGCATCTACCATTATATCGAGTTTAGGAAATGTGTCTCTCACTTCTTTCAGTAATTTTTCATCCTTTTTCGCACCGTTGCCTATTCTTAATTTGACAGCTTTAAATCCTCCCAATTCGGGATTAGTCACCGCTTCAACAGCTCCAGCGGCTGCTTTTGCTTTGTATCCTCTCGGCATTGATGCGTAGGCTTTTACTTTTCTTTTCATCCCCCCAAGTAATTTATAGATGGGTTGGCCGGTCGCTTTACCGATAATATCCCAGCATGCGATTTGGATGGCTGAGGTCGCTTGAGGAATCCCAAACATTATCCGGTTGGAATTTTGGTAAATTTCATTGAAAATCTCTTCCGTCATGAAGGGGTCTTTTCCAATTATGAGTTTTTTCAATGCTTCGTCAATGAATTGTTTTTGTGCTAAATTGCTTAGATTCCAATGGGATAGTGCCCATCCGTCAACACCTTCGTCTGTAATTAAATTTGTATAGAGACCACCGGCTTTAAACCGCGGCATCGAGCCTATTTTAATTTTAAAGTCTAATTCTAACAAATGTGTTTTAACATCAGTTATTTTCATTTTTCATTCGCTCTAATTTTGTGATAATTATTTTGTTTTTGTAAAAATTTTTAGTTGAGTAAATATTTAATTCTTGTGTTAGTAGTAAATTACAAAATACTTAGAATTATCTCAAAATGGAAAGGCTCTTAATAAAATGAAAAATCCCTTAGAAGAATTATGCTACGTATATGTCCTCTATTTTGATGAGGAAAAAGGCCATATTCCACTTATAATGTTTCCAAATGAGGAGTTGAAGGATAATAAATCCTTCATGCGTCCTATTAAATATCATCCTATTTGGTTCCTTGAACTCGAAGAGAGTGAAGCGTTGGATCATATCGACTTAGAGTATAAAGGTTATACATTCTTTGGGAAAAAATTTCTCGCAAAATCTGAACGAGAAAAGCGTCGGGCAGGATTAGAAAAAGAAACGCCCGAAACTATTATCATTATTATTTCTTTACCGAATGATTTAGATATTTTTGGCGATGAGTTAATCAGAAAAATAACTGATCTAATCAAGGAAAAATACGATGAGGAGCTTTATGAAGTAATTGAATGCGAAATAGCTAGAGATGAAGTAATTAAAACGCCCAAAATTAAGCAATGTATTCAAGAAGGTGAAGAAACTAAAAAAGAAATAAAGGAGGATATACGCAATACCTGTAAGAAATATTTTTCTTCTGTTATAAAAGAAAGAGATTCAAGTTCGATTAAAAAACAAAAAGCAATATCCTTTTTAGCATTGAAAGGGATTGATGTGAGCCATATTATGGGTGATTCTTCATTTTCAAATATTAAGATTTTTGATCCAACCAAAAAAGAGGGAGGAGAGTATAGTCTACAGAGACCTTTCGAGATCCAAGATATTGATATGGTCGAAGATTCCAGTGAACTTGAGATTCTGGTAAGCAATAATACAGAAAAGAGATTTAAGGAAATTTCCGTGAAAATTACTCATGTTAAGGAATTTTTTGAAAAGGAAATAATGAACCAGACTATTGATGAGTGGTATCCCGAAGAGGAACTTCTCTTTATCTCTCCAATTATCCCACATATTAATGAGTATTTATTTTTCTTAATTCAAGAAGAAAATAATGAAAAACTTCTTACTAAAAAAATTGATTTAGAAACTTTAAAAAAAGAAAATAATAAATAAATTATAGAGGAAATCATAATGTCTGAAGAAGAGACAATAGAAGAGGATGAAATCATTATTCGAAATTATCGGACATCTGATTATACAGCAACTCTGGAAATATTGCAGCAACTTCATAATGAATTTGATATTGGTCTGGATGAGGATAAATGGAAGAAATCCTCTGGATTACGACAATTCAAGCCTAATCTAAAGCGGATAACCCTAATTGCTGAGCTTAAGGAAACTGGGGATGTTATTGGTATGGGAATGGTTGAAGCCGTAAAAAACACTTTAGGAAGGTATATCGGATATTTGGATAATTGGGCTGTTCATAAGGATTATATAGGCAAAAAAGTTGGTAAAATATTAGCTGAACGCGCGGTTCAAATACTTGTAAGTTGGGGTTGTGAGTCCGTTAGGATAAATATTGGATGGGGGGAGCAATCCCGTAAATTAATAGAAGTATTTAAAAAATCTGGATTCAATCCCATTCTTATCGTACTGGAAAAGAAATTAGAGCAAGATAACTAATTTTTACTTCTCACTTTTTTAGGTATCTGTTTATTCTTAGGTAAAAAAAATTCTTGGCTGAATGTAGGTAGATTTACTTTCTTTATTGACTCAGTTTGATAAAGTTTTTTATAGAACTGAGAAACATATTAAATTGATATAAATGAAAGATAATTCTAACATGAAAAAGAGAAGTAAGGAAATATTTGAAGTAATAAAAAATACTCCGTATTATTTTGCTCCTTTGGGAATTATCAGTGGATTAGGTTTAGAAGAAAAGGAATTGAAAAATAAACCATTCATTGGCATAGTGAATACGTGGAATGAATTAAATCCGGGTCATAAACATCTCAATAGATTAGCAACAGCAGTAAAGGAGGGCATCATTGAAGCGGGTGGTTTGCCTTTTGAATTCTGTACCATAGGACCTTGCGATGGTTGGGCAAATGGGAATGTCGGGATGAGATATATTTTACCTCAAAGAGAAATTATTGCTGATTCTATTGAGTCTATGGTAGAAGCTCATAGATTAGATGCGATGGTGACATTGTCAAGTTGCGATAAAATAAATCCCGCAGTCTTAATGGCTGCCATACGGTTAGACATACCGACAATTTGCGTACCAGGTGGACCAAATCTCTTTGAAATTGAATTCTCTCCCAATTATAAAGGGATTGATAATAAACTCTATGATGATTTTGTGGAAAAAACTATGTGCGTCTCTTGTGCAACCTACGGGGCATGTGAATTTATGGGAACTGCGAATACGATCCAATGTTTAATGGAGGTATTGGGAATGACTCTTCCAAATGCGGCAACTATTCCGGCCATGACGAGAATGAAATATGTGATCGCCAAGAATTCTGGAAGACAAATCATAGATTTATTGGAAAAGAATATTACACCCTCGAAAATATTAACAATGGAGTCCTTAGAGAATGCGGTGATTGCCGATATGGCATTAGGAGGATCCACTAATTCAACTCTCCATTTGCCGGCAATAGCACATGAAATGGGAATAGATTTGGAATTAGATATTTTTAACAAGTATAGTGAGCAAATTCCCATGATTGTGAATGTCTCTCCTTCGGGGGAATATGGGACTACTGACTTATATAAAGCGGGCGGAATCCCAGCAGTTTTGATGAGACTCAAAAAATTTCTATATTTGGATTGTCTTACAGTCACCGGAAAACCTTTGAAAAAAAATATTCGAAGAATTAAGGTTCTGGATGATGAGATTATCAGACCTTTTAATAATCCAGTGTTTACACAAGGAGGCACCGTCATTTTAAGAGGAAATTTAGCTCCAGACGGTGCGGTTGTAAAGCAATCTGCGATTTCTAATAAAAGTATGCTGCGATGTGAAGGACCCGCACGAGTTTATAACTCTGAAAAGGATGCCATCAATGCTCTTTCAAAGCATGAGATTGAAAATGGTGATATTATCGTTATTAGATATGAAGGACCAAAAGGAGGTCCTGGCATGCCGGAATTAGTCGCGATGACCGCAAATTTAATGCTTAGGAAGGATATGGATGAGGTCGCTTTAATCACTGATGGGAGATTTTCGGGTGCAACTGAAGGTCCGTGTATAGGGCATATCTCACCTGAAGCATATGTGGGCGGGACAATTGCGATTATCAAAAACGGAGATTTGATCCAAATAGATATTCCAAATCGCAAGATTAACCTCAAATTGGATGAGAGGGAAATCAAAACACGATTCCAAGATTGGACCCCGTACGAAAAAAAAATTACGAGTAAGACATTGCTAAAGTACAGAGCGTTGGTTACTTCTGCAGACAAAGGAGCTGTGTTAAAAATTTAAAATCTCTTTCGATTGGGAAACTTTTTTTCTCACTATAAGAATTACTTTAGAGTTTTTTATTCTTTTTTTACTTTAATAAAGCTAATAGAAACCTGCTATATTATTTAATGTAATGACGCAAAACGATTCTCATTTCTCTCTAATAATTTCTTATAATCTGGCGATTTCCCAGCAAATCTCTCCGATCCCGATAAATTGAGTAAGCACTTTTTATGTTTTTATGGATATTCGAATAATTAAGATATACGGCGCAGAGCATTTATCTACTCAAGAATGAGTATTTTTATTATAATCTTAATAAAGCGCGAGATTAACTTGGTAATTTGCTAATTAGAATGAGACAAAAGTAATTTATCGCGTGATAAAGATTATCATGAAGACAAAAAGAAAAAAAATCGCAGCAAATGCTATCGGTGTTATAAACACCCACGGTGTATTCTCATTTCCAGATCCTGACGACTTTTGTTTAGATTGTGAGCTTTTTTCTAATCGTGCAATTTTTTTCTCTAATTCTTGTATTCGTTTATCTTTATCAGAAGAACTTTCGGGTTTTGAAAGACTCGTAAAAGAATAACCACAAAATTGACATACTTTTGAATTCTCTTCTATTTTAGAACCACATTCGGGACAGTAATTCACGATTGGTGCCTCCTTTTATTTTTTGAAATTTATAGGATATAATTTGTTTTTTAAATAATCCCTTCTAATGGAAATTTATTCTCCATTTAATATAAAATTATTAACACTTACTTTTTTATTTTCACATTTTTGAATATTTTTTTCAAGCAATATATCGGAGATCTGTATTTTGGTAAAGTGTGTGCCCAATTTTAATGCTTCAATTACCGTTTAGATACTGCTATAAATTTCCATATTATATAAGAGCTAAAAGTTCAAAGCTAATCTATTTTATTTAATTGTTAATTATAACAGAGAGGTTTAAAAATTTAAATATCTTACTTTCCTTAATAAAAATAAAAATTTTTATACAAAAATTAACATAAAATTGTAATAATAAAAGGAAAATTTACATAAAAGTAAAACCTATCTAAAATAATACAAAAAAAAGGCTCCTGTGAGGTTCCCTGGATTTTTGTCTTTTGGTTAGTGTAGCGTTAGGCGCACACTTTCTCCTCCTTATTTCTTTTATTTTGGCGTCTTTTTTCCTTTTTGACGCCTCTTAGACCGAACAGGAGCCACTCTTTCCAAAAACGTCGAAATACCATATAGATCAAATTCACCCCCATCTTTTCTAATGAAATATTAAGATAAGAATTAAAAACTTAAACTGGTTTTGTAGATAAGAGAGTTAAAATAACATAAAAAAAAAACCATGAAAAACGCCCAAACCCCAAATGATAGGATTTTTGAATACCGGGAAGTTGAAAAAAAGCGCTTAATTATTTCCCTCGTTATAACTGTTTCGGTTATGATAGTAGAGATCTTAGGAGGTTTTTTTGCGAATAGTATTGCGTTAATAACTGATGCGGGGCACATGTTTACACACGCTTTTGCTATTAGTATTAGTTTATTTGCCATATATTTAGCTCAAAAGCCAACGTGTCATCATAGGACTTTTGGTATGTATAGAGCAGAAGTGCTTGCTGCATTTATCAATGGGCTCTTTTTATTGGTAATGGTGGGATTCATCATTTTTGAAGCAATCGAGAGACTGCTCAATCCAGTTGATATTGAAATTATTTATATGATATTTATTGCCTTAATTGGTCTAAGTGTAAATCTGATTAGCATTTTAATATTACAAGGAAGCCGTGATAAAGATCTTAATGTAAAAGGAGTATTTTATCATATGATTGGAGATGCAATCTCATCTGTAGGCGTCGTCGTTGCTGCGATTATTATTTATTATACAGGCTTTTCCTTTTTGGACCCTTTAATTGGATTTCTTATCGCGGGATTAATTATCTCTTGGTCAATTAACATATTAGGTGATTCGGGTCGTATATTACTTGAGATGGCACCAAAAGGTTTGGATGTTGATACAATTGAAAACGACTTAGCTGAAAGTTTCAAAGAGATCGAAGAGGTAAAACACACTCATTTATGGACCATTACTCCCTCATTATTAGTTCTCACGACTCATCTACAATTACAAGACGACGTGGATCAAGATGAATTTTTACAAAAAGTGACAGACTATATTCATCAGAAGTTTAATATTACGGAATCCACAATACAAGTATCCTTCACCGAAGATATAAAAAGCTGTCGTATGTAAATAATTCGTCCAACATCTACTTTTCTTCTTGATTTTACTCTCTCCTCGTCATTTGCGAATTTAATCAAGAAAGCTTTTTAACCTAATAGATCTAAAATATACTTAATATACAAATATAAAAATATAAAATATAACAAAAGGAAAAAGATAAATGATTGGAATTAAATCATATGGAGCTTATCTGCCGAAATATCTTTTGCCAAGGAAGTTAATTGGTAAAGCATGGGATTTTCCAATAGTTCCCGGAACGAAGGCATTTGCTCTTGCAGATGAAGACAGTCTCACTATGGCTGTAGAAGCGGGACTGGATTGCCTTGCGGGATTTGATCCCAAATCGGTTGATGGATTATATTATGCTACCACCACCCAAGTATATACCGAAAAGGATTCCGCTTCAATTATTTCAGCTGTTTTAGATCTGCGCGATGATATTGTTACAGCAGATTTTACCGATTCACTGAAAGCGGGTAGCACTGCTGTAGCGCGAGCATATGAAACCATAAAAGCGAATGATGATATTAATAGCATTTTAGTGCTTGCAGCCGATCAAAGAGAACCCGAACCAGCAACGATGTGGGAATATGGATTCGCAGATGGAGCGGGTGCCCTTTTGATAGCGGATGAGGAAAAAATTCCTATTTCGATCGAAGATACCTATTCCGTTGCCAAAAATATTTTGGGTCCTTGGAAACGAAGAGAAAAGGATGATTATATACGTACCTTTGAGGTCAAGATGGATGCAAAATTATATATGCAGAGTCTATTAACCGTAATGAATAAGATACTTGAGAAAAACAATTTAACCCCAAAAAACATACAACATGCTGCCTATTATTACAATAATCCTAAGATGCATGCGGGAATTTCGAAAAGAATGGAATTTGAACGAGGTGTAGCTCAAAATGGAATGTTTTTCCAAATAGGGGATTTAGGTACTCCTATGCCCATCTTGCTATTGATCAGTGCATTACGTAGACCTGACGAAGATGCTAATATTTTAATGGTGGGTTATGGAGATGGAGCGGATGCCATTCTTATGAAAGTGCAAGATAGAAGGGCCGTTAGAAATCTCGGAAAAACAAGGCTAGGCGTTAATGGCCATCAAAAATCGATGGAACAGTTGAAAAACTATAATAAATTCATCGAAAGTAAAGAATTGCTAGAAAAGGACAGATACACACGCAAGAGTTCCGCTGTTACTATATGGAGAGATGCAGATTCTGTCTATCGAAATTATGGATTAAAGTGTACGAATTGTGGAGCTATCCAATATCCAGTTAATCATAAATCATGCTACGTGTGTCAGGCAGATGGTCAACTTGAAAAAATTAAACTTTCTTATCAAGGAGAAATTTTTACTTTTACTCTTGATCATCTTGTCGGAGGGAATTATTATGATACTCCAGTCCCTCGATGTGTTATTGATCTTGATGGCGGTGGACGCGTTCTAATGAATATGACGGAAATTGAAAATCCTGAAAAGAATGTCGAGATTGGTATGAGAGTAGAACTCACTTTTCGCAAGGAACACGAAGGAGCAGATTTTATCAATTATTATTGGAAGTGTCGTCCCGTCCGGGGTCGACCTGATATTGTAGGAGGTGAAGAATAAAATGGTTAGAAAAGGAATTAGAGATAAAGTAGCAATAATTGGAGCAGACGCCACGAAATATGGTGAACTATGGGATTATAATCAATACGATCTCCTATATGAAGCTGCTCATGGCGCATTTGATGACGCGGGAATAACTAAAGACGATATCGATGCGGCGTGGGTAGGAATTTTCTATTATTTTACGGGGTTATCTGGTTCAACAGTTGAGGATATATTAAAATTAGGCGGAAAACCGATAACGAGAACAGAAAACTACTGCGCGTCTGGCATGGATGCGTTCCGAAATGCTTGCTTTGCTGTTGCATCTGGTGCCTATGATGTGGTAATGGCTTGTGGAGTGGAAAAATTGATGGATGAGGGTTCAAGCGGACTTCCTGGATTCAAAATCTTTGGCCATCCAGTCTTTCCAACGCCCTCAGCACCGGCAATGTTTTCTATGGCAGCCACTCGAAGTTTTAAGGAATTTGGCTGGGAAAAAGAAGACTTAGCGCGAGTTGCAGTGAAAAATCATGAGAATGGGTATTATCATCCAAAAGCACACTTCAGAAGTAAAGTTGATATCGAAACCGTAATGAGGGCACCCATGATCGCAGATCCCCTTGGACGATTCGACTGTTGCGCTATGTCAGACGGATCGGCGGCATTAATATTAACAACCCCAGAGATGGCCCCCAGTTATGCTCATGGTGATGATTATGTTGTAGTAAAGGCTAACGCAATTTCATGCAGGACAAATTTTCCATGGTATGTACCCCCAGGAGGTCCTGGTGCTGATTTTACTCATTTTCCAGCAACCACGAAAGCTGCGGAATATGCATATAAAGAAGCGGGAATCACCAATCCAAGGAAAGAGATCGATGCGGCTGAAGTACATGATTGCTTCACAATTACAGAATTAATTAATTGTCAAGATCTACAATTCTGCGAACGAGGTCAAGCAGCTGAAGAATTAAAGAACGGAACCTTTAATTATGACGGAGAAACCGCAATTAATCCTTCTGGAGGGTTAAAATCTTTCGGACACCCGATTGGTTCTACGGGGTGTAGAATGCTTCAAGAGATAACGAAGCAACTTCAAGGAAGAGCCGAAGGACGGCAAGTACCGGATGCGAAAATTGGATTGTGCCATAATCTCGGCGGCGCATTTTCTGTATGCTCTGTGACAATTTTGGAACAAAACCAATAATCTTTTTTAAGGTGGAATTTAGAAAAGATTCCTTAATTTTTTTATTTATTATTTTAGTTAACTCTGTTAAAATTTCAAGATTTAGGAATATATAACAAAAAAGTATGATTATCTAAGGGTTTCTATAATTTGAAGTATCGAAAGATATGCTATTTTTTTAAAATCTTATATGTACATTCCTTCAGGAGGAGGTCGATTATAGCTAGCTCTGTTTTGCTGTCCAAAAATTTCTCGCAAAATATCTCTTATATGATTAACTTCATGGCGACCGTAAATATCTCTAAGATTTTCATAGCTTCTGTGTTTTCTATGATAATCATATGCTTCTCGGCTTTGAGGATCCTTTAACGTTTCATAAGCTTCTTTGATTTCAATAAATTTTTCTTTTGCATTCGGATCTGTCTTGTTGACGTCCGGATGATATTTTTTAGCTAACTTGCGATATGCCATCTTAATTTCGCGCTCATCAGCGTCTTCATCTACTCCAAGAATTTCATAAAAGTTTTTTCCAGTTTTATTTTGCATAAGCTATTCTCTTCTTTTAAAATTGAGAAGGAAGTAAAGATATAAAATTTTAAGGTTGTTAAAATAAAACTGAATCAATCATCTAATTTTAGGAGTAAATATAGAGCTATTATTCTCTTTTAGAAAATAAATTTCAATTTATACCCTCTTACTCACTAAACTGAATGTAGGAAATTTGATATTTGAAAATTAATTAGAATAGTTAGGAAGATTAATATTTTAAGCTCATTCCAATGAATAACATTATTGTTTTATGCGATTTTGACGGGACAATCACCATTGAAGATACTGGAGTCGTGGCGCTCGATAATTTCACGGATGAAGATTGGAGGTATTATGATGAACTATTAGAACAAGAAGAAATTACACTTGAAGAATGCATAAAAACACAATTTGAAATGTTGGAAGGCAAAAAAGAAGAGATTCTCGAGGTATTAATTAAGAGCGTGAGAGTGCGCCCTAACGCAGAACGCTTCATTGAATTTTGTCATCAGAACAATATCCGATTTGTAATTTTGAGCGCAGGACTCGATTTCGCAATAAATTATTATAAGGAAAAATTTAACAATTCACACAGTATTCCTATATATGCCCCTAAAACCGAGTTCCTGAATAATAAAGTGAGGCTTAGCTTTCCCCCTTTAGAGGATGAGAAGTCAAAAAATTTTAAACACGATATAGTGCTTAAATACAATGAAAAGAACAATATCTCACTCTATATTGGAAATGGATTGTCAGATTTTGAAGGTGTACGAGTCGCAGATTTTGCATATGTTGTGAAGGATTCCAAATTAGCAAATCTATGCAAAAAAGAAGAAATTGCTCATAAGGAATTTGTAGATTTTGCTGAAATTATTACTGATATAAAAAATCGCTTTAAAGAATAAATTCTTCATATTCATTCTATTTCTAATCTATTAAGGGTCTTTTCATCGTAAGGAAAGATTCTCCACTCTTTCAATTAATTATTTTGGAAATATGCTCTCCAAGTTGCTTTTCCGTGGAAATCTGGAGACTCTGGTACTTTCCCATCTTTAATTAACTTCTCTTTTCCATATGCAGATACATTACCTTCAGAATGTCCTAATATATATACATATTTCTTTTTATGTTTTATTTTTTCTATAAAAATCCTATAATCTGGAAAAGATTTAAAATATCTTTCCCAATTGATATTTTCTAATCCTTTTTGGACATTATTATTAAGATCGATAAATATAGGATCATCTAATTTTATATTATGAGTTTTTTTAATTCCCTCATTTATTACTTGAGCAAACTGTAGAACGATGTTTTCTGGTTCTTTCATAATTCAATAATTTTTGCGAAGTAGCTTTCAATTATAGTAAATTGATCCATCTACTCCTAAAATTCATTAAATTTAAATTCTATCGATCTGAAATAATTCAGAAGAATTTTATAAATTCTAAAGTCAAAATACTACAATCAATCATAAAAATAAATTTTTATATTTTTCCAATTAACAAGATGACAGACTGGATAAAATTATCTGAAGATGAAGATGAGATGGTTTGGAATAAATTTAAGGAACAATTTCAATTTAGTCCAAGTGTGTATAAAAAAGATTGGCCAGGAATTAAAGAACCTTATAATTCAATAACCTATGATATTAGCTTTGTTTTTGACGAGCCAAAACGAGAGCGTCTTGAGAAAAACTTAGAAGAAAAATTAGTTAAAGCTTTCAGGAATATAATCAGAATAAACGACTACATATATGCTTTCGATTGGCAACATGAGAGTTATAGATTTCAACCTCACTCTATTAATAAAAATGATTGGATAATCCCTTTCCTTCCTGATGGTGAATATTATATCTTTTTTACAGAAGATCTCAATAATGGGATTTTTAGTCATCCTTGGGAACAATCCATTTGCCTATTTGGTAAAGAATTAATAAGTGCTATAGAGATGGACCCTCCCAAGATGTTTATACGTACACTAAGAAAACACGGGAGTAGAGAGAGTTAAAAAAAACCTAACCGATATGGACTTTTTTCATAACTAAATTCATAATAAAGATTATCAGCATATTAGATATCAAATGCTACACCTTTCTAGAATAGTTATCATGTGATAAGGATTAGAAAAAAAAATAGATTAAACGTGAAAGATTGGTTTCTATTTCTCTAATTTCCAGAGTTTATAGGTTAGGATGGAATATGTAATGAAAATCGCGATCCTTCCTATTTTCTGGCCTATAACTGCCATTATCCTATTAGATATTATATCTCCAAAAAGTTGCATCATCAAGGTTATAAAGAATAAAATTGAAAAAATCACAAAAAGATAAAAATAGCTATCTGAAAATGCCATACTCTTTAGGAGTGAAGCGGAATAAAAAACACTCATAAAAAAGATGCATGCGTAGGCAATCATCGCTAAAATCATATGAGGTGGACGTAATAAATCCGCAGGGGTAAGAACAACTCCTAAAAACCCAATTGAAGAAATCAGACCAAATATGGAACCAAGTTTCGCACATTTGCTTTGGATAGTTCCGTTGTCAAATATTTTTGGAAAAATATAGTAAAAGGGAAGGAAACCAAACGCAATTCCAAGATAAGCGATTGAGAACAAAACCATTGAAATGATATTGATATTTCCATTATAGGAAACCGTTCTCCCTAAATCACTAAATGTATTACCCCAAAATGAATATCCTGGAGAATTTGAATCAAACTTGGTTCCTCCACCATATGTAAACATGGCAATTGTAATCAAGACTATATATAGAATAATACTTGATATTTCGAGTAAATAAGCCTTTTTATTTAGATTCATATTGGAAACCTTGTATATTTATTTACCAAACTTCTATATAAAACATTTATTCTTAATCTCTCAAGAAATATCCAGGTTCTTATCGAATCTGATAGATGTTGAAGAGGAGATAATCTAAAATCGCAAAAGGGCTACAAAATTCCCATTTACAGGATTTTTGAATGAAAAATATGACTTAATGTTTATGATGTTTTGTATGTCCTCCCGCAATTACAAAATAGACTCTTTGATCTGTTAAATTTCTAAGGCGAATTTTTTTACCATCTTCTAAAAAAAATGCTTCACCTTCGTGTAATTCTTCCTCCTTATCTCTGGAGAAAATCTGTAAACTCCCATTTAATACGCATAGTATCTCCTCATGGTGCTTTCCAGGTCCTATTTTTCTTTTATCTTCATGCGGTTCTAAATACCCCATCCCAAGATAGGTATCTTTTATTTGTTTATTAAGTTTCGCCCCATAGTAAAATTCCTTTTTCCCACATTCAATACAATTTTTCTTTAGATTGAATTTCATTTCCATCACTGATTTAGATGAATAAAATATAAAAATATTTCTTATGAATATATTTTAGAATATTTAAAGAGCGTAATAATATAAATATTTATATGAGAGTTGTAATTACAGGTATTTCCTCATATTTAGCGTCCGAACTTTATCCCTTTTTGGAAAATGACGATGATATCGAGGAAGTGTTGGGAATTGATGTGATCAAACCTTCTCTTAGATCTAATAAGCTCAAATTCATTCAAAAAGACGTAAGAGATCCATCAATTAAAAATCAACTTAATGGCTATGATGCTATAGTTCACCTTGCATTTATCGTCAGCCCACTTAAGAATGAGAAAGAAATGTATTCGATCAATATCGAAGGAAGCAAGAATATCTTCAAGTGTGCTATAGAGGCGGGTATAAACAAAATTGTTCATGCAAGTTCTGTAGCCGCCTATG
>WJIN01000167.1 GCA_014730295.1 Promethearchaeota archaeon | reverse complement strand
GAGACTCAGATCGATCTTACATGGGACGCCAATCCGGAACCCGATATTGATCATTACAACATCTATCGGGATGGGATTCTACTTGATACGAGTATTTCTAACACCTACAGCGATACGGGACTTGAAATAAGAACAACATATACCTATACTGTAGCTGCCGTTGATACGGCTTCCCAAGAAGGTTCGCTGTCTGAACCCGCATCTGCAACTACGGAGAATTTTGTACCCTCACAAGTGACAGGACTCTCTGCGATTGCGAACGGGGAGACTCAGATCGACCTTACATGGGACGCCAATCTGGAATCTGATATTGATCATTATAACATCTATCGAGACGGCTCACTTATAGATACAACAACCACTAATAGTTATAATGATAATGGGCTTACACCTAATACTACATATACCTATACTGTAGCTGCTGTTGATACGGCTTCCCAAGAGGGACCGCAATCTGACGCCGCATCTGCAACGACAACTGAGGAAATTCTTCCTCCCAGTAAGGTTAAGAAACTAAATATTGAACGACTATCTTCCAAAAATGGAATTACTTTAAGTTGGGATGGGAATAATGAATCAGAATCTATAAGTCATTACTGTATATATCGGGATGGTGTATTAATTGCTACCACTACAAACACTACATATCAAGATATTTTTGACCCGCTGGAAGATATAATGCTGCATACATATCAAGTCTCAGCTGTTAATGCTAAAGGCGAGGGAGAGATGTCAGAAAAAATTTCACTCCTATCAATTCAGAAAGATTTACCATTTACACCATATATAGTGGAAATCTTTGTTGTATTCGGAGCAGTTTTTGGAATTGGTGCTATGATCTCCTTCGGTGGAGCGGCCGTCTCAAGTCGGATCATCAAGAGAAATATACCGAAAAAGCCAAAGTTAAAAAAAAGAAAACCAAAAAAATAACATATAATAGATAAGATATTTTTTATCTCCTTTTTTTTTTATTACCTTATTTACTAAATCTTAGCAAGGAATTTGGAAAACAGAGTAATTAACTAAATTTCTTGACATTAGTCTTTTACTATTCTACATATACATATTTGATCTATTTATTGAATCTCTCATACTTACACATTAATACTGCTGAATCAATAATATGATCGGATAATTTTTCTTTGAAATTTTCTTTATTTATACCCTTCATTTTCTCGATATCCAGAGCATATATCGTGAAAAAGTAACGATGTTCTCCTTTTTCTGGACAGGGCCCCCCATATTCTTTATTTCCAAAATCATTTTTTAACTCATCCCCTGGAACAGGACCGCCTCGTGGAATCTCTCGAACATTTTTTGGGATATTCACTAGATACCAATGAATCCACGTGCCGACCTTCGAATCCCGATCGATGCACGAAAGCGCAAAACTTTGGGTTTTTTCTGGAACATTCTCCCATCGTAAATGAGGAGAAAAATCTTCTCCATCACACGTAAATTTTGGATTTATATTATCTTCGTGTTGTATATCATTACTAATCAATTTCATAATGTAGATGTAGTAAGAACAGCTAAAAAAACTATACTATTTAATTTATTAGACATCAGAAGAATCATCTAATCATCTAATCATCTAATTAACTGTCTTTAAAAATAACATTTAAATGAATGCACACTATTTGTCTTACATAATTTTATTGATAAGATTTTTTAATTTATGGAAAAAATCATTAAAAAAGCGTTTAATTTGACAACGATAAAAACATTTTTAAAACAATTAAAAAAGAACGAAATTTTGGGTTATCTCTATTTTATAACAAATCTCTTAATTCTTTTTTATTGTTTTATAATAATAGCCTTTGGCCCATCGGAAAATTTACCCGTCCCCTTTGAGATCCCAACGATTCAAGATATTACATTTATCATTTTAATCAGCTATAGTTTCTACTTATTATTTCTTTTTTGTGCAACTCTAATCCCTAAACTATTTAATTCCATCATGGAAAATAACACAATTTTTAAACTAATTGGGTTACATATAGCATCTCTCATCATTAGTTTATTTATTCCAGTATCACTTTTTATTGGAGTATATTTATTTGCGTATTTTATATGGTACACAATTAGTTCTATTATCTTCATTTTATTTGTACAAGATATTTCCTTAAAAGTTTTAGGAAAAATGATTTTAAAAGATGGTAAAAAGTCTTTATTGCTATATCTTCTATTTTGGATTACCTCAATTATCGGATTTGGGGGGTTTTTCTTTTTTGTAAGTATTGAATCTTTGGATTTCACTCAGCAGATGATATTTCTGGTATTTCCTCTTTTCCAAATTTTTTTACCGATTATAGGATTAATCTTTAAACCAAATAGTGGGAATAGAGCCCCCGTAAGTTTTTATGGTTTTCTTATTTTTCTCATAACTCTTTATCATTGGTTTAGGTATTATACTTGGACTCCCACAACATCGGGATATTCATTTATTGATGCTTTAATTGATTTATCCTTAATTTCATATACCTTTTTCTCACTTGTTAAAAATGCAATTAAAATTAAGAAGAGATTACCCAATATTATCAAAATCGAATCTTTAATGCTGTTATTTATTTGGACAAGAATATCCTCAATGATATTGCTATTATCTGTTGGTGATTATCAATTATTTGGCTATAGTGCCATTGAAGGATCATATCTAACTTCTATATTACTTATTATAATTGTTGGTTTAGTATTGGGAATTATCTGGATCCGTCAAGGAATAAGTAAAGATGATTTGGATTTTGATATTTCTTTACCAGAAATAGCAGATAATAGCATTCACTAATTTTTAATACTCTTTTTTCTTAATGATGCCATGTATCTTTAAACACTCTTATCCAATTTCGATAAGCAATTTTTTCAATTGACTTCTTAGTATAACCCCTTTTTTTCAAATTTTTAATTAACATTGGTAATTGCGATACATTATTTAAGGAATTTGGCATCGTCGCCCCATCGAAATCAGAACCAAAACCAACGTGATCTACTCCAATCTTTTTTATAATATAATCAATATGGTCAACTATAATGCTAATTGATGTATTTTCATCGAGCCTTCCATCAGGTCTTATATTGCTCGATTCAAACATAACTCCAATAATACCATTAGTATCCCCAATTGCTTTAATTTGTTTGTCTGTTAAATTTCTTGTTGATGGACAAATTGAATGGACTCCCGCATGGGAAACGACTAAGGGATGCTCAGAATTTTTTTCTACATCCCAGAATCCCTCCTCATTGATGTGGGCAAGATCAATGATAATTCCTAACTTATTGCATTCCTTAACAAGCTTCTTCCCTTCATCTGATAATCCGGAACCTATGTTTGGAGTATTAGGAAATTCAAATGGGACCCCAGTTCCAAACAGATTCGGACGACTCCATACCAAACCTAATGAGCGCAATCCCCTTTGATAATAGCTACCTAAATTGCTCAGATCCCTTTCAATCACTTCAGCGCCTTCAAAATGTAGTAAAACTCCTAATTTTTCTTTTTCAAGGCAATCTCGAAGATCTTCATATTTATTAATAGTAAGGATGGCTCCTTTTGCATAGTCTTCTAATAATTTCAAAAATTTTAGTATAGAATTTGTATATTCTTGTGCATAACTTTTTTTAATAGGATTGGCAAGTTTCTTTTTATATCCTTCTTTTGTAAATTTCATACCATACATTGGATCGCTTTCTTTTGCAGACTGCTTTGGAGGGACGAAAATAGCGAAATTCCCCCCAATTAGGTTCCCTTGCTTCGCTTTTGGCAAGTCTATATCACATTTTTGAGTTCCATTAAAAAAAAGATCTAATCCATTTTCTAAAGAATACATTTTTGTTAGAGTATCATTATGACCATCAAAAATCGGTATCATACTATGACATTGGTAGGACAAGATGTAAATTAAAATCTTGTTAATTTGACTTATCTTTCTCAATTATCTCTAAACTAATTTCAAAGAAATTAAGATTTTTATAGGGTAAAGGATTCATTTGATTATTAACATGAAATAAGATAATTGATTATGGCGAAAAAAGCTTCAAAGCCTCCTAAAGTGGAAAATTTAACTTTTAAAAAATTCTTACTTACCTTAACCGTGAGTAAAATTAAGGACTTAATCAATCTGTATAATGATGATTTCGCTCCGGAAGATAAACCCATTAAAGGTTATTCTCAATTTCGTAAAAAAGAGCTAATTGAATTTCTCGATGAAAGCATCCTCCAAGATAAAAAGGACATCTTAATTCAAGAATTTGAAGAGGACCTTATTGAAGAATTGGTGATTAAAGCGACTTCACTAATAACTGGAGAACATAATGTTGAAAGTATAAAAAATGCGGCAATAATCGCGGGAGGAAAGGGATATAACGTGTGGTTCTCAAGTAAATATGCTGCATTTAAAGCTTCTCTCCACATAGAAAATAATTCCGTGCAGAGATCGTGTAATTGTAAAATTGGAAGCTTAGGAGGATTATGTATTCATCAAATGGCAATCTATTTGATGTTGCTAAGTAAAAATATGATCAATCGAACCCAAATTCCATTTACTCTTAATAAAGAATTATATGATTCTATCCAAAAACGATTAGAATTACATGCGAGCCAAAAATTGTTTAAAATTGAGCCCAGCATTATGTTTGAGGATGGATATAAAATTTATGTGAATAATAATTTAGTCACTCTAGAATGGGGGGGAGATTTCCCTGGAAAAACAACCAAAGACATATCTAGAAAGGATATTGATGTGGATAGATGGATCTCCGAAAAAGTGACAGATCTTATCGTTAGATACATTAAGGTGAGAAAAAAGGAGGGTAAACCCTCTAAAATAGTTATCGATTCCTATGGTATTATTTCTAAAATTATGGAATATGAAGATCTTGTGGAAAAAATCCTCAGGAAATTTTCTGCTCTGGAAGAATTACATTTACCCACAGATAAAAATGGTTTGGAGGAATATCTGAGAGAGGGTTTAAAAGAATCTTCCGTTGATCTCGAGATTGAACCGCCATTTTCTGCATATGAAGGTGAGGAACCCTATATATTTGTGAGTTATACTCATAAAGACAAAGCAGAAGTATACCCAATAATTGACAAATTGAATCAAGAAGGTTTAAAACTGTGGTATGATGAGGGCATCCACTTAAGTACTGATTGGTGTAACACCATCGCCGAAAAGTTGATGGGATGCGATCTTTTTCTTTCATTCATCTCACCGCATATTAATGAGTCGGAAAATTCGAAAGATGAGATCTTCCTTGCCACTGAAGAGAACAAACCGTTTATCGCCGTCTATTTAAAAGAAACAGATTTAGTTCCAGGAATTAAAATGCGAATTCGAAGAATTCAAGGAATTATGAAATATCAAATGAATGAGGCTAAAGCATTTGAGAAACTTACAACGGAAATAGAACAACTAATAGATCAATAACTAAACTGTTTTAATCTATCAACTGTGGTATACATTTGCCTCCCGCCTTTTCTGAGGTAATCCATCGCTTCCTCTATTCCCTCAACGGTCAAATCAAACATCGGAAAGATACTGGCAATGATCTTTCTCGTCCAAGGCATCCAATCAAAGCGTATAATCTCTGGATTTAGCCATACTACGTTCTTTGGGAAGTGATTTTTAATCTCTTTCAAATAATAAATACCAGGCATTTCATTACGATGGTAATAATAGATTGAACCATATCGTTCTGTTAGTTCCCAAGAAGCCATAGCAGCATCTCCGACAATTACCACTTTATATTTATTATCGTACTTTTTCAAAAATTCATCAAATTCAATCGATTCATCGGGATTTCGTTGGGCGTTTTCATAAAGCTTCTCATAAATGCAATTATGGAAATAATAATGCTTAAAATCCTTCCAGTGAGACATATTATTGGCGGCAGAAAAGATTAAGTTCACTAAATGAGAATAAGGAGTCATACTTCCCCCTACATCCATTAAAAGCAGCATTTTCACATTATTTTTTCTGCGTTTTTCAAACACCAGCTCAATATCTCCCCCATTTTTAGCGGTTTTATCGATGGTCTTATCTATATTGAGCTCATCTTGTTTGCCAATTTCTTCTAATTTTCTGAGGCGTTTTAACGCGACTTTGATTTGTCTCGTGTCAAGCACTACATCTTTTCGATAATCTCTAAATATACGCCTTTGTGCAATTTGAATAGCCATTCTCATACCCGTTCCGCCCCCTACCCGCATACCCATCGGATTTTGACCACCATGGCCAAATTGAGATTGTCCTTGTGTACCAATCCATTGGCTTCCAAAATTATGCTCTTCATCTTGCTTCCGTAATAATTCTTCAAAATGTTCTTGAAGCTCCTGGATATTAAAATTCATATCTAAGAATTGTTCAAATTCTTGCCGATATTCGGGTGCAAGTTGATCGGGATCAAAAGGTTTTTCCAACCAATCCCAAATTTCTTGCTTAATCTCATCCGGGAATTTTAACTGGGCGTTCTTAAAATAGTTGGCAAAAGAAATGTCATAGACATCAAATTGATGTTCATTTTTACAAAAAATTGAACGTGAAATATAATAAAATTCAATCATATTGTTGACTAATCCTTTATCAAGCGCTTCCATAAGAGTCATATACTCCGTCACACTCACGGGCAGTCGCTCTCTCAGGTAATAAAAGAAATCTATAAACATTTCAAAACATTAGTATTTTGGTTTTTGGGATTGCTGTATTTAATATGATAACATTATCAAAAATGAATGGTTTGGAAATTTAAGTCGGAAACTTGAGTTTATCCAACGCGATTTCCAAATCCCTCTCTTTTTTTATTAATACGCCAAGAAATGGTAAACCTTTTCTTAACTCCTCAATCGAAATACCACTCTTCAATAATACTCCAATCCAATCTAAGAGCTCGGATGTCGAGGGCATTTTTCTAAATTGAGTGATCGCTCGGAGCTGATAAAATCGCTTTAAACACTGGTCTAGTAGATTCTGTTTCAAGTTTGGATAATGGATATTACAGATATCGGCCATAAATTCTTTGTCTGGAAATTCAATGTAATGGAATACACACCGACGTAAAAAGGCATCAGGGAGTTCTTTTTCATTATTCGAAGTAATAATCACAATAGGGCGATTTTTTGCCTTTACAAATTCATCTGTTTCCTTAATATAGAATTCCATGACATCTAATTCCTGAAGCAAGTCGTTCGGAAATTCAATATTCCGTAGAATATAGTTTATTATATTCTATATCGGCTTTATCGATTTCATCGATAAGGAGAACGACTTGTTCATCGGAAGTGAATGCTTGTCCTAATGGACCAAGTTCAATATAATCGTGGATATTGTTTACGTCTCGATCCTCACAGCCAAATCTAGAATCATTGAGTCTCTGTATTGTATCATATAAGTAGCATCCGTCGATTGCTTCTGTGGTTGATTTGATGTTCCAGACAATCAATTTTTTATTTAAGGCTTCAGCAATTGCATGGGCAAGGAGCGTTTTACCAGTTCCTGGTTCCCCTTTGACCAAAAGCGGACGACCGAGTGCGATTGAGACATTAACGATATTTCGTAATTGAGGGTCGGCGATATATTTAACCTTCTCGGTATTTACATTGCCTTGGAATTTGTTAAAACTTGTACTCATAACTATAAGAGTTGTGCAAAAATTAAATATTTTTTGAATCAACATATTCAATCTTTTCTCTGGATTGTATTCAACAAAATTAAGTTTTCTAATGGATATTATCATAAGAATTAAGAATCCAATTCATTTACAGGGTCTATTTTTCGTGCATTTTTATATAATTCATCATCATAGGGATATTTCTTGAGGATTTCACGAATTTCTTTCTTTTTCCATTTCGCAAATTTCGGCTCAAGTTGTTCCATCAATTCAATCTCTTTGGCAAACAGCTGTCGTCGGCTATCTTCATTAGGTTTACGGTGTTCCAATTCCCACTCCTCTGCCATATTAGAGACAATATCACTTAAGATCCAATAGAGCAAGGTATCAAGATCATTCGTTCTTCTACGTTCCAACTCAGATCCTCTTTCACTAATGATATAACTATATTCATTTGTACCGATTTCAATATAAGGCGTCCCAAATCCATCAGAGGTTGTAAAAACCCTAAGGGATCGAGCTGGCGCATTGATTATTTTCCCATATTCCTTGACTTTTCTTCGAATAGTTGTTATAGAATAGATATTAGCCATTAGATTGATATAGATTTTCTAATTTATTAGCTTTATCAGTTAATATAAATACTTCACTTTTCAATTACGATTTTTTTAGTTCAATATTAAAATTTTGTTTTTTTCATTAGAGTTTTAGATAATTAAAACATTATTCTTAAAACTTTCTACTTTCCGAGCAATTATAGTTTTAATTCAAAAAAAAGAATTAACCCCATTAAAAAACCGAGTTATTCTAAATATTTTATTACCTAAAATTATTAATGAAAGATATTTAATTCATAAAATAATTGCTTTGTCTTTAATTTGAACGCAAATAATTCCTTCTGACAAATTATTAAATATTTGAAAATACAAATAAATCTATGGGAGGTGGTTCTTATCAGGTTGTCTTGTGTGCTAATGATGAGAGTTTTATTCCGTCAAAAGCACAATTGGAACAATGCTTGGATATATTATATAATCACGGAATGTTGCGCCTTGATAGAGAGAGAGACTATAATTCCTTAGAAGAAATAATGGGGAAAAAATGGAGCGAATTTGAATGGGACTTATTTTATTTAGAAGAGCAACCCAATTCGGCATATTTTATTGTTTACGCACAAGAGGGATTTTTCAAGTCATTTTATGAGAAGATTCTTGAGGAATTAGATCACAAAGATGAAAATGGGTATTGGTATATTGATACTATCTCTTTCATAGATGAGTTTTTCATAACCCTTTCTCAAAAGTCCCTAACAGGTCCTATGGGAATGCCGTTTGATTCAAAATTTGTAATTGCGAATATATCAGTTGGTAATGGTCATTTACAATACTCTGAAGCCCAGAAAGTTGCTCAGGTCTTTAAGGAAACGTATTTAGATATTATTAAAGAGCTTGAGAGTACCCTTGATCAAGAATTGAAAATAATTATGGATTGGGCCGATTAGATAAAGTCAATTTGAGTCTAAAAGACAAGAAAATAAATCAAAATTTCTGAATATATGATTCAAGCTCAATTATCACTGTACATAATTTTTGATTCCAAATTTCAAGTTTGAAGCTCGAATAATCCTTTATTAATGAATTTGAGATAGGAGCATGAATACTCCATCAAGATTTAAAATCAATGTTAGCTATATATGATAATATTTCTATAATTGAGGTTTTAGATAATAAGAATTTGAACGCAATATAATTTTTAATAGAGCTGAAAAAATGAATTAGCTACTTAAAATTCTAAAAGATATAAAGAAGAAGTAAAAAGAATCTAGAATCCTTTCTCATCAAGACGTTTATTGCATAATTTATCGCATATTTGGATATATTTATTATCTCGAGGGACGTGAATAAACTCTAATTGCTCAAATTTACCAATCAAATTAAAAATATTCTCTGCTATCTTGGAAAGATGAGATGCGTTGATTTTATATTCCTTATTGAGTTGTCTCACAGCCAATTGACTGTCAGAGTATAATTTTACGTTTCCAGTGGTAATTTTTTGCGCCTCTTGGAGTGAGGAGAGTATTCCTGTATATTCTGCGACGTTGTTGGTTGCTTTACCTATAAATTCAGACTTTTCATACACTTTAGTATTTTTATCTATAAAGATGAATCCATACGCAGCGGGACCTGGATTGCCACGAGAAGCCCCATCAACATATATTCCCAAGTCTTTTATCCCTCTATGCAACTTATTGGTCATAATAAATAGCTAGACTAGAATTACAAATTTATCTCAAAATTGAACTAATAATCACAAAATCATCAATCAATATTAAATCTATTAATTCAAATTACCACATATATTGCGCTTGAGAGTTTGCTAAGAAGAGAGGAGAATAATTTTACTATTTAAAAAGATATCAAATTGATATGGAACATAGTATGTTAACGGGTAAATTGAATATTTCAATAATGATTTGTTATTTTCGTATTAGCTCATCTCCGCAATAATGACAATATACTGCTTTTGGAAGATTTTCTGATCCGCATTTTTCACATATTAGGGTTTCTTCTTTTCTCCTTTTAGGTGCGCTGATCTTTTCATATTCATCATAGAGAGCATCTAATTCACCTTTCTTAAGGTAAAACTTATAATTTTTCACATTATCGCTAATTAGATCGATAATTTCTTTCCATTTATTCCAATACTCTGTGTTTTTTTCCAGAACCGATTTTGTTTTATTGGATCCAAATATAAAATTACCTCCCTCGGAAATGGAAACATTTTCGCTTCCGGGTTCAAGGCTTAATCTAATCTTTTGTAATCGTTTTTTAATTTTCCTTTTTTCCAGCATACCGAAATCAGAATTGTCTAATATGTATCGAATGAATTCCGTTTTTAGTTTTATTTGATTACTATCATTTTTCTCGAAACATTTGTGATCTTCTGGAATCCTGTTTTTCACAAATTCCCTTCTTGCTTTAATTTCCTGTGAGATTTTCTCTTGAACGCTATCTATCTTCATTTTGATGCTTTCCAATTCTTTATTCCCCGAAATATTCTTATTTCCCGTCTTATAGTGAAGCTTTGGCTTTTGGTGCTTATCTTTGATGGTATCTTTTATGATGGGAACTTTTTGCTGAAACGATCGTTTTTTTATTAGATTCATAGCTTTTCTTTGAATACTCCCTTTATTAAAATATCTAGAGTAATTTATTCTATTCTGTTGAGAAAAATCTCTATATACTTTTCTACTCCCATGTCGCTTTCTTCCATGCATTTTAAAAATCACTCCTTTGAGGCTCTTAAATTACTTTAATATTTATTCTTACTAATTTCTGGCTATTGAATATATATTCATAAAATTATATAAATCTTATTCTTATTGAAGAAAACGAATTTATAGATTATTAGAGTATAATTTAACTTTAGCGAATGATTATTCAGAATTATTAAAAGGAGGTGAAAAATGAAAAAGAAAGTATGTTTTGCAGGAAAAGGCGGTGTAGGAAAGAGTAGCTGCATCATTCTCTTTTTGAAGTATATCATTGCAAATTTCCCAGATAGCAAAAAGCTGATAATCGATGCCGACCCTGATGCGAACATCCTCGATTTATTAAACGAATCATTAGGATTGTATGGCACTATTGGTGGAGAAATCATTGAACTTAAGAAAAAAATCGACCGAAAGGAAGTGCCTCCCAATGTATCTGAAAGAAAATTAATTGAAGAGACAATCCTCAAAAATATAAAAAAGAATAGGGAATTCGATGTGGTCAAAAGCATTATTGATACCTTAGAAGAAATTTATCAGTTTGTGATTATTGACTCACCTGCGGGATTGGAATTCTTCTCAAGAAAAACGGCAAAAGATATTGATGATTTAATTTTAGTGACAGATATGAGTAAGATGAGCTTCCACACTATAGAACGATTGATGGAAATAAAAGAAGAAGTGGAAGCCCAATTTCAAAATATCTGGGTATTAGTAAATAAATATAATGCTAATTCTAAAGCACCCTTTATTGAACGGATAGAAGAGTTTTCTAATGGAGAGGCTCGTTTACTTGGATTTTTAGATTACAACCCCGAAATTCAGAGATTTTATTTTGAAACAAAATCTCTTCTTGAAATATCTAAGGATAATCCAATTTACCAACAAGCTCAAGAAGTATTCTCTAGTCTTTTCAATTGAATCATTCGCATATTTCTAATAAAAATAAGAGAACATCATTAGATTTGCCTTGCCAAATATTTAAATAGAAGATTATTGTAATATAATCACACTCAACTATTTTTTTAAAAATAGACAGAGGACATTAAAATGTCGAAAGAAGAGGAAATGCTCGAAGAGCTTAAACAAATAAAAGAATTTTTAAAGCCCCCTCCACCTCCACCTCCACCAAAAAATATTTTAGAGGAGTTTAAGAATTTTCTGAACAAGTATAAAGTAATGGGCTTAGCAGTTGCCTTCATTATGGGGATTTACTTGGGAAATCTCGTAAAATCATTAGTGGATAATATGGTTATGCCAATAGTAGAACTTTTCACTCCAGAAGGGATAACATGGGAAACGTTGATGATTGGACCATTTGGAGTAGGAGCTTTTGTAGGAGAATTGATTACATTTGTAATAATAGCACTAGTAATATTTTTGCTGGTTAAATTCACAAATAGACTTGGAATAAAATAATGGAGGGTGTTTTTATTTATATTTTTTTTATTTATTGAAATATCCGTTCATACACTTTTTCAAATCCAGTATGTATTTCTTTTGAATAATTATCTATAAGATTCATCAAGGATTCTAATTCATCATATATCTCGTTTTTAACCATCATATTCAGTGCTTCGGCATACTTTTTAACTTCAGGATTTTCAATGGGTAATTTAAAGCCAAGTAATTCTGTTCCTCCATTATTCCATATAGCATTTTTGCCAAAAATTGTGTTTTTATTCCCATCAGATATTTCCTTAGGAATATGAAGGCTTACAGGAAAATAAACCTTATTAGACCCATTTTTTTTCAATTTAGCATTAAGTAAATCTTCATAACTCTCTTCCGTTAATAGAGATTTGTTTATACATTTCCTAAAGGAATCACTTACAGTAGTAGAAGATTCAATCAGTTTTCTTACTGTTTCTACATCATAACGTCCTTCATTAATTAGATACATTTTTATATCAATGGGAAGTTCATAATGAGTAGTATTCAATATTGATCGAATCCTAATCTTATTAATGTCTTCAAAATCGTATTCACTTAAAGTGTGGTTGTCTATTTCTTCCCAAATAATTTCTTTTACATCATCAACCATATTTGAAATGATTTTTTCTCTATGAGTGTATTGGGGAGGGTCATATGAAATCTTTTTTAGTAAATAGTCAATATCATCTTTCAAATGGTCTTTTAGATTTGAAATATCTTCAATTAGAGAATCAAGTTCTTTTTCTGAGATTTTTTCTAAGTTGAAATCTTTTGATATATGGTTCTTATCCTTATGATCACCTCTAATGAAAGATTTCCTATCTGATTTTGTTACATTTTCAGCAATTGTTCTTAAGATCTTAATATTCTTATCTTTCAATAAGTAAAGCTCATCTGGAATACTAGGTCTCCGCTTTCGATCACCATTTAGATATGCTTGCAATTTATTGAAAAACTTTGTAATTTTACTCTTTAATTTTTTCTTAAAAGATTCTTCTCCAAATTTATCCATAAGAAAATCAATAAATTTTTGAAAATTATTTGGTAAGTGAAACGATTGTATTAACATTTCAGGGCTCTCATAATTATTTTCTTCCAGATAATCAGCCAAATAATTCATTAAGAATTTTAGATCAAAATAATCGGATTTATTGTGATATTTTTCCATATTTTGAAATAGTTTTTCTAAATACAATAAGCCATATGATAAATTCAGCTGAAAGATTATCATATTCAATTTCTTCGTAAAAAATTTGCCTGGATCGATCTTCACTTTTAGATCTGTGGTAAGTATTTTTTTTATATCTTTAAATGAAAATTTTCCAAAATAATCCTCATAGATTTTCGCATATATCCCTACTAAAGCTTCTAAAAGTAAGTTATAAGATTCATATTTATACTGTATATCAGATTCTTTGATTAACGATTCTGGATTAATAACCGACTTAAGCATCCCTTTAAAGTGATTATATTGAGGTAAGTCCAAGAAGCGATTATTTATTAGCTCGAGTTTTTGATAAAATTGTTTAAATTGACTGATATTCTGAATATTTTTCAGTGTTTCCTTTAGGTTAGTAATTTTATTTGTATCACTAATATAATCTTCATAATCTTCTATTTTACTAATTAATTCATTCGCTTTCTTAGATTTTTCCTTATCAACGAGTTTAGAAAGAGATTCAATTAATTCTTCTATAATTTTTTTATCTTCCTCTAAATAATGTCTTAAGATTGATTTCGGATATGATAGTATCTGATCATAATTTGTTTTCTCTCCGAAGATTTTCTCCTTATCTTCTAAATTTTCCATTTTGTTAAGAATATCGTCAAGATAAGTTAAATCGCTTTCATAATACCGAATTAAATCTTTTCTTTCTTTTGTATCTGGTTTTGAATTTAGTAGAATTTCATCTTTGATGAAGAATAACCCTTTTTTCAATTCTTTACTAGCGTCTGCTTCATACTTTTCAATGACGCTGTCTAAAAATTTAAAAAAATTTTTCATCTCCTGATTTTTTGAGTGATCTTCATATTCAGAAAGGAGGATATTTATTTTTTGAATCCACTTTTTGAAAGTGTCTGAAGAATCTTTTAATTCTTGTATTATTAAATTCGGTTTTGAATTTGCTGTATCAAGAATTTGGATGAAAGATTCTTTATATTTATTAGGTAAACTTAGATTATTTACTCTTTCATATATTTCTTCATTTAAACCCGTAGCTTTAATAATTTCAGAACAGAAATTAAGAGAATATGAATCCAATGCAATAACGGGATTCTTCTTTTTTATGGAAAAAGGATTTTCAATAAAGTTCTCATATAAATAATTTCCTAAAAATTTCCTGATTAGCTGAATGGCATAATATTTTATTGAATCATCTGTATAGATTTTTTTTAAGCATTTATCTAATAGAGAAGGAAAACTAAATTTCTGTATCTTTTTTAAGAATATTTTAACTTGATTGGTTATTTTTCTAATAATGAGCGATTTAATATCTCCAGAATAGGTCAATACATATTTAAATTTTCTATAAGAGTGAAAAATCTCATTATAAAGAGAATCAATAACTCTGATGATCAGATTATCACGCATTTGGTTTATTTTTTGATTGACATATTTCCGATAATCTTTTAGCACTATATTTTTATTATTATTCAATTCCATATATTCTAACTCTAGTTGTAGAGGTCCATTTGTGTTTGATGAACTCCCACCCTTTTTTAATTCGTTCAATAAAATACTATTGTGTTTTTTGTTTTGAAATCTTACATTTTCATTAAAAGCATGGTCGAAATTATCTTGTATCTTACTCAAATACTCAGAATTTTTAGTATTAATCATTTGTCTCGTTAATGAAATGATCGATTCAAGATTGTTTTTTAATTCATTCAATCTCAAATAATATTGTTTGGCATCATCTTTATCGATAATTTGTGCTTTAATCAATGCACGATTTAGTTCTTTTTCCTTGAAGGTCATCAGTTTAGTTATTTGGTCCAATATAGATGATTCTCCATTTTGGGAATATTCTTGTTTGATTCTAGATATGAATTCGTCGCAACTTTCAACTTTTGGCAAGGCTTTTTTTAATTTTGGGAAAACAATAAAATTCTTTTTTTGAGATTTTGTTCCAATAACAGAGATGATCTCATCAAGTAGAATTTGTGTCCGTTCAATAGCAGATGTTAATGCTCTTTTATTCATGAATCTGGTCTCTTGCTTATCTTGATAATTTCTAAAATCTTCTCTTAAATTTTGGAAAGAGTTATTCTCTCCATATATTTTTAAATTTCTAATATAGGTCATATCACGTTCAAATTCTAAAAATTCCCTTATTTCTTCTTGAATAAATTCTTTAGTTTCCTTGATTTCAGAACTATAATTTTTTTGACTACATGTTGAATTTAAAGAAATTCGAGATAATAATTTCGTTAAAACTTTTTTATCCTTGCTAAAAATCGTATTTAAACTTTTTTTAATGAGATCCTCAAGAACTTTATTGCCTTCGCCAAAAATTTGTATGTTTTCATTGTGAAATGAATTAATAAGATGATTCAAAATATCTATATAAATAATCGGGTCGATGGTTCTTTCTGGTGTTAATTCTCCAAGCATATAACGAAAGATAATCTCGTCGTTCAACAATTTAATAAATCTCAATATTTTATTATAAGCATATCCTTTCATTTCCGGACCGGATACTTGTAACATCGTAGTTATGACAGGAATTGAAGGTTTTCCTTGGTCCGAATCGATTTGACTTCCCCAGGTACTATAAAGAATTAAACGTTTTGCCCCACCTTTAAGATTCTCGAAATTATATTTACTAGTCTCATCTGAATTTACCATTTCTTGACTTAGATTTTGACTTGCTGTGACATATCCAGCTATTATATCTAAATCTGCTAATTTACTTCCCTCGTTTCCGCATTTTCCTATGGCAATACCCATATCTGAATTGATATTGAGAAACCATACATTTCTTACCAGATTATTTTCCAAAGTTAACTTCACCTAATTTCACAAGAATGCTCAAAGGAGTTAAAAATAATGCAAAAGTTATGTTTAAACCCTATTATAATAATTATTCAATAAAAAAGAAATTTTAGTTTTATTTAAATTATCGCTATTAAATTTATATAACAAATTTTAAATAGATTTTTGGCTAATAGAGCAGCGTTTAAAACATATTGAAGCATTTTTGGACTTAAATAACTCGTACCATTCTATTAACGTCAAGAATTATTTGAAATGGTGTTTTAATTATAGTTTCTCTTTTCTTTTCATAGTCTCCAAAAATGCCTCTATTGTTCCAAGGGTATCATATTTTGGCTCCCATTCAAGAATTTTCTTAGCTTTTGAGGAATCCACTATGATCGGATATTTAGCAATCCGCAACCAACCGGGATCAGCCTCGGGAATTATTCGCAATCTATAAACAATATTCATAAAAAATAATACGAGACGATAGGGTAAATTAACAATTTTTTTATTTAATCTCTCAGCTATTTCCTCGGAAGATAAAGGATTGTCAGCACCTATGTTAAAAGCACCTCTTACATTTTTTTTCAATGCTAAATAAAATGCTTGAGCCACATCCTCGGCCATATACTATTGCTTCATTGCCAGTAGCAAATTGGATTTCATAAAAAATATTTTAATAGCGATTATGCTATGGACCCAGCAGCAGACAAAGGAAGAATCGAGAGCATTATGGATATAATCTCTCATAAAAAGATGTATAAGATTATAACCCCTGAACCAGCGAAAGAAGAGGACAT
>WJIN01000005.1 GCA_014730295.1 Promethearchaeota archaeon | reverse complement strand
TTCTGCTGGTATTCTTACCTCAGAGATGAAGGAGTATATTGAAGATACCTTTAACTGTGAAGTATTCAATCGATACGGTTCCCGAGAAGTTTCAGTGATAGGTAGTAGCTGTGAGGTTAGTGAAAAAATACATATTAACATGCTTCATAAGTATATTGAAATTACTGATGACTCAGATAAAAGATTAGATCAAGATAAAGTGGGAAATATTATTATTACTGACTTGAATAACTATACTATGCCTTTGATTAGATATAAAATCGGAGATAGAGGATCTCTTAATTCTGATTTGTGTAGTTGTAGGAGAGGGTTGGTGAGAATAGACAAGATCTATGGAAGAGTAGTCGACTTATTTATAAATGAAAAAAACGAAAAAATTGATGGAGAATATTTTACACATTTATTCTATTTCAAGGAGAATATTAAACAATTTCAAGTGATTCAAGAGGAGGTAAACAGAATAACAATTAAAATCGCAACATTAGATAGGAATCCCTTAAAAAAACACGATATAGAAGAGATTATTGACGGGATTAGAATCGTTATGGGTAATAAATGCCAGATAAATCTTAAGTATGTAAAAAGTATAGATCCTTCTTATTCTGGTAAATTTAGATATACAATATCCAAAATTAGTAATAATAATCAGTTATAGAACTTTAAAGAAATTTTATTTCAGCAAATTTACTTTTATAACTTACGCTTAAAAAATTGAATTATTGATTTGACCTTTTCTAAAAAACTTGAAATATTTCCATGAGATATCAAATTGAAAAGTGGTAAGAAGATCCATTTCTTCATGAGAATTATTTTTCTTCTAAATTCCAGATATTTTAGATAATTTAGGGTTTCTTGATATATGTTAATAATTCTAAATTTTTTTTCATAACCATCAACATACTTGAAAATAGCTCGAATATTGTTATCAGCAGAAATTAACTTGAATCCATTAATACCCATTAAATTTCGAAGAGATATAAAAGAAAAATAGAATATATGATGGAATTGGATAAATTGTAAAAAATTAGATTCATAATTTGTCTTAATTTTGGAAATTCCAGGTACTTCAATATAAAGATAAGAGTCCTTCGTTAAAACTTTTCTAAGTATTTTCAATTCCCCATTTGGATTTAAAATATGTTCAAATACATGATTATATATTATTAAATTAGGCTTCTTTTCTAATTTCAGGCTAGAAAGAGAGCCAAAATAAAGATCGAGGTCTAGTTCATTTTTTCCAAATTTTACGTACTTCTCATCTAAATCGCACCCTTTAATTTTATGCCCCTTTTCCTTGAATAGTTTCAAAATTCCCCCTGTTCCGCATCCTACCTCAAGTATTAAGGCATCGTGAGGTAGCTTATCTAATATTTTTGCTTTTTCTATATATTCATATATTTTTAAACCCTTTATATACTCCAATTTATAGTGTTCTTTATTAGGATTTTCCCAACCCCATATAAGATTGCGATAGTGAGAATTATAATAATCATTATATGATTTTTCTTTAATTCTGGGATTATTTTGTATCAAACCGCATTCCTTACATATTACTAGTTGAAATGGTAATCCGTAACGGTCTTTATGTGATAAACTTTTAAAATTATCACTACTGCATGCTGAGCATGGACATTTCTCGAAATTATAAAAACCTGTTATTATTTTTCGCCTTACAATGCTCAAATTTTTTTTCATTGTAAGATTTAATGGAACAACAGGATTATCATCACTATTATATCTTTTTGCTAACATTTTATATTCCTAGTATTATTTGATATGCATTGTAATCCACTTAAGATTAATCCAAGTTTTTTCTCTTTTTATATTTCTTCTTTAAAAAAATAATCTCGATAGCAGCTAAGATTTTCGCAAGAGATTCTAAATAAATATAAAAAAATATTTTTAAATAAAAAACTGTGTTAGTTTTTATAAAGTTATAATCTTTTGTTAATTTCTTAAAGAAAATAATTTTCCTTATCCTTTTAGAATATAGCTGAACTAATAAGAATAGATATAACCAAAAAAAAGTTATATGAATAAATGCAAAAATTGGAAAAATGTATATATAAATTGAAAGAAAGAAATATAAAAAGAATTTTAATTGATATACTCTTTTCCTCTTTCTTTTTTTTCGTAAATATGAATTCCCAATCCATCTGATATTTTGATTTAAATATTCGGAAACTGTAGATGCTATATAAAATTCCCCCAAATATCCTCTCAAATAGAAAATATGATAGTTATAATTAAAAAGATCCTCAGCAATGACTAAATTATCGTCTGAATAGATCCCTTCAGAAAATTTACCAATTGTTTTAATGACATTATAGTTATAGATTGTATTTGGACCAACAGTTTTAGCAAGTTGAGAGGGGTTTTTTCGAAATTCAGGATTTTGAGTCATATACAAGTATTTTACAAGGTCTTTATTTCTAATATTTTTATGCGGTTTAGGAGCAGACACTACTATATCTTCATCTTTATTTATTATTTGAAAAATCATGTTTAAAAGTAACTCATCAGAAATAATCACATCTGCATCGATTATATAAACTAAACCTCCTTGAACATATTTCAAACAGTCATTTATCGCTCTGATTTTCCCTTTTCCTTTTTTCTGCTTTAAGATTGTGAAGCCATGTACTGTTTTATATGAATCAGCAATCCTATTTGTAATTGAATTTCCACCAGCATTAAGAATAACTTCAAATTTGGGGTAATTAAGATTTTTTAAATTTCGTAATACCTCATCTAGCCTTTCATTCTCGTTCCATGCTGGGATAACAAATGTAATCTTAGGAATAGTTTTTAAATCTTTAAGGGTTAAATTTCTAATACTCTGAAAGGATTTTATTAATCTTAACGCTTTCTTGTCAAAAATTGTTATTAGGATTAAATTATATAAAATGATAAACACAAAAATAAAAATTAATGTATTCGGATTTTTAATGAAATCTAAAAGCCAATTTACAAGGTTAATAAAATTATGAAAAAAAATCATTCTAAAGTCAGATATATTTTATTTAATATCTCAATTTTGAAATTTTAAAGAAGTATTTAATTCATATGTCATAAAGGTTATTATTTTAATTGAAAATTTGCAAAATTAAATAATCTAAAGATGTAAAAATTCTAAATTAAATAAATCTTGGTATATTATCATCATCTAATTATAAACGGGATAAGTTTATAAAAGTCTCGATGTATTCATTTACTACTTTATCCCATGTGTAATCTCTAACTACTCTTTCGTATCCAAATTCACAATTCTTTCTCTTAAACTCTCATCCCTATATAATTCCATTATTTTGTCTTTAAGTTGGGAGAGATTATTAGGTTCAATTAAAAAACCACTCTCTCCGTCTATAATAGCTGTTCTAACACCATAATGGTCTGAACCAATACAAGGTAATTTATAAAAGTTTGCTTCTAAAAAGACAATTCCAAATCCTTCAATGGAATTTTTTTTTTAATTTTGGAGTCATAATAAATAAATCCGATAATTTTTAAAAATAATTTCTATTCTACTCACTAAATTCTCCTACAAAGGTATTAATATCTTTTAGATCTAAATCTTTAGTTAGATCTTTTAATCTTTGTGTTTCTCCGTTCTTACAGATTAGATTCTGATAGATTTTTAAATCATATCATCTAAGCAGATTAACTTTCAGAAATGATATTTTCAAGATAATTTTTTTCATACTAAAATATAAAATAAATTATTTCCAAATTTGATAACATTTATTATCTATTAAAGTCCTTGTAGGCTCTAATTCTATTATTTTTCTTTTTAGGTTTATCATAAGTTTTTATATATTTTTTAGCAATTTCATTCCAATCATAACTCTTGGATTTTAAATAACTAATTCGGCCCATATCGTTAAGTATCGAACGATTTCCTAAACTTTTTTCTAAAGCTTTCATTAAACTTTTTTTAGAATTATATTTATAAAAGAAAGTATTATCTTTATCCAATACATCTACTAAACATCCTAAATAAGGAGCGATTAATGGTTTATTAAAACTCATCGCCAGTAGTGCCTCTCCTGAAGTTAAAATCTTTTTATATGAAAGAATAATAATATCAGCCGCATTCATGTAAATTTGTACTTCATCATCGGGTATGAATTCTAATCTATTAAAAATATTTTCTTTGTTTTCAACTAAATTATAAATTTTACTATAATTAGATCTCAAGGGATTCCCTACAATCATTAGCTTGACTCCGGAGTATTGAATCTCTTCAAAGGATTTGATAACGAGTTCGACATTTTTATGAGGTCTTATTCTCCCAAAATGAAGAAAAATGAAATCATTTTGGTTAATATTTAAAAGCTCTCTTGAATCTTTCATTGAAATATTATTTGGATAATTTTTTATATAATTTCCATGAGGGATTACTTCTATTTTCTTTTGATTAATTTTAAATTCCTGGGCGATTATAGATTTAGCTTTTTTACAATGTACAACTAAATAATCTGAAATCCTTGCAAAATTCTTTCTAACGATATGTTCAAGTTTTGGATAAAAGAATTCATGGCTATACAAATTATGGATGGTCCATATAATTTTAGTTTTAAGAAAGATTTTAGCAATTAGTATATCAATTATAAAAACCAGCGTACCGATAATCGTTTTAATTGGTTTTCTGGAAAAGTTTGTAAAACTATTAATCCAATGAATATTTAGTATTTTAATTCCTTTTAGAATCAAGTTTCTACTCAGAGGAAAGAGAAGCGAATTTTTTAAATAATTTACCTGAATTCCCTCATTTCTTAGTTGATTTACTAAATTTATGAAGTAATAGTCTTTTTGTCGATTTTTTTCCGGATTAGATATAGAAATTAATACTTTCAATATTGATACCTACCTAAATTTTTTTTACTTTTCTTAATTCATTTATTTTTGATATAATTTTTTCTTTTTCATTTTCCGATGATTCTAAACTCATTTTTGATTTATTAACTACTAACCAGGGTATTTCAATTGTCGCGGGTATTCTTACTCCAATTCGGTGACCATAAAATTTAATTGGAATAAAGGAATGAACCCATTCTCCAAATGCTTCACCGTGGTCTGATGTTATAATGATTTTCCCTTTTAGAAGACTAATTAGTTTATTTACATACTTTAAGGCAATTCTAAGATTATTCATATAGCCTACTAAATGTTGATCTAATGCCATAGATTTGTATATTCTTGCACTATACCAATTTATAAAGTTACTTTCTTGATCTTTTTTCCCTAAATTGATTCTAATATAAGGATAATGTGGTTGCATAAAATGAATAATAAATTTTTTATTGGGATATCTTTCTACTATTTGTTTTGTTATATTTAGCATATATTCTGGTAATACAGTTTTCTCTTTTTGATTCCAACCTTCTTTCCATGCAGGAATTAATTTATAGAATGAATTTGATAGATATTTCGAAACATATGGATTTGCAGAAATGTATATAATATCTTTATATTTATTTCTCTTAGTGAAATTTTTTTTAAGAAAAGAGATTGTATGAGCTCCTCTTGAAATCCTCTTTTCTAAATTACCGGGCATTTTATACTTATTAAAAAAATGAAGAAAAAAATCGAATCTACATGCATCTAATATTATTAGATTATCCCAATTCTCATCAAATATGCTAAAATTACAATTTCTATGATTCAATATTGACAAAATTTTTTGAAGAATGATATTTCTAAATTTATAGGGTTCTAAAATTGAATTTATAGTTTTTATGATATTTTTATATTCCATTGTTTCGTTAAATGAAATTATTATCTAAAAATTTTGTCTATTGAGTAAGATTCTAATTATTAAATCGACTTAATATAGTATTTATATATATAATATTAAATTAGAAGAACTATCTAGTCTTGGATTAAATGTTGTTATAGATATGAAAAATGTAATTTTAGGTATAGATGGTGGAAATTTTGATTTTATTATAGACCAAATATTAAAAAATAAACTCCCAAATTTTAAAAGATTTATTAAAAAAGGTTGTTATTCCAAACTTATAAGCACAGTTCCTCCTGTGACTATTCCTTCTTGGCCTTGTCTTTTCTCAGGATTGAATCCTGAGGAACTTGATTATTATTGGTTTGATCATCCTCAAATAGGTATATTTAATTCTCATATTTGGAGAGAAAAATCAATATTTTCGATAGAAGATTTTAAGCAATTTGTTCTGAATGTTCCAGGTACTTATCCTACTTGGAAAATAAATGGTGAAATGATTTCAGGAATGTTATCTCCAAAATTAAATTGTTATCCTGTTGAATTGAAATATTTCATTAAAGAAAATTGGATTATAAATGGAAAAAACATAAAGGATATATTTAAGGCGTTTGAGATTAAAAAAAAATTATTTTTAAAAAAACTCGAAGAAGATTTTAATTTACTAACTTATGTTATTAGGTTACCTGATTCACTTTCTCATAGATATGGAATTGAACCTAGAAAATTAAAAAAACTGTTTAATCTTGGGTATGAATTAATAGACAATTTCATAGGGGAAATTTTAAAACATGATATTGATAATCTTATAATTTTCAGTGATCATGGGTTAAAATATTATTCATATAAACTGAATATTAAACGATGGCTCGAAAAACATGGGATTAGAAATATTAATGGTAATTTTAATTCCAAAATTAGGACCCTATTCGATAATTATATCAAATTAACAATTGAATTATTTAGGAAGGCCCCCTTTCTAAAGAGAATAATAACATCCTTGAAATCTGGAAAAGCTAAAGAAAAATCAAAGTTAGCATTCAAAAATAAAGAAATTAATAAAACGAAAGTTCTAAGTTTAGTTGGAAATTATGGTTGCATTTTTCTTCGAGGAAAAGATAGAAAAAATAAGCTTTTAATAAAGGAAAAACTGGAAAATTATAAACATATTCAAAAAATCTATACTTATGAAAAAAGATTTTTTCCTGATTTCATTGTACAGCTTAAACGTAAATTTTCATTTAGCATTCAAGAT
>WJIN01000166.1 GCA_014730295.1 Promethearchaeota archaeon | reverse complement strand
TTTAGATTCAATGAGGGTAAAATCTTTAGTTCCTTGAAACATCAAACAAGGAGGACTATTAGAGGTGATAAAGTAATTTTCTGGATTTCTAAATTTTTCTGAACCACTTATAATACTTTCAGGAGGATCAGCAGGATAAACAGGAATTATTCCTTTAATATTTAGAGCTGAATTGAAGATATCTGTATAGGTACCATTATCTATTAGTAAAGCGCTTGCCAAGGAGAGATGACCCCCTGCAGAGTTCCCTGTAATAAATACAGAATTTAAATTTAAATTATAACGATTTTTAAAGAAAGAGGTGTTAAGATATTTGGTGAAATTTCCTATATGTCTTAGCTGATCATTAATTGTAAAATTACCACCGACTTGGTCTGGTGTAGGAATTATGAGAAATTCTCCTTCTTTTAGTCCATACTGAATATCAAAAACAACATATCCTTGCGCTGCAAAGTATTTATTAACTTGAAGCATATTAGATGGGCCTTTATCTCCAATTGTCCATGCGCCTCCATGAATATTGATAATTACAGAATTATTTCCTGGAAGTAAGCTTCCCGAGGTTTTAGGATAATAAGCATCATAATGTAAAGTAATACCTTCACTTTTGTTGGAGTAAAAAGGAATATTTATATCAATATTGCATTCTTTTGGATGATTTCCTAAAAAATATTCTGTGATAGAATATGGATTAACTTGAAAAAATCTTTCCATAGAAGGATCAATTTTAGATTCCCAATCAACTCCAAATGCTTGAGTAAATTCTTGATTCGCTTGGAATGAAATATAAGGTATAGAAATCAATGGAAGTAGAAAAATACTTGAAAGTATTAATCCAAAAATACCAAAACTGTAAAAATAATAGGGATATTTCTTTCGATTAATCAATAACAAAAATATAAAAGTACTTGAAAGCAGAATAACGAATAATGAAAGTGAAAATTGATAGAAAATAATCCCTATCCACCATCCGGTATAATCACTATAAGGAACGAAAACTAGATTATATGCGATATATGAGCCTAAAATTAAGCTAAATAATCCAAAAATACCAAAACCAGTTTTTAAAAGCCTTCTTTTTAGAGATGGGAGATTTTTTAGCTTCTTTACTTCATTATTCTTCCAATATTCCCTGTTATTAAGGTTCTTTATATCAATATAAGAAATTATAGTTCCAAGGGTTAATATGCCAAAAAACCCAGAATAAACCATAAGATAAAAAACAATATTTAATATAGTGCTATTTGAATACGAAACAGAGATTAGAAAATTTCCTAATAAAATTAACAATGGTGAGATTGCTGTAATGATTAAATAGAAATAACAAAGAAAATTTATTCTTCCACATAATTTGGTCGCCTTCTCTATGTTTTTCTTAGTTACAAATATAAGTATAAAATTGAGAATAAGGTTTACTAGAATTAAGATACCATATACATTCCATATAATAATTGAACTTTGAAAGATAATATAGAAAAGTCCCATAATCATATTTGTAAGATTTAGCAAAAATACAATGTAGCTCAAATATTTAATCTTGAATACTGATAAAATAGTTTGCAAAATATCTTTCATAAGGTTAATTAACCAGAAAAGAATTTAAAGATTTATTTAACTATTTCAAAATTTGTAAACTCTTAGGAATAAACCTTATCTACATCTACACCTTAATAAAACAAAAGATAAAAGGTTAATGTTTAGAAAATTATGATATGCATGTGAAATTGCAGATATAGGATCTTAGCGAACAGTAATTTTTGTCGAGGAAGTATTTGTTGATGATATCGAAAAAAAATAGTTATTAGTTAGAATGGAAGAGGATCTTGACCTTATAGCAATATTCTGCGAAAAACGTATCTAAGGTTTCGAGGGCGTGTTCGTAGGGATCGTGGGAGCCGGTAATATAGACTAATCGCTTTCCGTCGCACTCTTCTTGGATCTCCGCTAACTCTTCCATAATTCTATTTCGGGGGCGTTCTTGCTGTTGGTCTTGGATGGTATGGTTTGTTTTGGATTCGGTCATATTTTTTTATTCACCTTATTGGTGTATTTTAATTTATTATAGGTTGATGTGATTTGTTTTTAAGTTAGTAAATGGTTTTGGTTGTAATCTCTTCGAGGTCGGTTTCGGGGATATTATAGACTATATACGAGTAATCGCACCAACCGCACATGACCTTTACTTTTTTAACGGTTTTGCTTATTTGGAAAACTAAATTTTGAATTTTATATTGTTACTCCTCTATTTATTGCAATAATTGTATTAAAATTTTTTAAAATTAGTGGCCTTTGTTTCTCATAAAATGAAAAAAAATACGAAATTAGTTGTTTTAAGGATATTTTTAGTATTTTTTCCTATACATTTGTTTATTTCAAAATTTTTAAATTTAATTATAAATTATGGACTATGATTACAAAAATCAAATTTAACTAAGATAAAAATTTAGATATTGATCATCTCCAGAATGTTATTTCTTTTCGGCAGTATACATTTCCTTCTGATTAAGGTTTTCTATTTATTCCTTAAAATCTGCTTTTCTATTTCTGATATTGGAAAAGTATAAGAATTAATTCTCCACCAGGACCACCCTCTATCATATAATTTTTGTTTGCCTTTTTTTTCAAAATGAATTTTTTTCTTAATATCACACACGGTTTCTTTTAATCTATTAATTCTTATTACAAGGAGTTTATCTTCGTTTGATGGATCTTTTTGATTTTCTGTAAAAGGAATCTGATTTGAAATTTCTTCATTTTCTTGCCATTCATAAAGATCATGAATCTTAATTTCATAAAAGTCTAATAAAGGGAAATTATTGAGATAATCATTTAAAATAACCGCAGATTTTTCTTCTAACAGACTACTATTACTTATATCAAAAATGTTTAAAATTTGGCCATCTTTCTCTTCGATTCCAATAATTAAAAATCCCATATTTTCATTAAATACAGCAGAATTTGTTAAAGCAATTGTATCTTTGAGAAATTCTGCCTTTTCTGCTTTGGTATTTAAATTATATTCTGTTTTAAAATCTAGAAAGGGGCGTTCATAAGTAGTTTTTAATAATATTTTAACTTGTTCCTCAATATCTAGTCCTTGAAGTGATGGTTGATTAGATTTAAATGAAACATCGTTTAAATAATTACCAATATTTTCTAATATAAAAGAGAGTATTTCTTTTTCAATCTGATAATCTACATTTTCTATTTTATTTATTCCAATAGAGCAAACTTTAAATGATTCTTTTCTGGAAATATTTAAATAAAGAAGAGCATTATCTGGTTCATGATCGATCTTAAATAGGATTTCTGATTTCGAAATACTAATCAAATCTAAAGGATATATATCCAAAAAAGCTATAAAAGATTCTAATTGCAACAAATTATCACTAAATTTAAACTTAGTAAGATTTTTAGGAATAAGATCTTCATATTGATTTGGATAATAAAGATCACTTCTAAGCTTACGAGGAAATATATGTGTTTCTTTTTTCTTACTATTTTCCTTGAAGATAATTCCAATTTCATTATCCTTAAAATATTTCAGTATATTTTTTATAAATTTTTTTTTCTGTAGATTATTTCCTAATTCTTTATATATTAATTTTGTTTTAATATAACCATATTCTTCATCTATTAAATTTGTGATTTCAGAATGCATTGTTTCATATTCTTCATTATTTATTAAAATTCTCTTATCTTCTTCCAAATACTGAATTATACCTTTTTTATATAAAGATAAAATTATGTTTTCTAATCTTTGTTCATCTAAATTAAGTATCATACTCGGAAGATCTTCTAATGATATTGAAGAGGATTTACCACTCATATATAGCTGATCAAAAAATTCCATTAGATTATTAAAAATTGGCATTTCAATTACGGTCGGAGCAGAATTCCAATCTATATTCTCAAGAACAATCTCTTTAAAGTCATTATATCCCTTTCCTGTTTTTGAATCTATCTTTATTAAGATTGTATCATCCAAACCAATTCTAATAAGTTCTCTCTTAAGATATCTATCTGTGATTCTTTGGTGTTGTTCAGAATGAGTTTGTATAATAAAAAAATTTGCTTTTGAGCATCTATTCTTCAGTTCTAAATAATATTTTAATACTTGGTCAAAAGTCTCTCTAGATGTTCCTTGATAAAATAATAAGATAATATCTGAATCATATAAGATTGGAAAATAGGTGAAATGTTCAGATTTCTGACCTGCAATATCAAAATATAAGATTTTTTTACTAATATCGTCATCTAAAAAAGATAAAATTTTATTGTCTTGTTCATTGCTATCTTCAACACTAATGGTCCATACATGTCTCCCTAGTGAAGATTCCTCAGAAGTTAAATCTTCATCACTTAATGACCCTTTTTTCAAATACCTACAAAAAGTCGTTTTTCCCACATCATGATCCCCTATTAATCCAATTTTTTTATATCTATAATTTATAATGGATTCTGGAACTTCCTTTTTATCAAAATTGAGTCGAATAATTCCTTTGCTAGACAAAATTAAATCGATATTCCCATATCTAAATATTTGCTTAACCGGCACATCCTTTTTATAGACTTTTTGAAAATCATTTTCAAGAAAAATTAATTCATTATTAGTCCCGATTAATATTAATTCATTTTCAGGTGAATAATAAACTATATTTCCCTGATTAGATGAGATCTTAAACTCAAATACTTTTTTAAATGTATGATCTTCTATTCTAAACACATAAATATATCCAAAATAATCAACGGTAATTAAATAATCATTATTTATAGTAAGAAAGTCTTGCAAATTTCCTTCAAGAGTATCTCTAGCAATTCTAGAGATTCCAGATGCGTTAACTTCCCAAAGTTCGGTATGTCCTTTAAAATTATTTATCAGAAAAATATTTTTCCCTTCAAACCAATTTAAGCAGAAATAAGCATGTTTCTCATTAAATTCTTGAAATTCAGGTTGTGTATTTGATTCGAAATTATCACCCGATCGATACCAATACATTAATTTCTTGTAATTTCCAATAGTTATAAATCGATCCTCATCAATTACAAGTAACCTCCAAGTTTTACTAAACTTTGATGATTTTCCTTTTTGTATTTCAGTATGTGATCTATTTTTAATTGAATAGCATATAATATCGCCATAACTACTAAGAATTAAAATATTATTTTCATTAAGATTTTCGATTGTTCGGATTGAACCTTGAAAGGATAGAATTTTTTCTGATATCTTTGTAATAACTTCAATATTATCATTATTATTAAATTCTAAATTATTAACTTCTGAAGGCGTTCTCAATTGACCTATGTATATATTTCCATAGGAGGAACCTAACATTATCGAGTTATTTTTTAAAAGTAAGCAACAAGTAAAAACTTCATTTTCTTCCATTTGGCTCTCAATTTTTGCATTTACTAAGAAATGATATATAACCTAATTTATATAATTAGAAAGGATTTTCATTTATAAGTAATTGCTAATAATTTTAATCTTTAATTATAATAATTGAAGGTTCAGGAGTTTGAAACTTGTAAATATTGTATTCCCTTCGCTGCATTATAAAATTTTAACTCAAGTTAAGAATTGTTTCATAAATTCGAAGGATATTAGTACTTTGGACATAATAAAATAGTTTCATTAAAACACTGACTTTTGAAAGAATGACTTAGAGATCAGGATTTTCAAAATAGCATTCACAACAAGGAATTTTACGCTTGACTAAATCCATTTCCATAAGTTTAAAGTTAATATACATTAAACCCCTCGATCTTGAATTCATTATACAATAAGGACAAATATCGTTATTATAATAATATTGGTCAAATTCTGTTCCTTTTTCCCATATCATACATTTTTTTTTTTCGCTCTCACACTTAACTTCACATTCTTCTTTACCAATAATAATGTTCTTTTTATTACAATGTAGTTCATATGTATATCCCTCCTTAATAATACTAAAAAGAGCATTTTCTTGTTTTTTAGTCATTTTTTTACATATCAATTTAAGAATTTATACGATAAAATATTTCTCGTTCTAATGAAAATTATGGAAATTAATATTATTTCTTTAATTTGGCTCCCTATTCATATCTAATAATAATAAAATGGAGACGGTTTTTCTGTAATGCTTATCATTATCGTAAACTATCTTGGATATAATCTGTTTCCATCTCATTATCTATTTTATAAAGTCTTATGAATCCAACCAGTTTTAGATTCTCATTCTCAATTTTTGATTTTTTGATTTCTCTGACTTTTAGACCTGTTTTTTCCATATATTTATAAAATCTCTCGAGAAGCTCAATCGCGCCCTTTCTATATAATCCATTTATAATTTCTTCTTTCTCTAATTCATCAATCTTCGGATCATTTCTTACTTTTTCTATCTTGTCTCTCGTTTTATTAAATTCATCAATAATGTCCGCAACGTCTTCTTCTTTTGCCAAAACCTTAATACTTTTTTGTAATAGAAGTTGCTGGAATTTACTAGCAAATTTCTTTTTAATTAATCCCTTTTGAATTGCTTTATTCAAAAAGCGATGATAAATTCCATTTCCTTTTATCGGCTTTTTATTTTTTAAATTTGCGAGTTTATCATCTTTCTTTTGAGCTTTTTTAAAACGTCTAATAATATGGATAACTTTTCTAAAGAGTTCTTGGGGCTCTTCTTTTATAATTCTCGGTTGTTGTTCATAACGCGCCTTTTTAATTTCTTCCCATTCAGAGACTACGTTATCCAGCATCCGCTCTACTTTGGGTTTATCTATCAATAAACCATAATTATGTTCTAAATTTTTCCGAAATTTTTCATCCTCTGACCAAAACATCCACTTCAATTGTTCTACATCTTGATTTTTTATTGAAACTACAACGATATATCCAGAATAACTTACATCAACAAGACCAGAATGGATTCCCAAGGGTACTTCATTTCTATAATATTCATAACCTTGTCTTTTAATTTCACTAAATAATTTTATCTTTGCTAAGTCAGTACCTCCGAATTCCATCCTCTCTTCGAATTCTTCGATAATATTTTCATCTTCTTCTTCTATTCTCTGAATTTCATCTCGAGTTTGCTTCTCTTGTTCTCTCTTTTTACGTTCCTCCAATACTCTTCTTCTCTTTTTTGCATCTCCGTCATCGAGAGTATCCGCATCAAGTCCTAAAGCATTATCAATGGTAGTCAAACGACGTCGTAACCGTTCTATCAAATGAATTAACCTTTCCAGACCTGTTTGGGGGAAAAAATTAAAAATTCCTACCTTATCATGTAATGCTCCTAAACGATCAATTCTTCCAGATCTTTGTATCATTCGTACTGGGTTCCAATGAAGGTCATAATTGATTACATAACGACCATCTTGAAGGTTTTGTCCTTCCGATAAAACATCAGTAGAGACTAATATATTTATTTTCTCTTTATCTTCAAGTTCTTTCTTTTTATTAACTTTAGTAGGCCCTTTTAATTCTAATAGACAAGAATTTGGAGCAAATCTCTCCACATAATCTATTCTTTTGGTGGTAGGAGTATCTCCAGTAATTTTTTTGATTACGGGATTATCATTTGTCATATTCCAGCTATTATCATTTATTAACTCTTCAAATATATAATCTGCGGTTGTACGAAAGTAGGAAAAAATAACGATTTTTCTTTCATTCTCTTCATGAGCATTTTCCAAAAGAGAAGTTATAGTTGATTTTAGCTCTTCTAATTTAAAATCTCCCTCATCCAGAATGTCCCTAGTCTGATTCAACAACTCTTCAAACTTTTCTTGGTCATATTTGACATCTGAAATCATCTTTTCTTGATAGTCTTCAATAAATTCTTCTGGATTAATTTTTTTTAAATAGTTAAAATATTTATCCTTTTCATCTCTTTCTTCTAACTCTTCTTGAGTTAATTGTTTTTTTCTCATATCTTCTAATTCCTCAGGTTTTATCCTATCGGCAAATTGCTTTAATTTATCGAAGGATAATAAATCTAACTCAACCTCAACTTCATCATCTTCTTCTGATATTTTTTCAATATATTCTTCAAGCTTATCAATAAATTGTGAAGTAGCAACATAATTTTTTTCAAGAAGATTTTCAAATATAACACATAGTTTAATTTGCGTTTCTATGGATTCCATAAATGATATTAGGGAAGATTCCATCCTTTTTAATAAGGTCGTCCTTAGCATAGCTATTATTCCCCGATTTCTCTGTAATATTTCCTTTTCCTGGTATTCTTCATCCTTATATAATTCTAAATTGAAAGGAACCAACTTAAGGGAATCTAGAGTGTCAAAAATATGCTCATAGAAGTCTTCAGATCGTGAACTTGGTCTTGATGATTGTAATATCTTCTTTTCTTCTGAAGGTATGCTTTTGCCTTCATATTTTTCCATTATCTCAGTCATTCTATTACGCTATTCTTCGAGCTCTTGATTATATTGATTTAATTCATGCTCATTCATTGGAATGAGTGAATAATGGGCAGTTTTTAATTCCCTGTTGGGAAATTCTATCATTACATTATTTGGAAGCATAATATCTACATGGTGCTTCTTTTGACGATATCTTATCATTGCCCTACTATGAGCAACCATTAATTTTTGTTTTAATAGATCAATATCTGCTTTTCCACTTTCAATTTCTTTAAAATAATCTTTCAAATTTGGGATACCAATCGAAGGAATATTCATGTAAGACCTTATATTCCAAGATGTATAGAATACGCGAATGGAGATATAATGTCAGGGTTTTTCAAAATTGATTTAATGAATGTTCAATCAAAGGACTTTTACCAATTAATGCATATTGCCTATATATTATC
>WJIN01000504.1 GCA_014730295.1 Promethearchaeota archaeon | reverse complement strand
CGAAACCGGATGCTTCAAAGTCCTGAAAACAGAACCCATTGTCAATTGATTGTCAACCAAAGGTTTAGGGCCACACTTGTTGCTTTGGATGTGCATGTGACAGTCAACAATACAATGGCCTTTGATTTTCGGCAATTGTGGGGCTAATCTTGCAACCCCACAGAATCCAGCTGGGAATCCACCTCGTCTTCTATTGCTCATCTACTCATCTCTCCTTCATTTTTCCTGTTTTTGCCACCCACGGACGGGTGGCAATCTTTGGGCAATGGCTTTCAATTATTCCCCTTCCATATTTCTGGGCAGGGCAGGCAAATTGACACCAACGTTCCCGGGCAAATATGCTGTTTGTGAAGCGTCAGCGGAACAAATGGCATATTGCCCGTGTTGGGCGATAGTTTCTGGTTGGGCTTCCTCCTTCTGGCCGGCATCTTCGAAGAAAACAAACACGACGTTTGTTTTCGCTTTCTTTATTTCAGGATTTCGAAGGTTATATAGACTTTGTTTTTTATTTCAATCAAACCTGGGTTTATCTCCATGAGAACATTCTTCATTGGGTCATTGCCACTGCCATACCTAATCCCACTTTTGCCAGCCCGCCCGACTTGTGTTCCCTTTATCCAACCAAGACGAACAATATTTTCATATGCAACTTTTTCAGGTTCAACATTTGAGATAATCAAGGGCTTTCCGATTTTTACATTCATTTTTTTTGCAATTTGATTTGCAATGTTTTGGGCATCTTCTATTGCCAAGCCGATAATCATCTTTTCAAGACTGTCGGTTTTGGAATGTGTAAATTCTATCTTGTCTACTTCATTTGCTCCTTGTGCTGTTGCGTCAATTAGAAAATCTTGTAACGTCTTAAGATTATACCATGTCACTTTGTACCTTTTGTATGCTCTATAGCCATCTCTTTTTCTACTTCCATCGTCATAATTGTAGTTTTCAGAAACTGATAGATTCTCACTCTTAATATCATTTTCCGATATTTTGTATTGCTCAAACAGTTTCTTCATCTTAATGAATGCTTGAGCGCATTTATCCATGGCTGAATCCACATCTTCATTTACCGCACTTGCTCCTATGAAAATGGTTGCCATATCCGGCTCAATCTTCATTGATGCGCGCCCTTCAATATTCATCGCGTTTTCTTGATAAGTCTTAAATCCCGCAAATGTTGATATTGAAAGAGATACAACTATTAATGCTGTTAATTTCATTAGATTTTTCCTCTTTTTCGCACCAGGACGGTGCGATTTTTCTTTGCCGGCCATATAATTATCCTTTCCTTATTAGAAGCCCAACCAGAAATTTTGCCCAACGTTCCCGGGCACAGCCGATGAATTTGTGTAGTGAAACGAAACAATTTTTTTGGCTTGCCCGTGTTGTGCGAAGTTCTTGAGTTCAGCATTTTTCTTCTGCGGGGGCTTCTTTTAGTTTAGAAATATTCGAAATCTCTTATTATTTCTGTTGCCTGCAAAGTGTCCCCATCGGCCGTTGAAATTATATACTCAATCGCTTTTGCAAAATTGCCAGTCTCATCAACTTCTACATATTCATAATCAGTACGGATATCCCAATAATTATGTGTCATTTGCATTAATTGATTTCCCGAGTATATATATGTGTCTTTTTTTCCATCTCGTTTATATTCGATGCTTTTTATCTTCCCATCCTCATAATACTCAACCTCTTTTGTAGAGGCGTTATAGAAAATTGGAATTCCATTTGAATTGTAATATCCAATTTCAACAGTATCATAACTTGTTTCGCTAATCTTATATTGTATTATCGTGTCATTGCTTCCTAAATATGTGTAAAGGTAATCTGTTCCTGTTTGAATTTTCCTTTTAACATTTCCATTCGAATCATATTCATACACCAAAGTATCAAAGCTTATATTTCCAGAACTTCCACTTGTGTATTTTTTAACTCTATTTGTGAACTTTTCATCAGCATTATAGGTGTAAGTATATTCCCATGTACCAACATTTGGCTGAATTTGCTTTGTTATTAATCCATTGACATCAATTTCACGTAGGATTGTATCCATCACATAAATTCTTACACTGGTAATTTTAATCTGCTTGTCGATGTAGAACAAATCAAATTTCTTTACATTACCACTCAAGTGTTCTCTTACAACAAATGAGCTGTTTTCATTCATTATATCATGCACTGAAGCCATTTCTGCAACAGGTATATTATTATTCTCATTAACTGAATTGGGATTATTACAAAACAATAGAATTGTAATTATTTGAGTTAGAAATATTGTCCTTGTTCTTTTCATGTCTTTAGCCCCCGCTCTTTCTTTGCTTTAAAAATGCTGAACTCAAGAATTTTGCACAACGGGCGGCGCATGGCGAAGTTTTGCGCAGTGAAACGGAGCAAAATTTGGGTGGAGCGCAGCGGAACCGCCATGCGTTTGTTGTTTGTCTGTAGCCAGCCAGCCCATTTTTTGCTACCATATTTCCATTCTTTTCGCGTGCACTCTTATTTATTACTTCTCAAGAAATGCCTTCCTCCATCTTTTGTATGGATTCCAGAATTCAATCTTATCTTTATCAAAATATTCAGGATTCCATTCCTTTCCAACCCATGTTTTCATGTCTTCGTATTCATCATTGTCTGGATTAGAAAGCGTGTCAAGTAATTCAGCATAACCCCGTTCTCCACCACAATCTTCGGGAGGACACGCACGTGAACCAGCAATACATACTGGATATGTCTGTTTTTTTTCTTTTATCAAATATCCCTCTAATCGAACTGTATGCCACCATGAGTCACCATAATCATAAAGGTATTTGGCAGTTATGCCTAAATCATTGAAATATGCAAGAACAGGTATTTCCCATCCGGGATAAACTTCTTGTATTTCTTCAAATCTATCAAAATCAGGTATGCCGATGTGTTCAGTCTTTTTCTTTCCTTTTGCTTTAATTTCAAAATGGTGAAGATGGTAATCAAGCCAACCCATTGAATCCTGAATAGCTACATGTAAATCCCAAAAGTTATAATCGGATGGCACTAAAATTCTTCTCCAAATCAAGGGCAAAATTTCAGGTAGCTCTATTTTGAATTGAAGAACACGGTTTTTAAAGGGAAGGATATTTTTGCCCTTTATATAGTTCATCAAATAACCTTGTCCAGTGAAGTTCTTATCAAATCTACTCGGCATTTCTTTTCCCTTCTTTTCTTTGCGCGCGTCTTGTTTTCTTTTCAAAAACTATAATTCATTCAAAAAATGGGCTGGCCGGCTATTGCACCCAACGTTCCCAGCTATGCAGACGTTGCGGCGGGTTTATCCCGCCGAGGGAAAGCTGCTGGACACGAAAGGACACAAACCTTGATTTGCTGGTTTGTGCCTTGAGTGCCGCAGCCTAGCCGGCAATGTGGCCGCAGGCCTGAGCACGGCTGTTTCAGCCGCGCGGAACTGCATGGCTGTGTTGTTTGGCTGTTTGCTCGGTGGCATGTTTTCTTCATGCGCGCTCCTTCGTGCATAACTGGCCACGACGGACAGTTATGCCTTATGCAATCAGTATGGACGCAGTACAAGTTTTGAAACGGCAATCGGTCTTGATGAATGTTGCTCCTTTACACAGACCGTGTAAACTCCTGGTACGCAATCTTGCCCTGATTTTGTTTTGCGGTTCCAAGTCCATTCTGTTTTCAATTGCTTTTCATAAACGTCAAAATATGCAACAAATCTTCCTTGAAGGTCGATTACCTGAGCTTCCAAGATTCCCGAAGAAGGGTTCGGATTTTCATCAAGGGAGAAGCATATCTTATTACGAGATTGCATAATGCTGATTGAAGAAGAAGGAGACTTTCTCCTGGCCGGCATTTGTTTTGCATCTAAGGTTATTCCGTCTTCATTAAATAGGGCAATCCCGTTGTTTCTTGTAGCAAGCCATATATTGTCATCGGAATCCACCGCAACACCCCATAACCTATCCTCTGGAAGTCGGGAATTTCCCTGATTGAAGGTGGCTACGCCATCGCCCGAAACTGCAACCAGCCCAGAGCCATCGGTTGCAAGCCAAGCTGTCCCATCTGAATCAAAAGAGATGCCGCGGACGGTTCCGCTACTGAAGGAAGTTGTGCTTAAGGTGTCCTTGCTCCATTCATTACCATGATAGAATGTGGCTCCATACCATTCCATTCCTATCCACGGATTGCCGTCTGGGGCAATGGTAATTGAAAGAATCCTTCGTGCCCGAATATCACCTTTGGCTTGGTTGAAGATTTGCCAATTTTGACCATCAAAAGAGGCTACGCCTTCTTCTTCAAAACCAAACCAAACCTTTCCATCTGGGGTCACGGCAACACAGTTTGCCTGCCAGTCAACGCCCAGTGTATCATATGGAGTCAGCTTCTCACAGCTCGTACCATTAAGCTTCACTGGCCCGGCAACAGTTGCGAGCCACTGGATGCCGTGGGAATCGACAGCGACATCGTAAATCTTGCTGGTAATCAGATTAGAATTTGATGACGTCAAAAAGGTGCTATCATTTGACCCGAACCTACCAAGACCTTGAACAGTTGCAAACCATACAGAACCATCTGAAGAAAACCCATAATTCAAAGGTGTTGCTGTGAACATGTCGGAATTCATGTAGTTAAAAGATGTCCAGATCTGACCGTCAAAAGAAGTAAAACCAAGGCTTGCTCCTGCCCATAGTTTTCCGGAGGGGGACATGTCCAGCGACCACATTTCGTTGCTTGCCAACCCGCTATTTGATGTCTTGTGTCTGGAGAACGACTTGTCATTGTTCATCTCAACAAGCCCGCCCGCGGTTCCTATCCAAGTATTACCCTCCGGTGCAAAAGCCACACCTTTGACAATATTGGAGAATTGGTCAATGCTGTCAATCTGAAGTGTTTCCCATTGCTCGTTGTAAATAATGGTGAACCCGCTGCCACAACCAAGCCAAATGGCTCCTTCGGAATCCTGTCGAATGCACGATACCCACCCTGAAGAAAGCGGAGAATTATCAACCGTATATGTTGTGCAAGATTGCGAGTTGATGACGGTGACACCTTCTTGAATTCCTACCCATAATTCGCCATTAGGCATGACTGTAAGGTCCCGTACAACTGTGTTCGTAATGCAGCTTTCAGATGTTGAAACTGAGGACCATGTTGTGCCGTCAAACTTCGCAATGCCGCCGAATTCGCTTGCAGCTAGAATATTGCTCGAAGAATCCATTGCGAGAGCGCTAATATTATCGCTCCAGACAAGCTCTGAAATTCCTATCTCCTGCTCATGCCAAGTTGAAGCAGAATAGCGATATAATCCAGTATAGGTGCCAACCCAGATTGAGCCGTCAGGGCCCTCAATGATACAATGAATAGTATTGCTTCCTGAGCCGATATCTTCTTTATAGAACACTTCCCATGCACCATTTTTGCAGGCGGCAAGGCCAAAATAGGTGCCGACCCATTTTGTACCGTCAGATGCTATTGTGACACAACGGATTCTATTGTCGGGAATTCCAGAATTCGACCTGTCATACTGTCGAATTAAACCAGTGGTAGTCGTATATGCGATTAGACCACCGCTTGTCGCGAGCCATATAGTATCTGATTCCTGTGCCATTTCCGCAATTGACTCAGAATATGTGAAACATCTCCATTCGTTATTCTGACCAAAAGAAAGGCCCGCAAATAATGCAATTAGAATAAAATTGTGAAACTTCAGCATTCTGTCTCCTTCATCCAACTGGCCATGGACGGCCAGTTTTTTTAAGCGCGCATATTGTCTTCTTCATGCCACCGAGCAAATTGCAAACAACGTTTTGCGCCACTCGCCCGAAGTTTACGGAACGCAGTAGAGTAAATTTTGGGCTGGCGCTGTTGTGCGTCTGTGCGATTTGGCTTTGTCTCTTTTCGGGGCGGGGGTGTTATAGTTCATTTAGTATTTCTTGTCTTTTCTTATTGTATTCATCTTCGGTTATTAAACCTTTATTTTTCAATTCTTTAAGATTTAACAACCTTGCTTTTATTGTGCTACTTTCCTTTTCTATAATCTTAT
>WJIN01000490.1 GCA_014730295.1 Promethearchaeota archaeon | reverse complement strand
TCGTAATATGAGAGGTGTAACTCAACATTAAATGAGACATTATATTCCTCAGGTCCTAATGATCTATTGTCAGTCCAGCCATTTAGAAGGTCTAACGGGATTAAATTATAATTATCCTCAATCTCCTGGTAGAAAAGAGGTTCTGAATTCAATTTATCAAAGTTACTTTCATTTGTTAAACCTACATAAAGGTCGAGAGTGTCAATATGATAAACAAAGTCTTCAAGCGGAGTGAGCCCGATCTGAGAATTGTGATTAATTTTGCCAGTGGAGTCGATATACGTATAAGATACCGCAGTGTCAAAATGATCGATTCCAAAATAAATTTTTTCATTGGAGATAGTATACGTATCAAAGACCACGTAATCCTCAATATCAGAAGCCTTCACGATAAAATACCATGACTCGTTATCGGGTATATCAAATGAATTAAGGGGTAAATTATATTGCTCGTCGGTATAGGTATATTCAGTAAGTAATGTCCAATTCTCTTCGTTCGGATCGCTCATATTTGGCGGGTTTGAGCTGAGATACAAATTCATATACTTAATTTCAATATTTTCTGATAAAACTGAGCTTCTCAGTAAAAGTTCTCCCTCGAGAACCTCTCCTGAAGTTAATAAGGGAATCCAATCACCTTGACCATCTTCTCTGAGAACTTCTGCGTTGATGGTAAGGATATCATAGCCTTTCTGTTGTTCGATCACAAAATCGTTGACCGCGCGTCGATATATCGAAACCTCATCTACCGCACCTGTAAAACACGAATAGGTATTAAGTTCGGCTCCGATCGTCATATTAGATCCCGAAGTGGTTAAGGTACAATTCTCCCACGGCTCGGCTGTTTCTCCGATCGCACTATAATACCATTGATCATTAAGATAGGCATCTACATTACCACTATCATAACGAACTGCGATAAATTGCCATTGATTCGTCTTAATTGCATTTTCTTTACCATAGGTTGCTACTGATGATCCTTCTTGAGTATTGATCCAGACGTGTAGGTATCCGCTCTCATTCACACCGATTTCAAGCATATTTTGTTTTGAAAGTACAACATTTTGGACTCCATTTTGAGATTCATTTGAGCTGAATTCCGAAGGATTGATCCAAACAGTCGCGACAAATTGACTTGTCTCGGAGAATGCATCGTCTAATATATCTCCATAATTTATATAATCAAAATAAGAATATTCATAGGAAGAATCACTATAACTAAGGTTGGATTCGATAATAAATGAGGAAAACGCCTCTGATGTATGCCCTCTCTCACTATCCGCATCTTGATCTTCGCACGCGGCAGTGATATGTTGACTATTCGTATGAGTGCCATGCCCTTTCGACCAGAGACCATCACCTCCGTCAATTCTCGTCGCTTTTGAAATGATAATCGGTGCCGAGCTATAGGTATTAGAATAGGTGATTGTATACCCGTTATCGCTCATCCCCGAATTGTCAGAATCATCTGCTCCGACATGGGTTTCATATTGAATTCCACCGATTGAGCCCGTTTTACCTCCTTCGATCGCAACCCAGTGGATCTCCTCGGTCGCGGTGGCGGTGTTAGTTTCGGCGGTCATCTGAGTTACCTTAAAACTCGAGGAAGTCACATCTTTGGCATTAGTTGATTTGAATTCACCGTTATTATACGTCCCTAACGAATGTAATACTACAGGAGTTGCAGAAAATGAAGTAGCATAGGTAATGGTCTCCCATTGGTCAGAAGAACTTTTCTTATAATGTTTGCTTGTCGAGATCTTTCCCGCTTCTATTTTTGTACCATCGGGAAGAGTATACTGTCCCGCCTCGACTACTAAAATCGCAACGGTCTCTGAGGCATGTCCCGCACTGTAAGAAACAGCTCCATCGGGAGCCTCTTCCATGAAAATATCGCATGAGGAGGAGGTGACATTGTCAAATCTGACATCGATACTTTCATCCTCATTATTCGTTATAATATAGCCAATACAAATTGGATCATCATAAGTATAATCAAATTCATAATGATACGAATATCCTTGATCTATGGAATTCGTCAATTCGATTTGTTTAAATTCCATCTGAAATCCGGAACTTGTACCCTCTTCTACAGTACTTTGACCGTCAAAATCGACCGCAGAGCCGTGCCTACCCTCGGTCCAGGTGGTATTTCCGGCTAATGTTCCTAAGAAATTCTCAACCGAGTCATAAGTATCAGATCCCGAAGACTCATTAAATTCGGCATAAAAGGCTAAATCTGGTTTCCATACATAACTAAATGGCTCCGAAAATACCCAATAGGAAAATTGTTCATCATCGTGGTTGGTCTCGCCCGAATCATCCTCTTCGGCATAAATACCATGCTGAGTTGCGGATTGTGTTCCCGACGATCTCGCATAGGAACTATGATTTTGATCGTCCCAGCATGAGGATTGTGATGCGATGATGATGGGGGTCTGTGAAAAACTTTGTTCATAAATAATGGTATGCTCGGAATCGGATACCCCGTCCGCAGTGCCATCATTTTCACGTCCCGCCTCATATAATATTCCCTCGATTGATCCCAAATGAGCCGGTAAGGCGATCCATCCGATTTTCTCGGATATGGTGGTAGAACTCGTCTTCGCTGCTTGTTGGGTGGTAAAACTCGAGGATGTAACGTCATGAACAATAGAGTATTTGTGCGTATTCGCGTTGTAGGTATTTAACATATGTAATATAAGGGGTTCCTCCCCAAAATTTGAACTAAATTGGACGTCCGCACCTCCAAAATTACCCTCGTGCGAATGTACACTATCGGTATAGACATAGCCCGCCTCGATAGGGTCTCCTATGGGAAGTTCCCACGAGCCCGCCTCGATCACAATATAGGATGCACTCTCGAGATTATGACCTTGTGAATCGTATTCTTGCATAAAGAGGGTACAATTATCAGAAGTCACATCTTTAGCTCTGAGTTGAATGCTCTGAGAACCTCCTCTCGTTTGGATGAACGCCACCACGATAGGGTCAATATAGGAATTCTCAAAGTCAATAAACGCGGTAAATCCCGAATCAATCGTTGTGTCTAAGTCGACCTCGCCAACTTCAAATTGAAGGACTGGGTCGGGTTGCTGTCCGCCTCCGTTGGAAGTTTGCATCTCGCTTAGCAGATCATATATTGTATAGGGCCAGTCGGGAAGTGAATCATCGTTATTGTCGGGGAAGTAGCGCTCTCCGTCGACAGAGCTCTCCAAACCTGCATATTCCACAACTTCCATTTCTTTATATAATCCGTTCCCAATCCATGTTATCTTACTAAGTGCATTCACTTCAAAAGATCCAAATATTTTTGTTTCATAATAAAACGCGCCATTCTCGTCAGTAATGAGAGTGATCAATTCTTCCCACGAATTATGCCTCTCCAAATATAGGGTAATTTGTTTATTTGGGAGGGGTTCTCCTGCAGAGTTTTGGAGTATGCCGTTATAGATTACCGTCCAATATTCTCCGTTGTCGATTGTATATACCGCACCGAAATTGATACCCTCCCTATTAAGCTGGGGGATACCTTGGACATTCGGGTCGTCTTTGGTCAGCGTCAGTTCATACTCTCTCGGGGCTGAAGTATACCAGTTAAACCAGTTTAAAACGCTGTAGTAGGCTCTTATGTCGTAGGTGCCCGGGAGTAATTTTAATGTATTTAAGGGAATTTTGGTGAGGAGATCTGTCTCATCTGCGGGTCCTACAATATAATCTGATACAATGCTATAGCTATCCTTTTTATATCGTCCGTCTGTGTCTTTCACATCATCTTGGGGATAGAGTTTGAAAAACATCCGCGCAGCCTGGGTGAGCCCGAGATCATCGATCATTGCGCGCGAAACAAATAAATCATTTATGGATAACGGATCCATGTTTTCAAATTTATTATACTGAAGTGAAGAATAATTAATATGAGATGTAGAAAGTCGTGTCTGTCTGTCGATACTCGAGAATTCGACCTCAGGGCATTCAAAAGACACTAAGCTCTGAGTGCTAAAAAGTAACGGAAATATCACCAACACGACTAAAATAACGAGAGCGCTTGCTTGGTATACTCCTTTGATTGGTTGCTGTATTGCTCGTTCGGAGATCGGGATAGATTCACATTGCATCCCCCTTCTAACCGAGCGCGAATAGTATTTGGTGCGTCTTCTCCGCTTGATTTTTCGTACCGATGATCGCCTTAGGTCTTTCACGAGGTAAATACTCGGTCCGACCATCAACACTAACGGGAGCCAAATCATCGGAGGATTAAAGAAGAACAGACTCACGCCAAAGATCGTCAGAATAAGATAGGAACACACGAGCAACGATCCCTTTGTGCCGTGATAATAAATCGGGAGCCGAATTTTTAGTTTCGCCAAAGCATCAGATTTTTTGTATAATATTAATGTGAGTATAGTAAACACGGACATAATCCCCAAAACATATAGAGTATATACATAGGTCAATAGACAATATAACCCCATGGTAAGTACGAATATCGAGATAGTATAATAGAGAAGCCTATACCTGGCGGTTTTAATCACCGAGCGATATTTAAGAGTCTGATAACCTACTACGAAAATACCAAATACCACGACTATCGAAGGAATAGGGGCATTAACATACCTCTCTCCTAAAAAGCTAAGAATACCTATAATGACAAGCGTTATGATGCTAAAACTGAGTATGGTAAATTTGTGGAGAAATTCGATGGGGGATTTTTCTCGGAGGGTTTTTTGGGTGCGCGAATATAAGAATAGATATATCTGCGACAGGAAGGTTGCGATACACACACATGCATAAAGACCGATAATAAGATCGACTACTCCGATAATAAAATTGATACAAAATACTACAGAAAAACTATACAGATAACGACGCGAAAGCCGTTTGTTAAAGGTAAACCCATAATTTGAGACAAATAGAGTAAACAAAGAGGAGGTAAAGAAAAAGACCAATACATAAGGATTAATAAATTCACCTACGTTCCCAAGCACAAGATAATAGCATAAAGCATATAATAAGGGACTACTGAACGCCAATCCCGTAAATGCTTTGGTAATGAAAGATGGAAGGCTATTTTGTTTTTGCTTCTTCTCAGTAATTCCCCGCTCATTTCTGATTTTTGCGATATTGAGCTCGGTATTAGCTCGATCGTGAAGAATCTCGTTTGCAAATGCCACCAATTTTTTCCCTACATTCGATGATGAACGATCCCATTCGCATAACAAGTGAGTGAAACCTTTTCTGCGACGAGTAAACATAAAGAGGTCAATCTCAGGGGAATAACCCAAGATCTCTGTGATATCGGGGTGAGCGACCATAAACTCGTGTAGTGCTCTCCTATGAGCATATTCGATTTCCTCAATATTCACTAGCGAGTCAAGTTCGTCAAATGCATTTAATTGGATTAAAAGAGTCTTAGCTTGCGTGTCGGAAATCTCATAATCGCTTAGTTCTGCTCCGAAGCGTTCCTTTAAATCTCTCCCTTGATAAGTATCGGCTAACCCTGTAAATATAGATATTATTTCGTTTCGTTTTTCCTCATCGATCCCGGCATTTTCCAAACAAATTTGAATAATATCATTATAATTCGTTGACATATATTGGGACCGTACACGTTGAAGCGGGTTGAAGATTTGGTCTTGCTCTTTGTGTGTGTATTCGAGTGACCCGAAGATTTTGTCCGCATTCCGACGTAACTGAGAAAGACGCTGTATCACGGGAATGATCCTTTGAAAAGGGGTATTATTATCTGCTACTATAAAGATGTCATGAATTGCGTCTCCGACTTCACGTAACGCGCTTGAGACTGAAGACTTCACATCCTCTGAAGCTAGATTATATCGAGCACGGAAATCATCCAGAAATCGAAAGAATGAAGATAATGCAATTCTAATCGAATAATATGTCTCACGGTCTGTGAAGTTGAGCTGTGTTCCTACCTCTTGTTCGTAATTATAGAGAAGTGTGTCTAATTGTGCGATCTGTTCCGGAGAGATCTCATATTGCTCTAAGAGATATTCATACCCGACACAGTTTTCTAGGGCATGGAAGATCGTAGGATATGAACCAATATGGAGGATATCACGAACCGATTTTTCTCTAATTTTATAGTTGAGGATCTTTTCCAATTTTGGTCGATATAACCCAAACGAAAAGGTTTCCTCCTCTGGCTCTTGCTCGGATTGATAGAGGATCCTTTGGTTATAATCCCACAATATTTTTTGAAATAATTTGCCGAATTGTTTGATCAAATCCTCAGGAATTTCGAAATTGCGAAGGAGAGTTTTATACGGTCGCTCTCCCGTGATCCAGATTTTCGTATCAATGTACCAAAATTCGGCTAAATCCACCAAGGTGTCAAATTGCCGAAATTTAAATGCATCATAGAGAGATGTATTCTCAATGATGAGTGTATGAAAATGAGATATGTACAAGTTATGGATCTTTTGTTTTCGCTTCCCTTCTTGTTTTTGTTGTTCCCGGCGCTGCTCCATGGTTTTCTCTTCCTCCTCCTTAAGAGCTCGTTGTATCCGTAGTTTTTCTTTATGCTTCTCATAGAGTCGCCATTCAATTCGGTTGTCAAACTCAGGTTCCACGCGTGTTTGTTTTCGCGAAATTTCGATGCCGGTAGTATCGCGCAGGATTTTATTTAATTTTTTAGGTTCAGATTTTTGTTTACTCATAGATTTTTTCCCCATTGGGAATTTGTGATTGAGAAAAAAAATGCGAATAAAGCCGCCGCAATGGATTAAAACAAGCTCTATTCATTTTATTCATTTTTCAGTGTTGAAAAATTTATTTTTTTTTCATTTAATATTATTTCTCAAAAATCATTTATAAATAGAATTTTTAAGATCAATTTCATGGCGATCCTCGATATCCAGCAAAAATTTTTAGTCGGACATAAATCGATATTTAAAGGAAAAATCACACTACTGATAATCACTATTGTAAAATGATCAATATCCTGGAAAAAGGTGCATATTTTTTTCTGAAAAAATGACATCCGTGTCAAGATAAAAAAATAAAAAAAAGTAGATGAGAATAGAAACAATAAAATTTTGGGAGTAAGGAATGAAAAATGAGATATGAAAAAATAAGAAAACCCAACAACACCGATCCTATAATAGACTTCGAGAAAGAAATCACAAAACACGATCCCCGCGGGCTCTACGCCCTACCCTGGTGATCATGCATCAGCCCTGGACGAGCGCGAAGCGAAACCTTAAATAAACTGGAGTGAAGATTCCAGAGGTTTAGGTCCTGAACCCGCCTACTGGCAGACTTCAGTTTAGACTTCTGCCTTCGCAAATTAAAGGCGGATCCTTTCCCGTTATCATCACGCGACTATTAAAATCATAGGAATGGATGAGAAACGCGTGTTGTAAGATAGAAACAATATAAGCATAATAAAGTAATTGCATAAATTTATGAAAGTATAATGTGAAGCACGTTATGATGCGGCTCCTACATACCCGAGATCGCGTGTATGTCATTAAATAGAATTTCCGATTCCTCAAGCGCGCAATCTCCAATCTATACTCACATAAAAATGATACAGGCGGGGGAATTAGGTCCTTTCGGGGTTTCCCTTCAAGAATTTGTCGCCTTAGTTTGATAATTAGGTGTGATGATCTTCTCAACGATCTAAAACCAGGAATGTTATATGCGCGAAACAGATTTTTCATGACAGTTTGGACGGAGCCGTGAGAAACCCGAAAATAATCCAACAATTCCCTTTCCTCCCGCCCAGCCATCTGCTCTGCATATATTACCCGTGAAAGCGTTGCCGCAATAAT
>WJIN01000165.1 GCA_014730295.1 Promethearchaeota archaeon | reverse complement strand
ATAAATGTAGAATTTATAAATTCGACTTTCTTTTTATATCCAATAATAAAAATTAGAGTGAGAAAAGATGATTAAAATACGTAGTCCGGAGGAAATCTATCAAGCTCACGGCAGAATCGAGCACGGGACGTTCGATGGGAGATGGCATTTTTCCTTTGGAGAAAATTATGACCGTTGGTAAAAATCTAGACAATTCTAGACAGTGTCTATCCTTTGAGTGAGCCCCAACGGAGGCTCCTAAAGCAACCCTATAGATTGCTTCAAGGGGATGAAACCATCGCAATATTGCGCGCTGCATTTAAATCCGCATCCAGTTGAATTCCGCACTGAGAGCATTTAAAGACTTTTTCTTGCCTATCCTCTTTTTTTTCATTACCGCATTTACAACAACGATAAGAGGTGGCTTTCGGATTTACCAGTAATGTTTTTATGGAATACTGTGTGGCTAAGTGGGTGCTGGCTTGGATAATTTGAGAAAAAAACCAATGACGTTGCCATGAGGACAAAAAGTAGCCGATTTGATCTTTCCGTTGATGTTGCGACCAACGCAAGTCTTCAAATTTAATCTCCGTAACTTCGTGAAGTCGGGCCAAATCTACTAAGTGGTGGCTGGTAAGATTGACAAGTTCCGAATGAAGATTTTGCATTCGACGATCCAGACTCTTTTGAATTCGATACAAGCGATTATATTCGGATTTATAGCGATATCTGGGAGTTAATCGGGAATTATCGCCGGGATTCTTTAAGTAATATAGAAGGTGTTTTAATTCGGAAAAATTAAGCTTGAGCTCGTCTAATTTCGTTCCCAATTGATTTTTCCTTAATCTTTGCTTGATAATGGGGAGAAATTCCGAATACGGTAATTCATAATTGGAGTATCCTGCCTTTCGAGATTCTATAAGCTCCTCAAGAATTGTGGCTAATTCTTGAAGTACCTTGGGATCGTTTTTCTTTAATGCTGCCAACTGAGTTCGGATTCTTTCATACTTTTGATCATAATAGCCCTTCAGCTTATCTAATTTGGATTGTATCGTTTTTTGCTGTTTGCGTAAGGATATGAGAGTGTTTTTTACATTGGAAAACTTGTCGGAGGGGTTATTAATAAGACGACGAACGGGTGATTTAAGGACTAATTCTTTATTGACTTTTCCGTTCCTCTGTGAATCGAAATAGTAATTGAACAATGTACGTTCATTTAAAAAATAGCGGGCAATCTCTTTTCCCTCTCGCCGGATCGATACCACGGCAAAATCCTTTAGACCAATATCCACGCCCATTACTATTTTAATAGTGTCCTCGTCGTGGGTTCTCGCCTTTATGGGAATCCTAAAAGGCTGGTGTAATAGGATTTTTGGTCCGCTAACGGTAATCGTCGGGGAGAGGGGAATCGCCCCGTCTTCCTCAACTAAGTGATTAAGTCTTTGATCATCATCTCGTAATTGTAATAAAAATTCATTATCCTTTCCTCTCTGATAAGAGAGTTTTATTAATTTTTGGTCATAATTGCATAAAAACACTTGGTCATCATCCTTTGCCGTAGAAAAGGTAGGCGAATGAAAATGAATCTGATCGAAAAGATTCAAGCTAGATTCACGCAACTGACCGAGGGCACGTGAAATAATCTGCCCTAATTTCCTCAAATGGAATGCGCCTTTGAATAAGATTTCGGGGAAAGTAGTACGGAGGTGACGGATCATCTTCGTTCTAATGTAACTTAATAGTCCCACAAGATCGAGAGTTTTCACGGTAAGCGAGGGCATGCGGGCGTTGAACAGATGATTTAACACCTTCCGATCCGTTGAGGGGGGGTCCAGATAAATTTGTAGTTCTTCGGCTAATACCCCCTTTAATAGATTTTGCACCACTTCGGCCATAGGTTTTGCCCCAAATTCGGTCTTAATAGCGTCTTTCAGAGTGTTTTCAAACGAGTCTAACACGTGATCTCGTTCCACCTTAAACTGCGATAAATTCCAATTGGAAAGGTCGATTTCAGTAAAGCCTAAAAGCTGCGTGAGATTCTTTGTGAGGCGATTAAGATGTCGTATCCATTTAGCTTTATTTCGTAATTGACGCTTGGAAAGAGGTTGGTTGTTTTTCTCTTGATGGACAATCTTGGCTATGTTTTGTCGAAGTTTTTGAATTTTTTTGAACGTTCTGATGGTGGCGCGTTTTATATTGATCTTATAGTATTTTTTATACTTGGCAAATGCTTCTTTTAGATCCTGGGAATTTAATTCAGTGAGAAGCGAGGTTTTAACGGTGGAAAAATACTTCTTCGGGTTATCTTTCAAAGCGTTCAGAGCATTATGGAGAAATTGAATGAGGGAATTTTTCACGAATTCTTCCTGTTTTTCCTCCCCCTCGTTAGGCTCCGGTAGCGTTCGAAATTCTGCGGTACTGAATTCTAACTTAGCCAATAACATATTTCGCAGTTGCCGCACATGATTCTCCACGAAAGCGTAGGAGAGGGGGTTGAAATTCCCGAATATGTCATATTTCAATAGGTCCATCAGTGCTTTAGAGCGCATTCCCTTGTTTGCGATAAGTTTGCCTAGCTGTTGAGGATCTTCAAAATACTTAAGTAGTACATGCAACCGACCGATTCGAATAAACATATTACGGGCCGCATGGAATACTTCCTCATATAAACATCGACCGAACCGTTCTCGTACCTCTTGAGTTTTGGCAATCTGACTTAAGTTAAATGCATTATAGAATTTGCCCTTAATGTGCGTCTCTGAAGGGTCAGAACTGAAAAACTTAATAAGCGAATAGCTCTCTAATTCTTGTTCCTTGGTTGCTATGACTTTTTTTAACGATTCCAGTTTTCGCGTTAATTTGGGGGTCTTGCGCTTAGTTTTAACCGCTTTTCGGATTTTATGCAACCTAAGCTGTTGAGCTACAAGCTCAGCGCGTTTTTGGAGAATCCCCTCGATTTCATGGGGATAGAGTTCTCGAATAAAATCTTTAAGGCGCTCATAATATACTTTTCGAAGATTTAGCCCTTGATTCATGTAATGTTTGATGTCTGCTTTTAAATACTGCCTTTCGGATTTAGTTGAGGGATTGGAGTTGTCGTTGGGCATCACCAGCGGATGGAGCGAAAATTTTCGGGTGATTTCGATACTTTTTTTACTGTATCCCTTGGGTTTGAACTGGGGCTCTATGAGCGGATGCTGTTTAGCGCGGCTGATTAACTTTTCAACATGCCTTTCCCTTAGCCCTCCATAAGTGAAGAGCACCGTTTTTTGGAGTTCATGAAGGGAAATTCGAGTTTGCCCATGGGTCATGCAATAATGGGCAATATTAATGATGGTGAGAACAAATTTTTTGAATAGTTGAATGGCTTGCGGCGAGGAGAAATAAATCTTCATTATCTCATCAAAAATTTTGACCTGCTCTTTATCTGTAAAGTAGTGAATGGCGGGTTTTTCATCCGGATTTGTCTTTCTGTAAGTTTTGTACAAAACCACATTTTGTTGACTCTCAGTAAGACTTTTAAGAAGGGGGAAGGCTTCAGAATTCATATAAGCGGCAATATTATCTGTTCTTCTCCCCGATTTCTTCTTTAGAAACTGAGCCATGTTTTCCATAGAATTAAACAGGTCACTTCCAACAGTATCAAGAGAAACTGAAGGCTTATTCACAAGGTGAGCGAGGGCATATTGCAATAAGAAATTCCTTCCCCGTCGGGAATAATTTTTTAATGAAATAACCTTATCTTTTCCCACTAATGCCATTATTTCTGAATAATCCTTAATTTTGTTCTGGTCTTTAATTGATGAAGAATTATTTAAAGATCCCTTTTTATCCTTAATGAGAAACTTTTCAGGATGAATGGTATCTAAATATCTCAGTTCTCTATGTAAAATATGATCAAACTTATTAAATTGAGTTCTTTCTTTAGTTCCCGTGAGATGTTTGCGAATTAATTTGGTTAGACCAATAACATACTTTTTAAAACTTAAGAAATAAATTTTATCTTCTTGAAGAATCTTCTGAAACCGAGTATAGTAGTTAAAAAATTCCTCATGGGAGATTGTTTCTAATCTAAGCAAATGAAAATTGTGAATGGGACGATCCTTTCTGACTTTATGTGCCAAATTATTACCTACACCTTTGTAGAATGCATCTGGAACCTTTAATTTCCTCAAATTAAGTTTGTTATCCATGGCAAATCGTTTAACTGCTATAAAAATCATCCGTGAAAGAATTAACGCTAAATTGGCTTTGAACTTTTTGGGAAAACGACAATCTATAATAAACGATCGAAAAATAAGCCAATTTAAAAGACGGTTTAAGAGAGGGTTCAAATCCTTAAGATCTTGCTTTGCTTGACGGATTGCATCAAGATTTCGAGTCAACCACCTGACATAATCTACAAAAGAGGTATAATAGAATTGATCAATAGTTAGACGTAAAATAAACTTTTTAAGCTCTCGGGAATAGGGTTGGAGTGTCGGGTATTTCGAGGGGTTTTTCATAAATTTATTAATAAGAGAACTGACCATAGCGTGATAAGAGGGGGTTTCGCTATCCGGAATATCCGCTGAGTGCTCTTTTCCCTTACTATTATCCAGTTCGCTCTGTTGCAATTTATGATAAATCTCTTGGGCAAACCATTCGGAGAGACAATAGCGAAATGTTTGGTATTCTTGTGCTCCGATTCTAAATCCAAAGGTACTCTTCAAGTCTTTTATAATTTGAATTTGCTGTTTTTCCCTTAAGTTACGAAATTTATAATTTCCTACAATGAGATCAAAGACCACTTCAATAACTTCCGCCAAAAATGGAAACACTTTTGCCTTATATCTCTGGTCATGGTTAAGATCTTTTTTCACCATCTCAATTTGGACCAATAGCTTATCTTGTGAAGTGGCAGCCCGACTTATCCAATGAGCTGGAAATGAGTGCTTTAAGATTAAATCCTTCATGATGTCGGTATATTTTCGAATTTGACTCAACCCTATATTTTTCTTCTTATCCCATACAAGGGAGCAAATTTTGGAATTCATGAGTATCTGATAAGCATATCGATAGAAAAAACTATCAATATCACTAATTAGTTTCCCGCGACTTTTAGCGTTCTCTTTTGGTGAGTTTTCCTTTTCTGATACGGGTTCCCGCTGTTCTGAGGGCGTTGGAGAGATTTCTCCCGAGAAATCCATAGAAACAAGATAACCACAAGACTCACAGTAAATTTTATCTCCCCCATTTCGATAGTTACGAATCAATTCTTCTGAAATTAGTTTTCCGCACATTCTACATGTAAGATAAGTCAAATACTCACATCATTATTCTTTTTTATGAGAAATTTTAATAATCTAAGATAAAATAAACTGTGAGTATTTAAACAAAAATTGAGAAAATATAATTTTAAAGATTTCACCAATATTAGCAGATCCATTTTTCTCGCTCTAAACCTTCTATTTGCTCCCTAATCTTAAGTTTTTTACCTAAATTTTTACTCAACGCATGAAAGAAGGAATCTCACATTATATTAATAGATAAAATATTATTATCTATTGGATTACTCAATTTTAAGAGAGAGCATTAGAGAAGTAATAGACTTTATGAATGTTTTCTCTTTTAATTGCGGTTGACTGATTATTTTTTTGAAATGGTTAGATTGTTTTAATTTTATCTTATTTTTACATTTCTGTCATTTTTTACTTAAATATCTTCAATTCAAAAATAGGTAAATTTTGTTAGGTGACTTAATTTGAAAATTAAAAAAATGAAAAATAGAGAAATGACTTTACGATTTGACATTCTAGTGATTTTACTTGTGTTTGTAATCTCCCATGGAATACTATTTACTCAGAACTCCAAAGTATCTTTATCAATTGAGGAGAATAAAACAGATTACCTTTTAGATAATGAAATTAGGAATCTTCACAGATCTTCTATTGAAGAAGTAAAATCTAATTGGGATCTTCTCCAAGAGGAGCTCACCAGCAAATTTAATCATTATAACAATAAGGGGTATTTTCCCGCTATATATCGGCCCTCCATTTCAGCAACGTATTATGCATTATACATTCTTTATGCCACAGGACGTGAAGATAAACTCAGTCTTACACAAGCTTTAGAATTCATTATGTCAAATTATAATGATACCGCAAATCTATTTAGTGATGATTACAGCCGTCGCTATTTAGATTGCACAAATTACCTAGATCTTGACAAGGTGAGCTGCCGCACCAGTCTACTGATCACCAATTGCTAAGCTATGTTAGCTTTAAACTTGCTGGGGAATCTTTCTTTAGTTGACTCGCAAGGAACCATTGATTTCATTTGGTCGTGTTATCATCCCGAAACCAGCGGATTTTGCGGGTATCCTACGAAAATGGCCCTTATTATCTGAGAAATGCGAATGTGTTAGATACCTACTGGGCAGTTCCTACCTTGGATGTTTTATTAGAAAATTTCTCGGGCTATAGCACTCAATGCAACAATTTAGTTCAGTGGATCAATTCCTCACAACTCCTCTGCGAAGAAGATATGTATAGACCCTCACATTGGAACTTAGGGGGATTTCGGGATGACTTAAACGATAGCAATAGTTTTACTTTAGAACACTGGGAGGTGAGCATGTTACTGCGTTAAAGGGAAATGTGAAGCTGAAAAATGCTATTTGAGAAAGGTTTTAAAAAAAGAGGGATATGGAACTAAATATCTAAAACATTTTTATACTCCCAATTATCATATCGGTTTACTTTTTAATCAAATTAAGAAATACCCATTAGCTGAGAGTCTAATAAATTGAATCAAAGACTAATATTAAAAGAATAGGTAATATAAATCTAAATTATGATGTGAACAGTTGATAGTCATCGAAAATCAGAGTTCTTTTTTTTCATTTGAAATAAAAGATAAACTTAAATAAAATAGATCCTAAAATTAACCATTAAGTCAAAATAATGAAATCAGTATAAAAATACGTTAAGATGAGAGAATCATCTGGGGAAGGAGCAACCAAAAAATAATATGAACAAAATCCAATAAAATTGTATTAATAAATTCAATTAAGTTATTAGTCCTAAAATTAGGGTAGGCAATCCTATAGACAATTCTATCTTAAATAATTTTAAATCTTTTTTTAAGATTTTTAAGTAAGATTGTTCAATTTCTCATACATTATTAGGGTGTTTAGATTGAATTTTAATCAATTTCAGGAGCTTGGTAAAAATGCTTAATATTGTTTAAAGAACAATAATTTACCCCCAGTTCAAATTATGATCTAAGAATATATCGCTAATTTATGGGT
>WJIN01000001.1 GCA_014730295.1 Promethearchaeota archaeon | reverse complement strand
TATTGGGAAAAAGCTTTTATAGAAAATGCTGATTGATTGAACCTCCTTCTTTTCTTGAATGGCATATATGAGATCTCCTCCGAAAATTTTTTTATGGATATAGAGGAAAATGGGTGCTAAAATGTATCCGCCAATCATATAACCTAATAATCCTCCAAACGGAATAAATAGTGTGAATACTAATAGCAATTCAGTAATGATGGAATCTGTAGGGATGAACGGACTTAAAGAAAAGGCAAAAGTAGCAGGTAAATAATAATCAAGTAAAAACGCAAATATAATCCAAAAGATCTCGTAAATTAAGAATAATATAAATGGTTTAAAATATTTAAAAAAAGCCATAGTTATCAGAAATAATAATGAAAATAGTAATTTTTAAATGATGACTATTGCATAATTTTTGAGATAACTTGACTTAAGTCGTTTTTTTCAGTAAAGGCATTCAAATCATCGAAACTCGTTGGAAGCCCTTCTCTCACGCCTGTTTCTTGGCATTCTAAAAAGGACATTGCCGAGGCTAACCGCGCCATCGCTTTTAGGTCTATATCTCGCATAGTCGAGACAAGAATACCGCTTAAAAAAGCATCTCCGGCGCCTGTTGTATCCTCTACTTTGCCACCATATACATTACTTTTCACCATTGTCGTGCCATCAGAAATCACGGACCCATTTGAACCATCGGTTATGCAAATCAATTCCAAACCTAAATCTTTTAATTCTTTTACGATATTTATTGTATCCTTTTTTTCTGTAAATGCTTGCGCTTCTTCCTTATTAAGGGATAATACGTCGGAATTTGAAATCAAAATGTGGGCATATTTGGGATTGTTTTTGATTATCGACATGCTGGGAGCCGCAAAAACTTTTCCACTATTATTCTTGGTTAAGGTAATAGCTTTCTCTATTGCTTTACACGCATTATCTTCCGTAAGAGAGGTCCAAGCAAAAGCTTTTACTTCATCGAAGAGTTCTTCTTTGATATTCTCGGGTTTTAATAGGTTATTAGCACCCTTGTATGCTAAAATACTCCTATCTTTACCCCATTCTGTTTTTAAAATAACCGAGAAAGCGGTATTATCTTCGTTTGTTTGAATAATATTTGAAAGGTCAACACCGCGTTCTTTCATATCTTCCATACAAATTTGAGCAGAAAAATCATTTCCTAATACTCCAATATAAGTGCTGTTAAGTCCTATCATCGAACAATTGGAGGCAATATTTGCCGCAGAGCCTCCTGGAACGAACCTAACACCATTCACATTAAGCTTTCGACTGTATTCAATTGCGGTATATTTTTTAATCACATCTTTCTCAAACAACTCAAAACGGAGGATATCGTTAATTTGAATCATACAATCTAAAGTACAAGAGCCAATTGTAATTAATTCGGGTTTCATTTTAATTTTTTCAACTTTTTAATATTTCCATCGGAATTAAGTTAGAAATAGAGTATCTTCTTAAAAATCTATTTGAAAAAACCTTATATTAAGTGAATTTTCAGTTAATTTTGAAATATAATTCTATTTCATACTGGGTTTTGAAATCTTCACATTATGTTTAAATAATATCTATCCTTTTCTAAGTCAATATATTTAGGTTTTCATATTATGTTACATATCAGTAATACTGACTCTCACTTTTCGAATTCAATTGTCTTTGATGAAATAGGATATGTGAAAAATAATTTTAAAAGTCCTACAGATGCACTGGAGTTAAGAAAATATGAAAGTTTGCTTATAATATATCCTGAATTTGAAGAAGGATTACAAAAAATTGAGGAGAATGAATATTTGCAAATCCTCTTTAACTTTCATAAAGAAAGCAATTCACAATTGAAGGATTCGACGTATAATGGAAAATTGCGAGGTATCTTTTCTTCTCGCTGCTGTAAAAGACCTAATAAGATCGGTCTTACCACAGTAAAACTATTGGCGAGAGATGGGCGAGTTCTTCGGGTTAAGGGATTGGATGCTTTGGATGGGAGTCCAGTATTAGATATCAAACCCTTGTGTGGTATACTAGATGGAAAATTTGATTTCTAAAATCAATCGCATTTTTCAAGCATAATGAGATTATTTATTATTTTTTTCACGCAGTTTTTCCATTGCTTTGTTAATGGTAAGATCGCTTAGCTTCTGAGCTTCTTCATAATGTTTTTCACAAAACCACTCTTTCCAAGGAGGATGACCAACAAATCCGGGATTTTCTAATTTTTTTGCGAATTTCTTATCTCCTTTTCTCATCGCAAATGAAACTAATGTAATCTTATCATCTAATCCAGTCCCTCTTTTCCCGCATATAGCACAAATTGGTGGTCTCATAATATTTTACTCTAAAATTTTTATAGTTTATTCTAAAACATTTCCTAAAAGATTTCAAGCCAATAATTTACAAATTAAAGCGAAACTAAGAATTAGTATGAAATTGTTTAGAAAAATATAATTTCTAATCTTTATTCTTTAATCTTTCTAGTTCCTTTTCAAGTTCGTCGATTTTTTCGTTTGATGTGACGCTTGGGAGGGACCCTGTCATCTCTACGTTTATCTCTGCATCTATCTCCCCGAGCACGTCATCCACTTGGTCATCGGTGACCGCAGTGTCAAGAGTCATACTATCCATTCCCTCTGAGGCTATCTCTTGAGTAACTTCAAAATCTTGGACATCCAAATCTATTTGACTCATCATTTCTGTTATCTGAGGGATAGACAAGTTTGCTTTTAGGGCCGCTACCGATCCGGCAATATTTCTCATAATGTCTGCAACATCGTGAACTGCGTTGGCTTGTTCCAATTTAAACATCAACCCTTCAAGATTAGTTCGAAAACTGTCAATCGCTCGGGCTTGTTTTTTTACTTGTAAATAATTGCGTGCATGAAATTTGGAACCTTCCAAATCACCTTGTTTTCGAAGCCTAACGGCTTTATCCCGTGCGAGCTTTGCCGACATCTCCATTTTTTTCGATTGCCGCATCAATCGTTTGTTAAAAACTTTCAATTTGATGGTCGCAGAGCGTAGACTATCGTCCTTCTTCCCACCAGAAAGCCAATTGCTAATATCTTTTAGAAATCCCATTGGTATTAACCATATTTTATTTTTTTCTATTATATAAAAATAAGTCTGTGAATTTAAAATTATTTTTTCATTTAATTATTTTGAGAGTCCGATTTTTCACATTATTGGAATAAATTTATCATATCTATCAATGATCCAAATTTTTTTTATTTTTCTATTTAACCACAGAAAATTTTGAGAGATTGGTCTCAACAAATATTAATAATAATTTAGTTTTTTATATTAGTAAGAAAAAATAATTATGAATCAATCACTTTAAAATTAGGTAAGTTTTATGGGTTCTGTGGACAGTAAACTCTATCAATTTGCAGTGAAAGAAGCAAATGAGGCGGTTGCTCTCGATGGAAAGGGAAAGTATCGTCAAGCTATTAATAAATACCAGAGAGCGGCAGAAAGTCTATTGCAGTTTATCAAATACAATAAAAATCCAACGATGGTAAATAGATGTAAAGCGCAAATTGAAGAATATTTAGAACGCGCAAAAATTTTAAAAACTCATCTTGATGGACCCCAAGTAAGAAAATCGAGGCCAGGAGCGGGTTTAGATCGGGATGAAGGAAAGCTTCAAGATGAGGGGGAGGGAATCTCGGAAGAAGAGAAAGAATTGTTAGACACAATTTCGGGTACGATTCTCAGTGAATCCCCCAATGTTAAATGGAAAGATATTGCCGGCTTGCAGAGCAGTAAACAAATTCTAAGAGAGGCAATAGTCCTTCCGATACTGAAACCAGAACTATTCACAGGAGCTCGAAAACCATGGTCGGGAGTACTTTTATTTGGGCCGCCAGGTTGCGGAAAAACACTTTTAGCAAAAGCAGCTGCTACAGAATGTCAAGCAACCTTTTTTAGCGTTTCATCAGCTGATCTCCTAAGCAAATGGCTTGGTGAAAGTGAAAAATTAATTAGCTCGTTGTTTAAACTGGCAAGAATGAAAGCACCGAGTTTAGTGTTTATCGACGAGATAGACTCAGTCGCTACAAAAAGAGGTGGCGGTTCAGAAAGTGGTGGAGAGCGAAGAGTTAAAACCCAATTATTAAGTGAAATCCAAGGTATCAAAACCACAGAAGATAAACCCCTATTAACTTTAGGTGCAACAAATCGTCCTTGGGATATCGATAATGCGATGTTGAGCAGATTTCAGAAAAAAGTCTATGTTCCCTTACCCGATATGAAAGCACGAGCTGCTATTTTCAAAATACATACTAAAGGAGTGAATATGAATCTTACCGAGGAGGATTTTATAGAATTGGCGGTACGTGCTGATGGATATTCTGGAAGAGATATTTCAAATGTGTGCCGAGAAACAATTATGATTCCCATTAGGGAGTTGGATATGTCGGGAGTGTTAGAAAATTCAGATCAAGATGTAAATGTAAGGGATGTTACTATTGATGATTTTAAAAAAACTCTTAAAAAGGTAAAGCCAATGGTCGACAAACACGATTTAAAACATTATCAAGATTGGGCAGAGGAATTTGGAGAGTATTAATACGCATACAAGGCGAAAATAATATATGGAGAGACAAAAAGATAAAGTAAAAGAAGTCTCAAAAGACCTCAAAGAAAAAACAGATAAAGAACTTGAGAGATTAAGAGAAGAATTAATAAGATTACGAAGACTAAAAAAACAGAAACAGGCGAATCAACAACAACAAACACAAGAACAAATAGAACAAGAAGAGGAAATTGATACAAGTGGAGTGGAAGACATAGAAGAACGATTTCAGGAAATTGATCAATTAGTCACTAAGGAAATGCAACGCGGAGATCTTAAAACATATGAAGAGCATGCGAGCTATATAGAATCCGAGCTTCGGGAATTAGAGAGGGAAATAGTCGGTGAAGAGGGGCTTATCGAGGAGGAATTATCTACATATGAAAAACTTCTTGAAAACTATCCATGGCTCCAAGAACCTCGATATGAATATATGTATCAAATTCCGAATAAAGAAAAAAACCCGAACGACTTTGAGTCCTGGCAAAATGAATGGGCAAAGGTTCTATTCGATTATGCTAAATACGCAATTTTGCACATTCTCTATTTACGTCAACTCTATACAGAAGCACCTTTTTCTAATTTCGAGAATCGTAAAAAAGCTATAAAAGAAATTGCTGAAAGATTAGTCAACCAAGAATTAGCCGAATGGCTTTCTAAGAAGAAAGAAAAATTACGCGTCTATTGGAAAACATTAGACCTTTGGGCAGAAGAGATTTATGATTGGGCATATGAAATGGGACGTTTAGAACCTATCTTAATATATGAAATAAGAGATGCCGCAAAAGAGTTTAGTTCCTTACCTAAAGAAGATTTCGAAAAAATATTTGAAATGCTTTCGGAAGGAGGAAAAGGGAAAATAATAAAATTGGAGAACGGAAAAATTGCGTTTAAAATAGATCTCGAATAGTGTTTTTATAGATTGAGAAAAATTTATAGTAAAATATTCGACTTTTTTTACAAGGATGGAAAGAACCATCTTTTCCCCTTGATAATGTTCTCTTGAAATTTCGCCAACCCACTCTCTTCTAAGGATTGAAGCGCTCTTAAGGCTCTATCTTGCGTCCAATCAAGATCATCAATTACATCTTCCAAGGTGATAAATCCTTGCTCTTTTGATTTAACTAATTCGATAATTTTTACTTGGTCATCTGTGTATTGAATTGGGAAGAATTGTACCATAATTACTCCAGAGTCAAGCTTTTTGACTTCTTCAATGACTCCTCGCTTTTCAAGTGTTTGCATTGCTTTCAACACATCTTTAATATCTATTTCGCCTTTCAATTCACCCGTGTTAACTAAGTCATAAACCTCAGAAAGCGGCAGAAGGCCTACACCAATTTCATCTTTTCTGAGCAATACACGCTGATACGCGAGCATCCCTAACTTATCATCATCTATTTTATTAAATATACCTCCAAATACATCCTTTTCTTTTATTTGCTCCTTTATAATTTTAGAGGAGGGAATATTATATTTCTCTTGTAAATACTTTACCTCTTCTTTTAAATCAGGATTTAATGCTAATAATACTCCATGGTTTTTAGCCATTTGATCCAAGCTTTCTTTAGTAAGATTTTCTACAGACGCTTTTGCCTTCATTTCCTTTAACTTGAGCTCAGCAGCCTTCTTTCTCATTGCTTCCTTAAGATCAATCTCATCTTCGATTTTTCTGATACCCAAAACTCAATTCCACCATTTATTAATTTACTATTTGATTATTATATAATAAAACTGGTTTATTTATTTAACTACATCGATTATGGAATATGACGCCCTTGTTCGAAAAATTAATGCAACAGAAAGAAAAATCATTTTCGGAACTCTTTCTGGTATTTTGAAGGAAACAACAAAATTTCTTGATACCAATACTTCAAACCTCTATGCTTTAATTTCAAAAGAAGAGGATAGGATTATTTTCCCAAAAATCTTTTTCGTTTCTGAAAATATAGTGTCTTTGTACAAAAAATTATCATTTAAATCAAAGATCGCATCTATAGGTGTTTATTTCGGTTTTATAAAGCAAGGTGTTCTTTCTATAAGTCTAGAGGGGGTTGAATTTTTAGATAAAGAGGGTTTGCTTATAGAAAAGAAAAAAATTCGCGTTAATAAAAAGGGAGAAAAAGCAATATTGTATGGAAATGATATTCAAAAAACAATGATAGAGATTCCTAGTCAGAATTCAATGCCAATCTTTAATATGGGGGACATTGGGATCTTTATAAATGAATTTAAGGAAATTCTATCAATTGGATTGATGATAATAGATATTAGTGAATTCGAGAGTTTAAGTTCCAAATCGTTGATTGCACAAAATCTCATCGATAAAGGTTATTATCTAAGACAAAACCAATAAAAAAATAAAAAATTTTAAAATTTAAAGCTCTATTTTTTTGCGAGCAGTATGAATAATACCCAGTATCGTTGCTATTGTTAAATATATCAGAAAATAGTATCCAAAAGGGATATAGGGCGTATCATCTCCATCTGGAGCTTGATCGATTTCAGAACCGCTTAGACTAAAAAGTGATAAATGATCTACAGAGAATGTTATGGTTCCATCTCCTAAGTCCGTATAGCTAATTTTCTCCCATTTTCCAAATCCATCATCCGCAGATTGATTGAACCACCAAGCTTCGATGTCTTCGTATTTTTGATTATTATAATGAATTGTAAGGTTCAGATTACTGAGATTATCTGATTTATTTAAGCTTATATCTAAAAAGAGTAGTGCCTCATTTAATTTAAGATGGACTGAGTTTTTTGATGAGCCAGAATACATCATTTGGGAGATTTCTGATACAGAAATATCGACGTCAATATCAAAATCTTGTCCTGTGCCTATATCCGTAATCTGAAAGCTATCTTCTCCATCCACTATGGTAGTTCCAAAATTATCTGGATTACTAGCTAATAAAGTTACATTATTATTCCATAGTTGCAAAGGTAATTGTTCAGTTTTCAGATGAGTGATAACACCTTCTTTAGACCATTGAGATATTATATATCCGCCTGTCGTTTCGTTTATAATTTTTACTGAATTACCTTCCGTTATTACACTTATTTCAGGAAAAATCATAAAATAGTCTTCCATTTTCATAAGATTTTTTTGAGAGTTATTGTCAATGGGTAAAGTTATATAATCATAATTCTTTCCCATTGGCAGAGAAATATACTCATTCGCGGCGCCTACTGTTCCATTTTTATAAAGAAGATCCCATTGGGAGCTAGCGTTCAATATCCATGAATCTGCTCTAACTTCTGATATTGATGTCGTACCAAATGTTTCTTCCATTTGATCTACAATTTCGAATTTCCTTATTTCATCATCCCAATTGTAGATATAAATGTCACCTATGTCTATTCCCCACTCTACTTCATCAACGGGATTAAAATCATTTGTTCTGACAACCTTGTAGGTAAGGTTCGTGTTTTGAGGTAATCCTTGCATTGGAAATAAGGTTCCATTTTCTGAAAACATCTCCATGCTTTCTAGAGTTCCATTTTCATAATACTTTAAGGCAATATAATCATTTGTCGTACTATTAGTATATATAATTTCGTTAGTTTCTGTTTTAATCTCAATCATTGTTTTGTAAAAAGTTTCAGAAAAAGTGGTTTCATTTAGTGCATAAGCACACCATTCCAGAGCTAAATCTGTTCCATTGTGTGGTATAAAAAAGTTTATCCCTATATTTCCATGCAGAAAACCTTCTATTTGATCAGAATTCCTATACATTTCTCCGTTAGTGAAATTAATACAAGAAAACATAACCTCTGTAGCTATAGGATTTTCTTCTATTATCGATTTGTTTGCGTTATAGAATACCTGCTTAGCTTTCACGTTATAATAAAATGAACCTGAAATATTAGTATAACCGAAATCAGTTATATTAAAAATCTGGGGGCCTCCCATCTCACTCATATAGATAAAACTCATATCTGTATCATTCATAAACATCTGATAATCAAAACCGATTAAATCTCCTTTAGTAAAATTCCAAGAGAAATCTTCGTTCGGTTGATCAGGTTTTGGTGCAAAATCAGTCGCGCGAACACTAATAACATTGCCGAATATTAGCAAACTTGTGCTTAAAATAGATATTATCAAAAGAATAGTTATTTTATAATTTTTTTTATTCAAATTTATCACCAATTAAAAAAGTTTGGAAGTGATCAGATTTCAAAGAATCTTTATGACTCTCGGATATTTAAGGATTATGAATTATCGAAACCATTAATAAATCGCCATTTAAATTATCGTGATATATAATTCCAACCAATTCTGCATAATTATTCATTACCAAAACATTTTTTCTATATCCTTCAAACTCCAAATATCTTAGAATGAAGTAAATATTCTCTTTACAGTAATCCCGATGCTTGGAAATTAGAACCAATAGAGGATTTTCTTATTGGAAATCTGTTATAAAGAAGTAGAATCTACATTTTTCAATGCCTAATTAATAAACAAACATAAAATCCAATGGAATTATGAATATGAGGATAAAACCTTTGAGAAAATTTCAATTTGTGACTTAATTTTTCATTATTTATAGTTGTAAAACCTTTATTACCTAATATCTGTTCTAATTGCTGTATTTCCACATTTTTTTTCTCATTGAGGATTTTATTGATAATTAATTCATTCTCTTCAGGTGCTATGGAACATGTGCTATAAAGTAGTTGCCCTCCGCTTTTTAGAGAATCAACTCCAGCTAGGAGTAATTGTTCTTGAATTTTAGTCATAATTGTTATATCCTTAAATGTTTTGCTTTTTTTCCTCGAAGGGTCTTGCCGGATTAATCCCTCTCCTGTGCAAGGTGCATCAAGAAGGATTTTATCTGCTTTGACATGTAATTTTGTAAGATTTCTAGAATCAAAATTAATAATAATTGAATTTGAAACTCCTATTCTGCGGATATTAATCTCGAGTGCGGGAATCCTCTTCTTATTTTTTTCTACAAGAATTAAAGAACCTCTATTTTTCATCAATTGTGCGAGATGAGTGGATTTACCTCCTGGGGAGGCTGCCATATCAATAACTAAATCTGCGGGTTTTGGATTTAGAAAATGAGGGGGTAACATTGAGGCTATATCTTGGATATAATAATACCCTTGTAGATATTCATGTAAAGATCCAATATTTAAGGGCTCCTTTATAACTTTAAAGGCGTACGGAATCCATTCTGACTTTTCTAAGACAAATCCCTTTGCACCCAACCTCGATCTCAATTCTTCGGGAGTGATTTTCAAGGTATTGGTTCGAATCCATTTAGGGGGCGATTTTTCATTAGCTTCTAACAGTTTCAAGGTTTCCGTTTTTCCAAATAAATCCACATATCTTTTAATCATATAGGGTAAATATCCATATTCCTCCGCGAGTCGTTTGATTTCTTCTCTTGATTCAGCGATAGGTATCAACTCAATAATATTAATATTTTCAAAAGCACTTGTTAAGATAAGTAGAACATCTTCTAAAATAAATATTCAATATGGTATGAGTATATGATTGAAGTAGAGATTAAAGTACAAATATCTGATCCACAAAAAATTAGAAAGCGTTTTGAAGAACAAGGCGGAAAATATATAATTTCCTTATCCCATGAAGATACATATTATAATATGCCGAAGAAACTAAGAGATTTCAGAAAGACAGATGAGGCATTGAGAATCCGAAAATCAACGGAATATGATAAGCAAAATGAAAGTAAAAAACAAACAAATAATTATCTCACCTACAAAGGAGCAAAATTGGATAATTCAACAAAAACCAGAGAGGAAATAGAAACATTAATAGATGATGGTGAAAAACTTAAGAAAATCCTTGATAACTTGGGATTTCGAGCGGTCCTAACAATTAAAAAAGAGCGGGATCTATATCACTTCGATTATGAGGGGGCAGAAATTGAAGCTTTAATTGACTATATTCCAATATTGGAGAGCCATTTCATAGAAGTAGAAATACAGGCGGAATCAAGTAGGCAAATTGAACTTTCAAGAGACCTTCTCTTTGATTTTCTAAGCAAGTTCCAAATTGAAAAAAAGGATTCCATTAGAAAATCATATTTAGAGCTAATTTTGGAAAAATTAGGTAGTATGAATTAAGCTATTCGATATGCTCTTTTACGACTTCATGATGACAAACCGTAATGGAGCGATCCTTCGGACCGATAATTTTGACGCCCTCATTTACTTGGACATGGTCGGCTAGGATAACCAAGTTCTCTTGATTTCCTTCTAATTTGACGTTTTTTCGGATGAGACAATTATCAGCAATTATAGCATTCTTAATTTTCACGTTTTTAGAGATATAGACCTCATCATAGATTAATGAGTCACTTATGGAACATCCTTTTTCAATATATACATTATTCCCGATAACTGCATCTGGACCAATACTGCAATCTTGTCTTATCACGGTATTTTCCCCAATCGATACGGGGGGAAAAATTTTAACACTGTCGTGTATATCTGCATTCTTCTCTATAATATTTTCTGAATTTGGTGATTTTTCAAGAATATCCTTCATTAAAAGAATATTTCCATTTAACAGCTCATACGGTTTACCAATATCTTTCCAAATTCCCGTGATCGGATAATGATGTAAATCCTTTGCAGCTGCTAGTTTTGGAAAAATATCTCGTTCAATAGAGAGTTTTCTGTGAGGCTCAATGTGGGAAAATACTTCGGGTTCTAGAATATATACCCCAGCATTTACGGGCATCGAACCTTCTCCATGTTTATCGGGATCAAATTCGTCCTTTTCTAAAAATTGTAATATTTTCTGAGATTCTTCGTTAATTATTAGCACTCCATACCTGGAAGGATCCTCCACCTGTCGACTTGCAATGGTTCCTATTCCATTAAATTCTTCGTGATACCGTAGCATTTCCTTAAAATTGAAATTTAAAATTACATCCCCGTTTAGCATAAAAAAGTTATCATCTTTAAGAAATGGCTCTGCCAATTTTAGGGCTCCAGCGGTTCCCATAGGGCTCTGTTCATTTGTATAATGGATTTTTATCCCAAGACGTTTTCCATCCCCAAAATAATTTTTTAGGAACTCTGACATAACACTCACCGCTAAAACGATTTCTTTCACCCCGGCGCTTTTTAAAAGCTCCATTTGACGCTCTATAACAGGTTTATTTCCAACAGGAATTAACGTTTTGGGAATGGTGCAAGTCAAAGGTCTAAGACGCGTACCCCAACCACCAGAGAGAATAAGTCCTTTTGTCATTGTGTTTTGATTTATCTCCTTTTTTATTTAATACAAATATAAAACCGAGAACGTGAAAGGTGAACTCTTGTTAAAATAATATGATCTAAATTAAAACCTCATTTAACTTAAAATTATGGAATTAAATTATTTACTTTACTCTTGAATAAAGTGTTTAGATACCCATATAGCTAGCGCCATTTCATAATTTATAACAACAAAGATTTTAAAATACTTTTAATTCTCATAATTCAATATATGAAATTATTCTTTCAAAGAGATTAAAGATGCCTTGTATTCATGGTTTAGATGAAATAAATTGTCCTATTTGCCGCATGACAAGTCATACCCTTCCAAAAAAGTTTATCGAATCTAAAAACCCACGGAATAATCCCCTAAAACCCGAAACACTCAATTTTAAAACAAGTGTTCAAAAAAAGAATACATTAAAGTATAAGTTGCCAAAGAATAAAGAACCGTTTGAGGGGTTCAAATTAATAAACTCTATTCCAAACTCTCCGTTCTCGAAGAAAATTCCCGAATTTAAGAACAAAATGTTTGAAAAACGGATGAGGGAAATCGATATTGGAAATCCAGATACCTTTGGAGTGTCAGAGAAATCTAAATTCCCAAACCCAGATCTGGATATAAATGAATTTGCGAGGAAAGATTAGGAAACCTATTCGAAGCATATTTTCTTTTTTAAATCGAAATTCGTAGAAAATTGTAATGAAATAAATTCTCTTTGTTTTTTAAGTAAAATTTTTATAAGTATTCGATAAATGACAAATTATATATCCTTAAAAATAAAATTAGTGAATCTTAAATGGAAATCGAATGGATAACTCATGCGTGTTTTAAAATAAAAACCGACAACGGAAAAGTCATTTATCTTGACCCATATAAAATATCTCCCGGAGAAGATAAAGCAGATATTATCGTAAGCAGCCATAGTCATCATGATCATCTAGATGATTCAGCTATTGAAAATGTTTTAAAAGAAGATACAAATGTTCTTGGTCCAGAATCGATTTCAAGTAAGTTGAAGAAATACAAGGGTAAAGGAATGAAGATTGGGGAGGTTCGAGACTTTAATGGTATTAGCATTCAACTTGTTCCTGCCTATACTATAGGAAAAAGTACCCATCCTAAGAGTAATGAATGGGCAGGAATCATTGTAATTGCTGAAGGCAAAAGAATATATCATGCGGGAGATACAGAAAGAATCCCTGAAATGAAGCACTTACATAAAGATATTACAGTAGCTTTATTGCCATGTGGTGGAACTTATACTATGGATTTTCAAGAGGCAATTGAGGCCACAATAGATATTGAACCTGAAATTGTGGTACCAATGCACAACTGGGATAAAAAATTAGAAGATTTCGAAGCACTTTTAAAGCAGAAAGCTCCAGATATTCAAGTGGAGATTTTAAAAAATAAAACCCTTAAGATATAAAGGAAAAAAATCTAAAATCGAGCATATGGATCAGAAGCAAGGAATCTTAAACAAGATCTAAGGAATGATTAATGTATTCTATCATAATTTATATAAGAAATTTTTTTTATAAATATCAAAATCGATAATAAGTTAATTAGTTAAAAAACATTTAGCAAGATATAGAAAACTAGTTGAGAGAATATGGAAATTAACAAAGATTTGATTGATGATACCCGAGTGGCATATATTTCAATGGAAATTGGTATGGACAGTAATATCCCCACCTATAGCGGCGGATTAGGCGTGTTAGCGGGAGATACGGTACGTTCCGCGGCAGACTTAGAAATTCCAATGGTCGGCATCTGCCTGTGTTACAGTTCTGGTTATTTTTATCAATTATTTAATGAAAAAGGAGAGCAAAAAGAGAAGGAAATTGAATGGAGTTTTTTCTACGAATTTGATAAGGTAGAAAAACCTATCACGATAATGTTGGAAGATCGTGAAATTAAAGTTTCCGCATGGCTCTACAAAATGATCGGACAATCTGGGCATGTTATTCCGATATATTTACTTACCACCGAGGTGGAAGGAAATGAAGATTGGATGCAAAGATTAACAGGATCCCTTTATGACTCGACCTCTAAATGGAATAGAATAGCTCAAGAAATGATTTTAGGCATTGGTGGAGTTAAACTACTGAAATCTTTAGGATATGAAAATATAACAACTTATCACATTAATGAAGGCCATGGGGCTTTTTCTACTATAGAATTATATAAAAATTTGGGAGAGGACCTTGATAAAGTAAAGGAGAGAGTAGCTTTTACAACTCACACACCTGTTCCCGCTGGACATGATCGTTTCGGAAAGGATTTGGTAGATAAGGTGTTTGTTGATAGATTCCCAAAAAAATTATTAGAGCTTGGAACTGAAAGCGGTGAACTAAATATGACTTTGTTAGCAATGAACTGTTCAAGGTATATCAATGCAGTAGCTCAAAAACACGGAGAAACTACCAGAGAAATGTTCCCAAATTATGAAATTGATGCAATTACGAATGGTATTCATCTTCCATTCTGGGTGTCAAAACCAATCCAACGAATATTCGATAGAAAATGGCCTAATTGGAAATCGAAACCAGAGGTTCTCTCAAATGCGATAGAAATTGACGATTTAGAATTATTCGATGCTCATATAGAAAATAAATTTAATTTAATTAGTTATCAGAAAGGGCATTCTTGGAATCTCCTTGATGAAGAATTAATAACCATCGGTTTTGCACGTAGATTTGCCACATATAAAAGAGCTATATTGATTTTTCATAATTTAGATCGATTAGGAAAGATGTGCAAAGGGGAAGTTCAATTTATTTTTGCTGGAAAAGCTCATCCAAAGGATCAGGCGGGAAAAGACTATATCAAAAAGATTTTTGAAGCAGGGGAGTATCTCTACGATAACTACGGTGTAAAAGTGGTTTTAATGGAAAACTATAACATGGATCTTGCTCATATGCTTGTAAGCGGTGTAGATGTATGGTTAAATTGTCCAGAGCGCTACAGAGAAGCTAGCGGAACAAGCGGAATGAAGGCAGCTTTAAATGGTGTTCTCAATTTCAGCGTCTTGGATGGATGGTGGATTGAAGGCTTTCGGAAACAGCCCGATGCGGGCTGGGCAATCGGAAAATTTCCCGAGGATTATGGAGAAAATGAAACACTTAATGATTGGGAACGGGATGCTAAAGAAATATATGATATTTTAGAAAATGAAATAATCCCAACATACATGAATCATGATGAGTGGTTATATAAGTGCAAAAATGCCATTTCTCTAGCCGCCTATTTTAATACGCACCGCATGGTAAGAGAATATGCTCAAAAAGGTTACAATCTAAAAAAGCAGAAACCTTGGAAATATTTCTCCGAATAAAATTCTAATTTTAGAATGTGTATCTAATTCTTTCTTTAATATTTATACTATATTCTATTTAATTGACTATATTCTATTAAATTAGGGAAAAGAATAAAAATAGTTATAAAATTAATTATCCTAAAGATTTTTAAACACAGTCAAATAAATTGAATGGACGTAATTTGATATACTCATCAAAATTTTTCCGCCTAAAATAGTCATCGAGAACTTGTTCCAAGATTTCTTTCATCTTTTCTATTCCCGCTTTAATCCCTTCCATATCTTTGGTGAGTAAAAGCAAATATTCAGAGGTCCCCTCCATATAATAACATCCCTTCTCCAAGTTTTTATCAAAATGCTTTTCGATGATTTGATTAGTGTTTTTGATTTCTTCCGTATCACAGAAAACCACAATCAGATAAGTATCTGTGTATTCCCTTTTTAGATATGAATCCCTAATACCTGCTGCTTGGAGAGTGGTTTTAAAGAACTCATTAAAGAGCAGTTGTAGCGGTGTCAATTCTTTTCTAAATCTAACTTTATTATGATAAAATCGAAAATCTTCAGTTAATTTTAGGGGTTCTCCTTCAACATAATTAATTTCTTGAGGGTTATCTTTAAATTCAAACTTTTCTACGTAATAAGACATTGAAATATACCTTTTCAAATAATTGCATTAACAATTCAATAAAAATCGTTCTAATTAATCTATGGTTTGATTTTTAAAAAAGATCGCGTTTATAAATCGAAAAATATTCATAGTTTAATTGAATCTTGATAAAGAGATAGGTCTTTCAATATTTATAATATAAATTAAATAAGAAAATTTTAACCTTTAGATTGAAATTACTGGAAGCAGAGAAAAATTAGATATAAAAAAATGAAGATTATTGTTTGTATTTCCTAAGCATTTCTTCCGGAGTAAAAATCCCGTCTTCTGTAATAATACCGGTCACAAGTCGAAATGGGGTAATATCAAAAGCGTAATTGAGGCATTTGACGCCTTCAGGGACGGCTTGAACTTTTCCTAAGATTTTACCTACTTCTGAGGGGTCTCTCTGTTCAATTTCCACATCATCGACCGTATCCTCCAAGGATAGCGTAGATGTAGGGCAAGCTACATAAAAAGGAATGTCATTATCTTTCGCTGCCAATGCAACGTGATATGTCCCAATTTTATTAAAAACAGCATCAGAACTTACTCTATCTGTGCCTACAATAACTTTGTCTATTTTGCCCAATCTCATTAACAAGCCTGCTGAGTTGTCAGCGATAACATTTACGGGAATATTATCATATTGACATTCATATGCGGTGAGTCTCGCCCCTTGTAAACGCGGTCGGGTTTCATCTGCGATTACAGAGATGCTTTTTCCTTGTTCAATCGCGGCTCGAACGGGTGCTAATGCTGTTCCATATTGGACTGTTGCTAAAGATCCTGCGTTGCAATGTGTTAGCACGGTATCTCCATCATCCAAGATTTCTGCCCCATGTTTTCCGAGACTTTTATTCACATTTATATCTTCATGGGCTACTAATTGTGCCTCTTCGATAACTTCTTCGGAAACTTCTTGAGGTGTACCAGAAGAATTCTTCACAATTTTCATCATTCTATTGACTGCCCAGAAGAGATTTGAAGCCGTTGGTCGAGCAGCTTTCATATAATCAGCTGCGTCATCCATTTTTTCAAGAAACTCATCTTTAGGCAAGTCTTTATATTCTATTGTTGCTAATGCCATTCCCATAGCAGCCGCAGCACCTATGGCAGGGGCGCCTCGTATGTTCATCACAGTTATTGAATTTGCGACATCTCGATAATCATCAAATTCTAGGAATTTTAATTCATGTGGAAGAATTGTTTGATCTATCATCTTTACTTTCTTTTCTTCTTCTAACCATTCTATTGATGGGATCATCTTCAAATCATCTTTTTAATCGCTGTGTTATATTTCTAATAATTGAGAATATTTCAATCTTTAAAAAATTAGATTTAATAGGAAAAATTAATAATTCTTTTAATCCTGAATCTTGATAGAAATTCAAGTAGCATTCTCAACAAAATTAGAGGGAATATAAATAAAAGATATCTCAAATATTTTTTTTATATTACCAATAAACAACAGAAAATCAAAAACGGAGATTTTCAATTCGTTATAATGATGAAATATGAAATTTTTAGTCTGCTTTGGGAATTAAAATCACGAAATTTGAACCTTTTGTATGATCCCTCTTTATCCTATCTTTTACTCTAATTTTACCATTACAAAGATCTAAGATTTTAGACTTTTTTTATACTGTTTTGTCAAATATCATACTAATATCTAACTTTTTCATATCGTAAAATCTCAAAAAGTTTTTACCAGATAATCATACTGACTCACGAGATTTTCATATTATTATAGATAACAAAAGACTTTAAAAAGGAATTAAACACAATTAATATAAGAACTTATAAAAAGATTGATCTAAAATGAAAATTGTAAAGAAAGAAAAAACAACCAGCGCGGCATGCAAATGTGGCGGTGGCTGCGTCAGTTCTTCATGTAAGTGCGGTGGCGGCTGCATTTGTAAATGTGGCGGCGGCTGTTAAATTTAAACAAATCTCTATAAATTCCTTTTTTTATTATTGTTTTTTATCCTAACGTAATTAACTTCAAATACTGTTGCTTGAAGTTTCATTTCAAATTATATCAACTTTAGATTTTTGGATATGGTTTTCTTATGATTAAACTTGGTAGAACGATTTAAAAATTGTTTTAGTAGATTTGGGGGAAAAGATGGTATTAAGAATAATCTTGAAAAAAATATTTAATTAGTGATCTATAAAATCAAGAATTAAATAGGAAATTATACTGAATAATCATAATTACACAAAATATATATAATTGATAGCTATGAGTGTCATTGATTTGTTCACCTTTCCACATTTTTATTTTATGCTAAGCACACTGCTATTAATTTCGATTGGGATCTATTTTGTCCTTGCACACAATCCAGAAAATTGGTTTTTTTTACATAAAATCTTTATGGGACTTGGATTGATCGTCGCTATCGTGGGATTAATTGTGGTCGGAGCGCTAAGATTGACCATAATTCACGCAATTTTAGGACTAATAACAGTGATTTTGCTTACATTTTCCATCATTGGAGGGTTCTATGCCACAAAGAAGCAAGAAAAAAAACTGAGAACTGGACATATCTGGTTTGGGAGAGTTGTCTATTTGGCAGCATTAATCGTAATCATCATTGGAATCCTCACATTTCTTGGAATAATTTAATAATTCTTAACTTCCCTATTTTTTTTCATTATTTTTGTAAACTAATCATCTCGTCGAAGAAACTCATAAATTTAGATTTTATTAAAGATATATTTAAGAATTACAATCGGTTTGTAAGTTATAAAAACCACCCTCAATAAGTATGGCAAATAAAGAAGATTATTTAGATTTTGAAGAGTGGAGGGAGAAGGGATTTCCGGATTCTATCGCAAGAGAATGGAGTTTGAAACATTTTGATTTAAAAGAAGCAGTCCAATGGAAACATTATGGATTTACCGTTGATGAAGCTTCTAGATATCGCGCAGAAGGATTGTCACCAGAAGAAGTTGCGCATCAAAAGTTTGAAAACCATCAAAAAAAGCATCGTGAAACTCAAAGAGAAAGGGACAGAAAGGAAGAGCGATTTAAACAATAATCCATTTATATTTTTAACATAGTTGTAAGTAAATTCATAGTTTAATTTATAAAAGAATGAAATTTCTTTTATTCTTTTAGCAATCTGGTTGTTTAATAAAATCCTTATCTAGGTAAAAAGCGACATTTTTGATTTAAATTCAATACGTTTAAATAGATCCATAATCATAATATATATGGGTATCAGATCTTACATTCATTCATAGTTAATCATATTCAAGGACAAATTTACCATATCTTCACATTTACTCTCATACTTAGCGAAAATGAGAACATGTACTACTTAATCTAATCAAATAAGGGTAGAGTGAGCAAAGCAAAATGTATGAACAAAAATTAAGCCGGAAATGTGGCTCGTGTGGAAATTATGACTCCAATAAGCATAAATGTAATTTTTTCCATAAGAAATTGCCTGAAAGTGCTTATTGCGTGGTTGAGGAAAAAACAGTTTTTTTTATAACCTAATTTTTTGTTTTTTTTCTTATTTATGCATTACTAATTTATGTCTATTTCTAAGACCTCAATTATAAAGAAATCTTTAATAAGAATCAGAGCAATGTAGTCTTATATACATATAAATTAGACAATAAAGGAAATGAAAGTAATAGTTATAGGCTCGGGGATATCTGGCCTTACTGCAGCAGCATATTTGGCTCAAAAAGGACATGATGTGTCAATTTACGAGCAATTTCACCGTCCTGGTGGAGTATGTGCCCCCTTTGAGAAAAATGGATATAAATGGGATTTAGGGCAACTAATCATTGAAGGTTTAGGACCAGATGAGCCCTTAGGAAGAATATTATCCGAGCTTAATATTAATGATTATAAACTCGAGGTGGAAGACAGAGGCTATGTCTTCCCGAATATCGAAATAAACAAACCAGAAGAATATAAGGGAGTAAAATGGCGTATAGAATATTTGAAAGAGTTATTTCCCGAGGATGCTCAGGGATTGGAAAGATATTGGAAAGATTTCTTACATTTCACTAGCTTAATGACATTCGCAAGGAGAATGGAGAATTCCAAGGGATTAAAGACATTTTATTGGAAATTACGATTATTTGCAAAATTATTTTCTTCCGGCCTGTTTTCAAAGAAAGATTGGAGCGCCACAAAATTGATGGATTATTATTTTACGAATGAAGCGCTTCAACTGGTTTTTATTTCAATCATTGCGGACTTTTTCACCCCTCCCAGTGAATTTTTGGGATTAGGGGTTTTCAGCTTAAATCCTGAAGCGATTTATGACAAACGAATTCCGAAAAAAATTGATAAGAACTCAATACAATTGTATCATTATAATATATTAGGAGGAATTAGCAAATTAATTGACGCTATTGTTTCTCGAATAGAGGCACTTGCTGGAGAGATCATTCTCAAAACTCCAGTGAACAAAATCTTAGTACAGAATAAAAAAGTAAACGGCATAATTGATGGTAATGGAAATAAAGTTAAGGCAGATCTTGTGATTGCTTCAGGGTCTGCGAAAAAGATTTTCTTTGAACTTGTGGGCAAAGAAAATTTACCCGAAGAATTTAAGGAAACGGTAAATAATATGATGTTGATGGAATCCATATTCATGCTCCAATTAGGAATAGACAAATCTTATGATCTCTCCAACTATAATAAAAACTATACAGTCAGATATTATTATAGAATTGAATCCACCAAATCTTTGGAAGAAAGCATTAAAGATGAACGATCGGGCAATTATCATAAGGGAGAAAAGGGTTTTGTTGTCCATATCCCTACATTCCACACACCCGAGATGGCTCCAGATGGAAATCATGCAATGACCCTTTATACCATCTGTCCTGACCGATTAAAGGAAGGTACTTGGGAAGGTCGAAAAGAAGAATTTGCAGCAAAATTAATCAAATATGCAGAGGAATACTTTCCAAATTTAAATAATGCGATTTTAATTCAAGAAATTCTTACCCCTGAAGATTTCCGTAAAAGGACATATTCAGATCACCATGCATTTGGAGGTCTGGCTCCCTATCTTAATACCTCAGGTGTTCCCCACGAGACGCCAATTCAGGGATTATGGTTTGTTGGTGCGCAAAGTGAGAGTGGTGGTGGTATCAACAATGTGATGCCCGGAGCATATAAAACGGCAAAGATTATCAATTCAAGCTATTCAGATAATTAGCTCAATATATTTCGGAAATTTTTCAATGTATTTTTTTATTTTCTTCTAACAGAATCAACAGTTCTTTTCTAACGATTTTAAGAGATTTTATACTCAAAGCTTATTTTTGTGACCACCTAATACCGATTCACGAACGTGTTGAGGTCCACAGAGACGTGCACTCTTAAAAATGCATTTATATGGCAAAAAATGATGACATATAAAAAGCAAGTAAACGGATTATAAACGGTCTTTTATAAAATACACTATAAATTAATGAGCTCGCATTTAGCTTCTCTAAGTTTCACTGTGATGTCAGCCATCTTATCTGGAGAAAATTCAGAAGTAGCTGCCACAAAAAACCCTCGAAATTCAACTCCGTATTCTTGTTCTACATACTCCTTTTTTCTAAGAAAAGTGTCAATCTTTTTTTCAGTGCGTAATACGGATGTGATTTCTACGATGACGGGAGGTTTTATAGAAAATCCATCGATTTCAACTTCTGTTGTATTCTCGGACACAAAGGATTCGGGATCTTTCAATTTTTTCGATTCTAAAGTGATTTTTTCATAACCTTCGCTTTTTAGTAGTTTAATAATTACATTTCGTCCAAATTGCTCAAACGGTTTTCCGAGACTCTGTTGGATGTTTTCTAATATGACTGTGATTCGATCAAATCGCATGTCCACTTTCTCAAATCGTTGGTCCATCTTCTCGAAACGCTTGTCCATTGTCTGCTGCATAGTCTCGAAGCGTTGGTCCATCTTCTCGAAACGCTTGTCCATTGTCTGCTGCATAGT
>WJIN01000164.1 GCA_014730295.1 Promethearchaeota archaeon | reverse complement strand
TTTTCGGACAAGTCCCAAAGCACTTCTAATTGCTCTTGGGTGGGGAATATCCGAATCTTTTGACTTAATTGCACTGTTTAATCTCCTCTCAATTAGTCTATAGAAACTTATATATTTAAAAGCAAGTAGTCCCTTCAATTAATAAAACATACTCTGCGAAATTGATCCTCCCCCTTAAAGGAAGAGGACTTCTTTTGCAATTTGTTAAAACTAATTATTGAGATGGATTCAAATGTCTAACGAGAAAGTCATGATCTTCATAGATAATTCCAATATCTTCAAGGGATTTAAAAAATATAGAGTTAAAGCTGATTATGAGAAACTAAAATCCATTCTTTCAGGAGATCGCGTTTTACAAGACATTTTTCTCTATGAAGGAATTGTATATCCGATGAGTAATAGAAAGAAAAAGTGGTATAATGACCTTAAAAATAATAGTAATTATGTCATTAAAGCCAGCTTTGATAAAAGGGTGTCGAGAAAGACCTTCGAAAAGAAGGTGGATGTAAGGATTGCGATTGATATGGTCTCGCTAGCTTATGAAGATGCGTATGATAGAGCCATTTTGGTTTCTGGGGATGGTGATTTTCTTCCCGTGATTAAGAAAGTAAAGGAACTGAATAAAGAAGTGGAAGTTTGGGCATTCAGATATTCTCTGGCCTATATTATTAAGGAAGAATTAGGAGAAGACCAAATCTATTATCTAGATGATGTATTAAATAAAATTAGAATGGAAAACTAGAATGTAATATCTTGGAGAATTTTTATTATTATTTTTCTTGTTTGAGAATTTGCATCAGTTGTTTAACATTCTCGTCAATAATGTTTAAAATTTCTCGATATCTTGAACCGGATGTATAATAAGGATCTTCTATATCCAATGGTCCCGAAGCTCCCGTGAATTCTTTCAGAGTATATGTTTTTCCTTCAATTTCATCAAGTTGGCTATAGGAATTAATAATCCGAGTTTTATGAGAACGTTCCATCGTGATGATGAGATCGTGCTTTTTTATTAGATCTCTGCTAACTAATTGAGGAGAAAAATCAGAATGATCTATCTTCATTTGGTCCAGAAATCTTCTTGATTCTGGTTGCATATACGAAAATGCGTTGATAAATCCGGCACTCTCGAATTTGATATCAAGATCGGCTTTTTTCGCATAATACTTAGCCAGATATTCCGCTGCAGGGCTTCTTGCCGTATTCCCCGTACATACAAATAGAATATTCCTAATATTCTTCATGATTCGAATCTATTTCAAAGAAAAGAATTAGAAATTAATAATTTAATGCAGAAATATTGAACATGAATATCAAAAAACAGAATTCGATCTATTTAATATATAAAGACAACTAATATTAATTGCATTTACATTCGAATAAGTTTTTCAAATGAATATACCACTTTTACTTATAATAATTGGTTTGTTTGTCGTAATTTTAGCCAGCTATTCAATAAAAAAAGTGGATTATCTCTCGATTGCCATAATATGCTGTTTGGTGGCAGCAACCCTGACCGCCATATTCACGGATGCTGATTATGAGTTTTTCTTAAATGAAATAGGCTTTCAGGCAATTATTGTAATCTTTTGTATGAATATTATCACTAATCTGGCAACTAAATCCAATATCTTGGAGTATTTAGCAATTAAATTGTTTAAAATCTCAAAAGGCAATAATCGTACTTTTTTTTATCTTCTCTGTTTTATTACGACACTACTTGCCGCAATCATCAGCGATGTGGTCGTCGCGATAATTTTAGCCCCCATTGTAATTCGATTGTGTCGCATATTAAAGATTAAAGCGGGTACGCATTTACTTGGGATGGCGCTTAGTATCAATATTGGTTCAATCCTCACACCGTTCTCAAGCGGAAAAAATATCGTCATTTCTACTACCTATGGATTAGATACATTGTATTTTGTTCAGCATTACTGGATATTTGCCTTTTTCTTATGGTTCATCACTATTTTTATAATGGATAGAATGTTCTTAAAGGAAGAACCAGAGATAGATAAGCAACAGAAAAAATATGTGACCGAGCTCATCAATGGGGAAATCATCATTAAGGACAGGCGTATTTTTTTCCTGAATAGCATTGCAATTATTGTTACCATCGTGTTTTTTATAATAATCCCGGAATTGTATTTAGTCGCGCTCTTTTCAGCATTTATTCTAATCTTGCTGAATAGAGGTTTTACTAAGAAAAAAGCAGGTGAGATTTTAAGAGAGCTTGAATGGGAAGTATTATTCTTCTTTATCGCGTTATATATCATTGTGGCATGTCTCAAAGCGGCGGGATTTAAAGAAGTGTTGCTTTTAGTACCTTTTGAGGTTCTTTCTACCCCTCTTATGGTAATATTATTACTGCTTGTGGTTTCGATTATTAATGCCTTTGTGGCAAACAACCCAACCGCTTTATTTCTCATCCCTTTCGTTGATATTCTTATCGGAGTATATAATTTTCCTTCTGTTCCGGTTCTATTTGCTTTTTTATTCGCTATTAATCTTGGGGGCAACTTCCTTCCATCTGGTTGTACATGCAACGTTTTCCTCTTAAATACCGCACAAGAAAATAATGTAGAAAATTTAGATTATCGTCGCTTTTTAATTGTTGGCGCGGCGATGACGGGATTACATGTGCTCCTTACCATAGGATATTTATTTATTTTATCCTTTTTCTATATCTGAATTGATTTTATATAAAGATTTAAAAAAGAATTGATAAAAAGAGTGATAATTATTTTTCTGAATTAATTTCTATTATTTTCTCAATAGATTTAATAACGCCTTTCTCAACGGTTTTGATAATTTGTTCATATTCATCGGGGGCTAAATTTACGGGATCTTCTATATCAAAATCTCCATCCTCTCCAGCATACTCTAAGAGCAAGTGTGCTTTATCCATTATCTTATCAACATTTTTAAATTTCCGTCGTAGACGCTTCAGATGACGGCTCTGCATAGCAAGAATTAAGTCTTGTTTATCTAGCAGATCTTTATCCATTATCTTTCCCTTAAAATCGCTGAAATCAATATCCCAGTTTTCCTTTAGGTATTGCTTCGTCTCTGGCTGCGCGGTTTTATATACATTAAAAAACCCAGCTGAATCAAAAGATACGCCCTGTAATTCCACGCCGTATTTATCCCTTTTTAATGCCTTGGCTATCCCTTCCGCGGCTGGACTTCTTGCCGTATTACCGAAACAAATAAAGAGTACATTCCTAATTTTATCTCCCATAGTACCTCGTGGTAAAAAATATTTGATGTAAAATAATATTATTTGTTTAGAGGATATTGTGAATTGTAAATTTTATATAAGACTATATACTTATTACTACTTAATTTATCTTGAAAGAATAAGAGAATTGATAAATTCTTGAACTATAAAACTGATTTTTTAGTTATTGGTGGTGGTATTTCGGGACTCTCATTGGCGATTAAGCTTGCCCAACTTGCTCCTAATGAGCGAATTCTCTTAATCACCAAAGAAGAATTACATGAATGTAATACATATTATGCCCAAGGGGGAATGGCTTGTGTCTGGGATGAGGGAGACAGTTTTGAAAAACATATCCAAGACACATTAAGGGCTGGTGATGGTCTTTGTAATGAAAAAATCGTAAGAGAAATTCTCATCCAAGTTCCCGAACGGATGCAAGAACTGATTGACTGGGGTGTACAATTTAGCAAAAATGATGATGGAAGCTATGATTTAGGCCGAGAAGGAGGGCATTCTGAACGGAGGATACTTCATGTAGATGATCTGACAGGACAATATGTTGAGGAAACGCTCATTAAAAAAGTTAAAGAATATGAAAATATTGAAATCAAAGAAAAATTTTGCGCAATCAATCTGTATGCGAAAAACCTCAAATGTCGTGGGGTATATGTATTAGACCAAACAAGCGATGAAATCTATAATATTTCAGCAAAAGCAACAATATTAGCAACTGGAGGTGCGGGAAAAATCTATCTCTATACTACTAATCCGGATGTTGCTTCTGGAGACGGAATTGCGATGGCTTACCGAGCGGGTGCGGAGATAGCCAATATGGAGTTCTTTCAATTTCATCCAACATGTTTATATCATCCGTACGCAAAATCCTTTCTGATAACCGAAGCAATGAGGGGTGAAGGTGCTAAACTGAAAGATATCAATGGACATCGGTTTATGGGGAAATATCACGAGATGGAAGAGCTTGCACCACGTGATATCGTATCAAGAGCGATTGACGCGGAACTCAAAAAATCTGGAGATGATTTTGTATATCTTGACATTGCTTCATATAGAGATGCAGAATTTATCAGAAACCATTTTCCGGGTGTCTATGAGCAATGTTTAGAGTTTAATATAGATATCACGGAAGAACCGATACCCGTTGTTCCTGCTGCGCACTATTGTTGTGGCGGTGTGGTTGCGGGCATCGATGGTTCTACAAAAGTTCAAAATCTTTATGTAATTGGGGAATCCTCATGTACAGGACTTCATGGGGCTAATCGATTAGCGAGCAATTCGTTAATTGAGGGATTAGTGTGCGCTCATAATTGTGCTCAAACTCTTGTGCAAAAGAAGGATTCTCTAAAAATCAAAGAATTCGAACCGTGGGAACCTGGAAGTGCAATTCCTTCGACTGAAGCAGTGGTTATAACCCAAAATTGGGAGGAGGTCAGACGTTTTATGTGGAACTTTGTTGGGATAGTACGCACAGATCGTCGGCTCCAACGCGCAAAGAAACGGATTAATTTAATTCTGGATGAAATTGAACGATACTACTGGGATTTTAAGATAGAAAAGGATTTAATTGAATTGCGAAATCTCGCAACAGTCGCAAAAATTATTATCGTTAGCGCGATTTCAAGAAAAGAAAGTCGAGGCATCCACTACAATGTCGATTATCCCGATAAAGCTAAGATTCCGCGTCCCACGATGATTGAACGACCGTGGTGAAATAAGAGTAAAGCGCTCTTACTAAAAACACATTTTTTCAGTTTCCAAATTTGACTCTATTCTATAATCTCAAATATTTAGTTCTTAGTTATATCATTTAAATCAAACCAATTCTTTAAAAATACCTAAATATAGGTAAAAAATTTATATTTCAATAATGAAATTAATTCTATTAAGAGATAAGAAAGTCTTCTTTTTATTCATTCAATTAGCTTTAATTTCATTTGGTCTAGGTATTGCAAGATTGCTCTTACCATTCCAGATAGTTTATTTAGGAGGGGAAGAATATCTAGTTTCAGTAACTTCCGTGCTGTACTCAATAGGTCAGATTTCGGGAATTATTTTGTTATCACATATTTGTGAACGTCGTAAATCGGAATTTGTCGTGACCACATTGTTATGGATCTTGAGTTTACTCACGCTAAGCATTCCATTTTTACCCATATTTCTAATGGGTAGGTTTTTTGAGGGGTTAGGTTATGGATTGCTACTGGTGGGGATCCTAAATTATGCTGATCGGAACTATGAAGATAGTAAAGGGGAGGTCGTGGGATCTGTATTTGGAAGTATTTTTTTTGGAGGTGCCATAGGTCAAGGTTTAGCGGGTTTTTTGGAAGAAAGTATTGGGAATTTATTCCAATCTACAATCTTCTCAGCGTTTCAAATCCTAATGTTGGCTGGAATAACTATTTCTTTTGTCTCTCTTCTCATTGCCTTTATGAATTTTGAACAAGATAAAAAATTTAAAATCTTCAAAATGGAACGGATATCTTTACCTCATCTTCATTGGAAAAATATCAAAACAATATTGGGATTTACTCCATTCACGCTATTATTTCTCATATATGCTTTCTACGATTTTTCACATGGAATTTATACCCCTAACTTGGCTCTTGTCCTTGCATCAAATAATTTAACAAAGACGCAAATCTCTATTGTCTATTTCACAGGAGATGCTGTTTTGGGGTTATCACAGATAATGACCGGACGACTAGTAGATAAACTTGGCTCATGGATACCAATGTTTCTAAGTCTGTCGATTAAAGGACTTGCAGTCCTATTCTATGATTTATTTTATTTATGGACATTAGTATTAATGCTTTTTGTAATTGTTGGGATAGGAGAATCATTAGTTGAGCCCGCGAGAAATATAGCAATTTTAAAAATAGAAAATCATTTCGATGAAGGATTACTTGATAGTTATTCGGAGCACTCTCATAGACATCTTAACATTTCTTTCAGTAAGGGACAAGGATTTACTTTTGGAGCACACTCTCATGTGCATGAACATACACCTGACAGAGAATCAATAATCTCTTGGTTGCAACTGACTAGTATTATCTCTTATGGTCTTGGCGGATTTATAGGAAGCATTATCCTTACTATTGGTGGTAGTGCTGAACTTTTAATTTATATCGGTTCGATAATTTTACTTCTTGGTTCTTTAATCGCTCTGTTTGGAAGATTATAGAATATTTGAGTTATTCCCAATCGATATAAAAATTCAAATTATAAGAAATCATGAAGTCTTTTTGGGGATATCTTAGAACTTTCAGAAAATTTCTATAAATTTAGAAAAAAATAGGATGATATAAAGCATCAAATCTTAGAAAATCAATTCTCAAGTTTTCAGGAGAGAATGTCCCTTATTGAAAAGTATTCGAAATCAGAAGGATAAAATTGAACACACTCAATCATTATTTGCCTTCCAATAACTCATCGGCGGTACAAAATCCAGCCTCCTTAGTCGGTTTGGGTTTGATTCTTACCGAAGACTTCCGATAAACCTTTGGATCTAACTCATCAACGAAAGGAGAAAGATTTGCAGTTTGATACCCCCTCCATGATTGTAAAAGAGCAGGCGAGATCAAGTAGAGTTGGTCTTTAGCCCGAGTAATTGCGACATAAAATACTCTTCGCTCTTCCTCGATAGCTTCTTGATCTCCTTTTACTCTACTAGAGGGAAAGAAATTCTCACAGAGCATTGGAATAAACACCGCCCGCCATTCTAAGCCTTTTGCTCTATGGATGGTGGAAATCACTACAGGCTCTTCTATCTCACTTTTACTTCCGGTTAATACAGTCCTAGATTCTATATTATTTTTGTTTAAACTCAGCGTTTCTAAAAAATGTTGAATAGTGGGATAATTTTGAGAATAGATAGCTAATTCTTTTAAATCATCTAATCGCTCGTCCGAATTTTCATAAGTACTTTTGATATGATCCTTAATCAGTTTATTGATTTCTTTTAAAATTTCTGAAGGGTTGTCATTCGAAGAGAAATCGCGAAGGGGAGTTATATGT
>WJIN01000163.1 GCA_014730295.1 Promethearchaeota archaeon | reverse complement strand
TTTTCGGACAAGTCCCAAAGCACTTCTAATTGCTCTTGGGTGGGGAATATCCGAATCTTTTGACTTAATTGCACTGTTTAATCTCCTCTCAATTAGTCTATAGAAACTTATATATTTAAAAGCAAGTAGTCCCTTCAATTAGTAAAACATACTCTGCGAAATTGATCCTCCCCCTAAAGGAAGAAGACTTCTTTCGCAATTTGTTAAAAATTATAAAGTTAAGAGTTAATTGATAGTGATACTTAATATTGCTTGAATATGACTAATTTAAAAGGGAGATTAAAAATTTCACAAGAAGAATTTGAACAGTATCCTCATACGCTATGCGGAATTATTGACAAATGGGCAGAAGAATTACCAGATAAAGACGCTTTTATTATATATGACACGCAGAAAAAATATACATATAAAGAATTTCAGCAAAACATTGATGTAATGGCTTTCAAACTTTATAATATGGGATTTCGCAAGGGAGATATTTGCGTAACGTCCCTTCCTTACTTAGATAAACACATTTTTTTGGGATATGCATGTGCTAAGCTTGGAGTAATGTGGACACCTCTTGATCTTCGATTAAAACCACCAGAAATTATGCGTTGTCTCGAAATTTTAAAGGATAAAGCAAAAATGTATTGCCATCTTGGAAAGACAGCGGCGGCAAATTTCGGTATGATCGGTGCTGCGGTAAGGAAAAATAGTCCGTGGTTGAAATATGTGGTTCAGTTTAGCGATCCCGATGATAGATATCGAAAAGGTATCCTCCCTGCTTATGAAATCGCTGACGAGGCTGAAAAGGAGTATAAAGAGGCAATGCAAAATCCCGATTCCATGAACGATTATCGAGAGGAATGTGCGAAAGTGGGCGGAAAAGATCCTGTTATGATTGTATTTACTACGGGCAGTACTGGCTTTCCTAAACCTGCGATGCTAAAAAATGAAGGTATTATCTGTCAGAATATGTGTCTTGCGAAGGCTTTCGGATTGGAAAGGACGGATATTATGATCGTAAATCTTCCACCAAGCCATGTGGGAGGGACTACTGAACAATTTTGCACAACACTCTTTGGAGGCGGGACTAATATAGTATTACATATTTTTGATGCGGAAAAAACTTTGGACGCCGTACAAAAATATAATGCTACCGTAATGGGTCAGATTCCTGCCCTCTATGCTATGGAGTGGAGATTACCGAATTATTCAGATTATGATCTCAGTAGCTTACGATTTGTAATCTGTGCGGGTCAATCTGTGGATCGTCCATTTTTAGAAAAACTGAGGAAGATGGCACCTCAAATTGGGGGCGGGTTAGGATTAACTGAAACTTCCGGATTTTGTTCTTATATAACCGTAAAGGAAAACTGGGAGGATTTCGTGACCGCGCTGGGCACCGACTTTCCCATTTATCCGATGTCGATTCGAAAATCCATGAACGCGGACGGCACAGCTGGAGAAGAATTACCTAAAGGTGAGATCGGAGAAATTTGCTACAAAGGACCTCAAACATTTCTAGGCTATTTTGGTAAAGAAGAAGAGACTAAAATGACGCTCTCCAAAGAGGGCTATTTATATACGGGAGATATGGGCTACATAGCTGAGGATGGTCTTCATTTAGAAGGGAGAAGAAAATTTCTCATCAAACCGAAAGGATATCAAGTATTTCCGCCTGAGGTAGAAGCGTATATTGCAGAGATGGAGAAAGTAGAATCGGTTGCCATCGTTGGGGCGAAGCATGAAGTCTTTACTGAAGGGATAATCGCCTATATCAAAGTGAAGGAAGGAGAAACACTCAACAAAGAAGAAGTCATGGAACATTGCAAGGGAATCGCTGCATATAAACGCCCTTCGCTCATTGTGTTTATTGATGAATTTCCACTAAATAGGGTCGCTAAAACAGACTACGTTTCGCTGAAAGACCGAGTTCCTGAGGATATTGAAAAAGCGAGAGAAGAAGGCGGCTGGGATGCAGCATAAGCACTCTTAAAATACAAAATAAAATAAAAAAAAATAACATTTTTTTCCTATTTTTACTTACCTTTCATGGAATATACTCATAGAAAGCGGAATTATCCATAAAAGGATTGCAAAGAGTAAGAGCCATTCAAAGAGTGGGCTTCCGATAATTATAAATAAGATAAGGAAAATTAATGGACCGAATGCTCCGTATACACCTAAAATTTTGGGAATCTTGGTCTCATATAACATCACGAACCATCCTGTAAAAAGCGCGCTCAGTGTAAATCCTCCAAAGGCAAGTTCACTCATCAATCCGTGAAGCCCATAATAACTCCGATCCTCACTAAAGATTCCTACTCCAATGTAGGAAAGCGAGCCAACGAAACCGAAGATGAAAGCTGATTCTACAATTCTAATTCGCATTCGCGTTGTCTTATTCAGATCAGGGCTTAAAAAATGCTCCAAGTAGAATGCAAAGGGAAGGGTAAGACTTCCCGCAAAAATACACGCGATATCATAAAGATAGGGTGCGGGGGTATATTTGATCCCACCCAAATCACTAATCCAATTATCCCATAGAGTATAGCCCGTGGCTATGCTAGCAACAATGTGCCCAATTATCAATAAGGACAAGTAAATCCCCACCAAGGCATACATTGTGCGTTTTATAACTTTCTCTCGAACCACTCTCTCAAAAACTTTTGCTCTTAGCTGATTTATCGACTTTCTTAATGACATTTTTTTCACTTTTCTTCTTGTTTTTATTTTTTTTTCACGTTTTATTATCAAAATTTTTTATAGTTGAAAATACGTTTTTAGGATTTAAAAACCTACAAAAGAATGGAGTATTTTAATTAGATTAGCACCTATTGTATTCTATGGAAATTGATGAATTTAGAGATATATTGTTTGAAAAAGAAGAAAGCGGGATCCTCACCGTTACGCTAAATCGACCAGAAAGAAAAAATGCGCTTTCTCCGCTCACTTTATTGGAACTTTGGTATGCCGCTGATCACGCAGAAAAGGATGATGAGGTGAAAGTAATGATCCTGACCGGGTGCGAAGAGGCGAATGCCTTTTGCTCGGGGGGATACTTCAGTAAAACAATGTTTGAGGAGATTCCCGCCAAATATAAAAAAGAAATGAATCTACGGGACATGGCCTCCAAAAAACTCTGCTTGAAATATTGGGATTTTGAAAAACCCATCCTAACCGCGATTAATGGGTTAGCTGTAGGAGGAGGTTTCACCTTTCCACTTGTATGTTCCGATCTGATCTATATGTCCGAGGATTCATGGGTGGGACTCTATTTTGTGAAGAGAGCAGTAATGATGGATTTTGCGACCAGTTATTTATTGCCGTTTTTTGTTGGATTTCAGAAAGCAAAGGAATTATTTTATTTTGGGGATAAATTAAGTGCGAAAGAAGTATACGACTTAGGGATGGTGAATGAGATCGTGGATAGAGATGAGTTGATGGAATTTACACGGGCTCAGGCAATGAAACTAATCCCGCCCAACGGCCCAAGCCTCTCAATCAAACTGATGAAAAAAACGATACATTCCTATTTTAGAGACATAATCGAACAGCAACTCGATTTAGAGAATAAAGGATGGGTTAAAACACTCACCTCAAAAGATTTCAAGGAATCATTGGAAGCTCTTAAGGAAAAACGCGATGCACATTTTGTAGGAAAATAATATAAAATCATTTTTTTTCTATTTCGGTTCTCTCTCCTCATTTTTTTCTGACTCCTTTTCCATCACTCTTTCAATCCCCTAAGAATCACAATCTTTAATTATAACTTAAAATAAATTTAATTACATATATACTAAAGTTCGTTCTAAAGAGAAAAGAACTGAGACTAAAAAAATAAGAAAAAAATTGATTTCAACCTAGAAATAAATGGTGATATGAATATGGCCGATGATGATAATTCAAACGTGTATATTGGCAAAAAACGCTCTATGAGCTATGTAATGAGTGCAATGACAAGTTTGAATGAAGGAAAACCCACAAAGCTTCTCGCTCGTGGTAGAGCAATCTCGAGGGCGGTCGATGTTGGAGAGCTGTTGATTCGAAAGTTTGCCAAAGGCGCGAAGTATGGCAATATTAAAATCGACACAGAAGAAGTAACCAATAAGGACGGCTCAAAGAGTAATGTTTCTGCTATGGAAATAGAGATTTTGCCAGGAGATTAACTTATAGAAAACAACTGGAAAAAGAACTAATTATGGAGCTAAAGTGATCTCTCTTTCTTTTTTTTCTTTTTATTCTTTCGAATTATAAAGCAGCTTTTAAATCTTTTAATTTCTCAATCAACTCATCTATTTCTTCAGACGTGGCGCTCTTAGTACTAAGATTATCGATTAATTTTACAAACGGCTGTACGATGGGATGTTGGATGATGCTGCAGGTTTGATCTAAGGTGTTCACATCATAGATGAGTCCAGATTCCACTTGTTCGGCTACTCCAAGAATATCCCGCAATTGAAGGACTTTATCATCAGAGTATGATAAGACAAGAATTTCTTCAGCAATCTGACTCTTATCGCTTTTATTCGAAACGTTAAATTCACACATATAATTAACCTTATATTAATTTTCAGACTCTAAGAATAAATACTTATTTAGGAAAGGAAACGAAACAACTTAAACCTCACCATACACTCTCTTGCCACTATTTCTTCTCCTCATCATTCTAAAAAGCGTTTTTGTAAAAATGAGGGTAGTATAAATCCAGTGTAGAACTCTAACGCACTTGAAATTAGGATGCTGCGTGTGATAAGTAAGCCTATAACGTCCAATTTGATAGAAGCGTCAAGAAACGCGCCAATAGAAAAAGAACAAAATGCAATTATTAATAATTTTCCCTGAAAACGAACAGAGGCATTTTTAGATTTTAGCGACGCTTTTCCAAAAAAAATACCCCCTATAAGGAAAGTGAGAATTATCAGTATCAAATAGTAACTTGCAAACGTATTATAGCGAATATCTACGGGACTTTTTAACACTCCCACTACTTCTGGGGCTACGAGAGAAAAATAAATATACGCAACCATAAAGAGAGCTCCGGCTATTCCATACGTGATGATGAGCAGACCTTGCGCTTGACGCCATAATAAATCTGTGATGGCTTTGAGGTAAAATAAGATAAAAATCGGGATGAAGGTAATGGTTATTAACAGATAGGCATTCACAGAGATCCCTTGCCCATCATTGAACAAGGCAATTACGAAGCTTACTGTAGACCCCCACCAAGGGCTTGTTAGACCGATCCAGGTCAACCCCATATAGACAAAAGTTGGATTATTGGTGGGACGATATTTTAGGATGATTTTCACCCCTATAAGAACCGAGCAGAGGACAAAAACCATACTAAAAATCCCATTTACAATCTCAACTACGCTAAAAACCATGATTAATCACTTATCCTTAATCCCTATATACTACCCACTCTAATAGCTATCAATATCACTCCATAGCTTATAAATCTGCATATTCTCCATCGATGTAAATCATCACATATTTTGTTAATTAAGTAGGTCAAAATTCGGAATAAGCCTCTCCATTTTGAATATATATTAATATTTTTCCTCATTCATATCTATGGATGATAGCATTAGTATCACCCATAATGATGGGAGTCGCACATTCTCACTCATCACCTATATGCGCCTAGATACCTCTCTTTCTGCTCATTTCTCGGATTCACTTAAATACTTGAATCAAAATGAATATAAAAACAAATTTTTTATTAGATACATTATAAATCTAAATAATAGTAATTAGATTAATTAAAACAGCAAATAATACAAAATTTCAAAGTGATGAAATATGGCAAGACCATATCAGAAAGCGAACATCCCAGGACCAGAGATGGGAACGACCGTGAAAGATCCGAAGGTGATGGCCAATATCATTAAAGAAGGTAAGAAGAAAGTCTTTGTTATTGGCTCAGAATCCTTAAATTGGGAACTTGACGGCAAAAAGGTTGTCGACTATTTCATTGACATCGCAAAAAAGCTTGATTGCGATATCGTTGCGACGGGACATGTATTTAAGCGCTTAAAGGAGGAGATCGAAGCAGATAAGCTATATGATGTTTCTCTTATCAATATTACCGATCGACTCTCGGATAAGGACTGGAAAGGCTTAGATGGAGAAGGTCAATATCAAATGGCTATTTTTGGCGGTCATCTTGTATTTTATAGCAGCCAGACACTTAGCAGACTTAAAAACTTCACAAATTGGGTGAGAACGGTGGAATTGGACAAATATGCACATCCAAACGCGCGATTTAGTTTAGCAAATCTCAGTGATGCTGAATGGAAAGAATTCCTAGAAGAATTAATCGATAATTTATAATTAACTAAATAAATATAATTAACCAAATAATTAAAGAGGTAAATGTTATGAGTTTTAGCAATTTCCCAACAGACATTGGGCCTGTTTATGAAGGAGAGCGAATCCGATCAAAACAGATGTATGTGGAACTCGGCGGACCGAAGATAGAAAAACATTTCGAATTGGTTAAAGTTAGAGACGAAAAAGATATTAAAGACGGGAATGTAGAACTTATTGGTCCCGATTTAACCGATATGGAACAAGGAGGTAGATATCCAATCGGTATCTTGGTCGAAGTAGGCGGTGAACAACTTGAAGAGGACTTAGAGGCGGTGTTCGAGCGTAGAATTCACGAATTCTGCAATTTCATTAATGGAGTTATGCATCTTAACCAGAGATATACTAACTGGATGAGAATATCTACCACTGCGTATGAGAAAGGATTTGATAAATTAGAATATTTAGGAACCATATTAATTCGTCTTTTCAAGGCAGAACTTCCAATTATCGAGAAATGCCAAGTTACACTTTACACCGATCCCAAAGCAATTGAGGAGCCATACGAAATGGCGATGTCCACATATGAGGCTCGTGACAAACGTGCGCGAGGCTTACATGATGAGGATGTTGACATGTTCTATGGATGTGTCCTGTGTCAGAGTTTCGCTCCTACACACGTATGTTGTATTACTCCCGATAGGACGAGCTTATGCGGTTCAATTAACTGGTTTGATGCCCGAGCAGCTGCGAAAGTAGATCCAAAAGGACCTATCTTTGCCGTAGAACCTGGCGAATGTAAAGAAGATGTTGCAGGAGAATATACCGGTATAAACGACATGATGAAGAAGCGTTCACTCGGGGAGATTGACAGAGTATGGTTGTATTCCGCTATGGAGCATCCTCATACTTCTTGCGGATGTTTTGAGGCGGTCGATTTTTACATTCCAGAAGTAAATGGTCATGGAATTATCGACAGAAATGCGGATACTATCGCGATTAACGGCCTTGCATTTTCCGCAATGGCAAATCAAACTGGTGGTGGAAAGCAGATGCCCGGCTTTAATGGGATTAGTTTGCAATATATCGCCAGTCCGAAATTCCAACAATATGATGCGATAGATGAAGGATTAGAGCATGGAATAGAACTTACTGTCTGGATGAATAGTGGTTTGAAAGAGCGAGTGAAAGAATTCATTCCCGAAGATCTTGTAGATAAAATCGCCACCGAAAACGATGTATCCGATATGAACGAGCTGAAAGAATGGCTTAAAGAAAAGGAACATCCTATCGTAGAAACATGGGTTGAAGAAGAGGAAGAGGAAGAATACGCGGAGGAAGAATACGAAGAAGGTGCGATGGTTCCAATGGGAACGCAGACCATGACTATCCCAGGACGAGGAGGGATGGGGGGTTTCAAGATCATCTTGAAGAACTGTAAAGTTCATGCGGATGCTCTGATTATCAAAAAGATAGATTCGAAAAAAAAGAAAAAGAAATAACCTAACTTTTTTTATTTTTATTTTTCCATTTTTTATCAGTTTTTCAAATAGAGTGTATTAATTTTCCTCAATGAGAAAACGAGTAAGCCAATTAGCGTTTATAATTAAATAAGGTATGGTAGAGTAATTAATCGCGATCGATTATTGCGAGTCTGCTATAGTTACCAATTCCCTCTTCAAGACGGAAAATGGACTTAGAATAATAATAAATCAATTATGTTATAATAAAGTAAGAAATAGAGATAAAAATTAGATATAATATCCCGTTTTATCTTCACTCACATTATCGGTATCATCATCATTATCATCTCCACCTTTTCCACCAAAGAACTTTTTATAGAAATATTTGATGATGTCTTCCGGATTACCATCTAAATCAAGGTCCTTAAGATCTTTTGGGTTAATCTTGATGATACCTCCTTGCTTCATTGGGATAATATTATTCTTAAATTTCTCCGCCATCTCTTTCTGTTTCTTATCTCTGATACTCAGTTCTTTTTTCATAAGATCTTTCAACTCGTTTGCGACAAGTTCATCTAATTCTTCTGGACTGAGCTCTAACAACTCTTCGGTACTGAATGTTTTGCCGATATTTCGAATAGCTCGAGTTCTCTTGTATTCGGGAATCTTATCAATCGAACTGAGGCCTAATTTTTCAAGAATATTAAGCCAATCTAATTGTACCGCCCAAATTGCGTTTTCATTTGTCATTTTCTTTTAATTGTGGTAATACATATAGAAAAATTTTGTATATATGTTAAAGTTTGTGATTTTACGCTTACTGTATAGATAACACGAATCCAACAATATAAATTTATATCTTTTAGGCAATAAATAATATCGTGGGTAGTTCTTCAAAAATTCTCATAAAAGTTTATTTTTGGGTAATGTACTACATCCCATAATATTTTACTTTTATGTTATAAGCGTTCCTTATATTAGTTCAAGAATCGGACTATATAATTTATATAATAATCCTTTTCTGATTTTTTATATAATAATAGTAGTAGCTTATTTCAAACTGAAAGTAATTTTATTATGACCATGAAAGAAAATAATGCTCCTGAACCCATACCTGAGGAGATCGCAATTCGCATCTGTCAAGAAATCCGCGAGCGAAATCAAAAGAAACGCATTTCATTCTCCAAAATGCAGTGTTGGGGTTGTATGAAATTTTCCGATTTTGATGACCGTGGAAGTTGTATTTATGGGGATCCCGAAACACATCGTGGATGTCAATTGGTAAATAAAGTTTTTGATACTTTGGAAAAAAATGAATAGAAAAATAGGATTTATTTATTCCATCCAAAATAGTCTGAGAACGCATTTCCAAATTCGTTAAGAGAATGATTCTGAATCTCTCCCCCTCGAATCTCACCGAAATGTTCTAAAATATCCGTAAAATATATTCCAAGACCTCTAAAATGCTGTTCCAGAGATTCACTATATTCTTCTATGCAATAATTATCGATTTCAGCTCCCAGATTCTTTCCAAAATCTTGGATATAGCCAATATTAGATATAGTCATATATAAATTTACACCTTTTTTTGTATTGGATTATAATTAGTTATACACATAGTGAGAATTGACCATTAAAAAGATTCTAGGCATAGCTTAAAAAAAAATACAAGAATTAGATTTAAAAATGAAAAACAATAGGTAAAAAGTTTTTTAAAATATTAATTAAGAAAACTCATTCCATAGAGAAATAATTTTCAAATGAATGTTCAAACTCATCTACATCTTTATTATCAATTTCCGCAAAATGATATTTCCCATGGAGATGTTTCTCTTCTTTAAAAAATTGATCTAAGGAATGCTCATAATCCATTGTACATAGATTATTTTCCTCTCCAAATTTGATAAGCCCAAATTGAGAAAGGAATTCTAATTCACTTTTAGACATTTTTCGGTTTTTCCACCTTTTTTGACATTTATTTAAAAGAGTATTTGATTAAACTCTCTTTTAACAAAAAACCATTTTGGATATTTAAATGTTTTAAGATGACTAATATTTTGATCGTTCTTGTCTGAATATATACATCTATATATTAAACACCTATGATTTTTACAGTATAGTGCATATATAGTGATCACTATCGATAATTTATACTAAAAACATAAAACACTACTCAAGAAGTCAAAAAGTTGCTCTAATTAATAATTAAGATGGGTAGGCATAAGTCTTTAAGAAGATATGAAAATATAAAATAATATCTAGATTAAAATAAATAAAGTAGCAGAAAAAAATCGGTATGAAATCCTATGTCTTATATGATCAAATTATTGAGCAACCTCCGTGTGAAGGAATTAAAGGATATATGTAGAACCTATGATATCAGTGGGTATTCCGGTCTTAAGAAAGCGGAGCTTATTTCTCTGATCGCACGCACTTTAACGGAAAAAAATATTCAAGATATTCTTACTCAAAAAGGATTGATTGATGGGGAGGTTGAAAGTATTAAAGAGATAAAACCTATTGTAAAGACAGGGCGGGAAGTCGAGACGCGAAAGTATCTTAATTATCTCTTACACTCATTAAGTGTAAAGGAACTGAAGCAAGTCTGTCGTGATTTTCAGTTGTCCGGGTATTCAGGATTGAAAAAAGTGGATTTAATTGATTTTATTCTTGACTCGCTCGCAGAAGAGGAATATTATAGATTCCTTCACGAGCGGGAATTAGAAATCATTGGTAATGAAATTGAAACCGCTATTGGCAAGATTCAAGGAAAGGAACGCGAAACCATATCAGATATCACAATTGTAAATCCAGATTTAAATGAAATCGAGATCACTTTTAAGGGATTCAATTGGGAAACCGTGTCGTTTCTTTCTATTACGAAAGATAATATTTCTAATCCAGATCGTGCCTGTGATTGTAGAACGGGGGCTAATATGGGATTTTGTAACCATTTTTGGGTTGGATTTATTTTCTCTCTTAAGGAAGGATATTTTGACCTTTCGGATTGGAAATTAACACGCCTTCCCGAAAATTTTGAAACTAAAATCAAATCAATTCAGATTAAAGCGTCTCCTCAGACACAACAAAAAGAGGAAAAGGATCTTATTCTTGTTGACAAGAGTACGGATTCTGCGAAGATAATGGAGCATTTGGATTCACGAATTACTGTATATGAAGGAGAGATCGTAGAGATAGAAGAGAAAGTGTCCGAATTTCAAGATATTACGACAACTTATTATATTTTACAACTTAAAAATGTGAAATTTGGACCACAGTTAAAGAAAAAAAGTGATTATGACGAGAGTAAGCTTGATGAGCTTGATAAACTATTCGTGAGGATTAGTGATAATGCCTACGATAAGTTACAACCTTCAGTGGGAGATAAAATAACCCTTAATGGCACAGTAAATAAAGATAATTTCCTTAAGATGTTTATTCTCAAGCGTGCCACCAAAATCAAAAAGCTGTAAGTAAATAACATAAAAAGCATAATCTTTTAAATTTTTCTTACCATAGAATAAAATACCTAAACCAATATATATTCGTATCAATTTCGTTAGGAGAGCTGTATGGAACCAAATAGTTGCTTTATAAATGAAGATAATATGTTTTTATCGACTGATTTTTACCAAATCTCGATGTGCGCGGCGTATTATCAATATAACTTAGAGAATGGTATTGCTGAGGAAGATGATATTTCTACTTTTGAACTTTTCGTGCGAAAACTGCCCGATAACCGCAATTTTATGATTTTCGCGGGTTTAGAACAAGTCATTCATTACATCCAAAACGCGCGTGTTACCCCGAGGGTTATTGAGTATCTAAAAGGTCGGCAGATGCTAAAAAACATCAATGAGAGCTTCTTTGAGGACTATCTTCCCAACTTCAAATTTAACTTAGATGTATGGTCAATGCCCGAAGGTACAGTATTTTTTCCTAACGAGCCGCTCGTGAGGGTAACGGGACCAACTTTTCATGCTCAACTCTTAGAAACATATATCCTTAGCGTAGTAAATTATCAGATAATTGTGGCATCAAAAGCGGCACGAATTCGGAAAGCAGCGCAAGATAAATTAGTATTGGAATTTGGGACACGTAGAGCTCATAGCCCACAAGCGGGAATCTATGCTGCCAGAGCAAGCTATATTGGTGGGTTTGACGGGACTAGTAATGTAGTTTCCGATTTGGAGTTGGGAATTGAAGCTTCAGGTACGATGGCACACAGTTTCATAGAAAAATTCGGAGAGATGGAAAGCTTCGAAATTTTTTATAAGTATTACGGTGAGAATACGATCAATTTAATTGATACCTATGATATTGCTGAAGGAACCTTAAAATCTACCAAATTTGGAAATAATATCCTCGGAGTAAGAATTGATTCCGGAGATCTGACAAAAGAGACAAAGCGAGTGAGAAAGATTTTGGACGATAATGGTTGCGATGAGGTTCAAATCGTGTTAAGTTCGAATCTCGATGAATATAAAATTAAGGAAATTTTAGATAAGGGGGCTCCCGCAGATGCGTTCGGAGTCGGTACGGAATTAGTCACATCGAGTGATGATCCGAAATTGAGCGCAGTTTATAAGCTGATGGAGCATAATGGAGAGCCGAAAATTAAAATAAGTGAAGGGAAGAAGACTTATCCGGGCAGAAAACAGCTTTATCGTAGATTTGATCAGAATGGAAAATTTAAAGAAGATTTATTGATGCTAGAAGATGAGGAGCCTCCGGAAAACGCTTACCCTCTTCTCGTGCCTATTATGAAAAATGGAAAGCTAATATATGATTTGCCAAGTTTGGATGAAATCAAAAAATATTGTAGAGAGAACATCGAAAAACTACCCGAAAAATATAGGCAACTAAAACAAATTAAAGTCCAAAAGGTCCATATTTCTGAAAAATTGGATAGTCTTATGGATAGGCTTATCTCGAAGTATGAATAACCTCTTTTTAGCTTTTTAAGCAGAGAAGGAAGGAAATAATTACCTTTATGGGTTTTTTCATAGAACTATCCAATAATCTAATGTCAAAGCTTCTTATATATGAACCTATAAAGTAAGAGTGATTTTCACATAATTTTTGAAGATCCTTAAATCTCGTTGAAAATAGTCTTTAAAATCTATTAAAAACCCAAGTGTGAAAATTTATATATTTTTAAACATATGTTCTTATTGAATATCTATTCAAATAAGTATTCATAAAACTACTTGCAAAATGGTGGGAAAAAAAATTGTCGAGTTATACGGAAATTATTAAGGAGGATCATTTCGATAAGGAAAATACGTGGAGAACCGATACAGAAGTGTCAAAGCTATGCTGGGGCTGTGAAAAGCCAAATTTATCGGGATATATGGCGTGGGATATGAATAAAGCCCGCATGATATTCTTGTGCGAAGATTGCTTTAAAAAATTAGTCAAATAAAGATTGGTATCCACATTGCGGATATTCTATTTTTTCTTTCTTTTTTATTTTCCTATTGAATTATCGAAATATAGTATATAATCAAATCTGTAGAATAATTCCTTGCAAATAAAGGAAAACTAAGAATTTGAATTGATATGCTTAACAATTATAAAAAAATAAAAGGAATAATAGAATTATTTTAGGACTCTTCTTTTTTGAAAAAAGATAATAAGGCTTATCATCGATAAAGATCCAATGAATAATCCAAAGAGTGACCAAGAGATATTTTTATCGTTTTTTGAAATCGATATTGTGTAGAATTCTTCATT
>WJIN01000021.1 GCA_014730295.1 Promethearchaeota archaeon | reverse complement strand
TCCTATGAGGGAAGTGAGGAGATTGGGATCAAATCAAGCAGACAATCGGGATCTTGGGATCCTGCGGTGGGATATTTGGTATATTTTGATGAGTCGTTTTACTTTAATATTGATGATAATACTGACATTACCATCATTTCGTTTGAGTTCGAAGTATATGCTGGATCATGGGAATCTCAGACTTTAATCTTGGATATGTCTGACTCGTACACGATTGGAAGCGTGGGAAATTACGAAATGTTGGAAGTTTATGATACTGATGCATGGACAAGGGTTAAAGTTAAAACATTAGTGGTTGATCGTGTGAATATCATCGCGATCTACGACCCGAATGAGACCTCCTTTGTCGGGCATTATCAAGAAAAAGAGCGGATGAACGTGATCCAATTACATGTCAATGATGAGGTATCTTGCGATGGGACACCCTTTATCGAAGGACCGAATGCAATCGTCATTCCAACGAGTATTTTTACAGAAACCGTCCTCAACGGTTATATCGAGACGGGACGGATCAACGAGATAGCTCTGTATAGTGAAGTGGAAGGAGAATATGATGTCTATTCCATGGACAGATCTGGAAATCCCATCGAGGAAGGAGCGGGTGATGGGGATTTTGTATTCGTCCGCTTTAATCTTAATGCCACGGAGGCGATGGAAATTCTCAACATGCTCCTCACGTGCGTGGTCAACGACACGACCAACGAGACTGCACTCTCCTATGAGCATTATTCTACAAAACTAAATGGGACCAAAGCCTCGATGATGAACTTACCTATTTCGGCGATGGCGGCGATAGGGTGGGACTGTCGCTATGAAAGCTCGGAAGCAGGGCCCGATCCCAACCCGAGCGGCGGCTGGAATCCAAATACCATCTGGTTTATTCTTGGCATTTTTTTCTTGGCAGTGATTACCTTCGGCGTGGCTATCATTATTATTGCGGTGGCGGTCTTAATTACGGAAAATGCCGAAGAGATTGGTCGAGCCATTCAAGAGGCACTGATGGCAGCAGCGACCGCACTCGCACACTTAGTGTGGCTGGTGATCCGAGCAGCACTATTGGTCTTTGCCTATCTCATGCTGGCGATCGAATTGTTAATCTCGACGACCATGTATTTGGGGATGGGAGTAACCCTCTCTCTCCTCGGTGGCTTAATGGGGATTTCATGTGCCTGGGGCATTAATTGGGCCGTTCCCTACGGAGTTGATACCAAGATTGGCTTTATTGATATCACGATGGGAAATGGACAGCACCAAATCCTCGAAACATGGATCAGATGGACATATTGGGAATATTTCGATATTTATTTCCCCCTCACCAATTTAGTAACTGATATAGATACAGGTCTTAATCAAAGTCAAAACATCTCTCCGAATTTGAAATGTAATTATGAACAAGTGGAAGAGTATCAATTTAATTTTACCACGACATATTCTGATACAGATCCGCCTCAATATGTTAATATTACGTTACGATCTCCCTCTGGTACTAATTATACCTATCCTATGAGCAAATCTAAAGGGGAAGAGGAGGAGGAATATTATCTCGGAGTAACCTACGAGTTTCTTGCCGATTATGATGATAATCAAAATTATCCCGAATTATATAGCGAACGCGATGGACTTTGGTTGTATGCGTTTGAGACAAAAGATAATGCGAGTATTGGGGAAAATTATACTACTCAATTCCCCTATGATTCTCATCGATATGAGTATATGCCTGGTCCATTTTTCGGAGATGAATTTCCCTATCTTTCCTATAATCCGAATATCGAATTAACAGGATGGGAATTTAATCCAATATCATTCAATGTGACTGGTATCAATCGATACGAGAATAAGATATTAGAAAGTGTGAAGTTGATGGTATTATTTCCAGATGAGACAACACAATCATTTGAGATGGAAGAGATTAGTTCCATTAACTTTACTGATCTAATTTATGAAAATATGAGTTTTTACGGCTCAACGATTAAGGATTGGGGAATCGATGTAGAATTGGATAATTATTACGACTTTTCTGAATCATGTCATCTTTGCTATTATTTCAATGCTACATATACAGATGGTAATTATTCCCTTCTCTGGGATTATCAAATCGATGCCGAAAATAAGACACGTAAGGAATTTTTCGATCTCTATCTCAGAGTGGCAAATGATGATGGAGCATCACCCCAGATTGTCAAATATCGAGTCGAAGATTTGGGTGGGAAATGTTCATGGAATTGGGACGAGGGATATAAAACTAAACGATATACTGATGTGATCGGTCCAATCCATGATGAAAGTGTATTACGATTTTGGGTATGGGTACGCGATCCCGACGGAACTCATGAGGAGCACTATGTTGCCTCTGGGGATACGTTCGAATTTACCCCGCAACTACATTTAAGTCGAGTTCCAAGTTTTCCCGAAGAGGAGGTCAATATTGATCTTGATATGCACTTTTTCCGACATGATGGAAGCTTGGATGCGGACGCGTATTTTATTGATATTGCGATGGATGAGGTATCTGATGGATTAGTTTACGCCACGACAGATTGGGACAGAGATAATTCGGATAACTGGCAACAGATTCCGTGGGGTCCGGGCGCATGGAATTTTTCCTTCTCTGTGGAGGATGATGATGCGAATACGGATACCCAAGATGGACAACAGAAAATTTGGCAAATGGGAAATCAAGGATCTCTAGAGGCGGTATTTACAGGCGGACCATCCAATAACCCTAATAATCCATTTATGAGCACTTTTGGTCCCATTTTTACCATGATCGAGGTAGGTAGTATGTTTGTGTCAGCACTTCTTGCAAATTGGTATCCACAAGCAGCAGCTATAACAGCTGTCGCTACCGTCGCTATTTGGGGTGCACAGAGAGTATTAGGTTTAGTCCAATTTATCACAGATAATGATCCGGGTGCGTTATTTGGACTCACGATGCATGTAATCACTCAGACAATATTTTATTTCACAAGTTTAGCAATCTATAAATCATTCTCTGCTCTCTCAAAAATTGGTCGAAACGCTTTGTCTAGTATAACAGACTGGTTAAAAATGGTACCATTTTTAATATTGGCGGGTTCATTATATTGCGATCCCTTAAGCGTGTTGGATTCTAATTTCTGGAATCAATTAGGTATTATTTCTGCCCTAACCCTCTCTCCTATATGGGCACTGTTTTCATTTATTTTTGGAAGCTTACCAGAAAGAAATGAGGAAGTTGTACCCGATCTGGATATGCCGGGGGAGGCGGGAATTCAAATGTTCATGCAGTTTATAACCCTCACATTTACTTCCTTGGGACTTGGATTTACCATGAGATTAACAAGCCTCTTAAGCGGTGGGGATTCAGGTAATGGGTTTGCAAATTTCGGTGATGGAGTACCTAAAATTATGTGGATTTCGACCCTATTTTCCTTGATTATATCATGTATAAGTTATACATCCTTCATTCAAATGACGGGATTTAACCATGTCGTTAATGATATGACCACACGCTTATTTGCTGGAGACTCGCCAGATCCTTCCGCCGACCCTCCGATGGAATTCGGTTTTTGCTATTATGATCCCGAGACGGACACCTATTATTACGATCCAAACGACACAATTTTACCTTAAAATTTTAAAATATTATTTTTTATCATTATAAATCAAAATAAGATATTGAAAAGAATATAACATTGGCACTTTCTAAAGAAAGTCTCTTTAGAAGCACATTTACGCAAAATTTCTTTGCGCTCTATAATAAAAATCGAATTAAAATAAAATAAATGGTGAAGTTATTGAATAGAAAAAAAATTCAGACAATTTTGATATTAATTATTGGTTTTCTCATGGTATTCAGTTTTATTGAATTATCTTTAGCATGGGAAAATAGATTTAGTGGTAGAATGAATGAGATACATCAAGGTACTTATTGTTTTAATGCTCAACTTGGAGAGGATATAGGAAAGGGTAAATCCGGAACTGGGTTTAGGGTTCATTCATATGGTGTACACGATTGGATTGCTGATTCTGCACTAAGATTGGTTTTAAAAGATGAGATTTATGGAAAATTCGCAGGAGAAATCTTTCCGTCTGAGATTAATGACCCATCACAGAGCATCATCAATCTTATAGATATTCAAAGCGAGGGAATTACTAAAAAAACAGAAATGGTTGGTGGAGTACCTAAATTTACCTATTATTTCAATTATTATACTGACAAAGATTATATAGGAGGTGATAGAAATCAATTTCTTTTATTAAGAAGATATGTGAATTATCTACATGGAACCTATTTACCAGATAAATTTAGTTCAAATATTCTTATAATGATTGAAGAAGATTTTGTTCCAGAGGAAGAAATCCTTCATTCCTATCCCGCAATGAGAACTCACGCTTATCAATTATGGATTAAAAAAATTGAACCAAATAGCTATTTTTATAAGGAAGAAAACATAGATGGTATTTTAGGTGCGGAATGGCATGCTAATATGGCTTATTTATTTTCTAAATACGAAAGTCGTGTGAGTTATGATAATGGTCAGACTTATGAAACGATTACAGGTAAATATGAAGCGATGGCTCAGTGTCTAGGATCGATGGCTCATTTTATTGCTGATATGTCTTATCCGGGACACCTAAGGCATGAGAGAAAGGAATGGAGCGGTAGAATGCTTTCCTCATATAATAAAGCATTAGAAGATGAATTTCATTGTTATTTCAGTGATGAGAGTTTTTCAAATGGTGGACCTTGTTGGAGATTTTTTAACTTTGAAAATTTTGAAATCAATCCAACCATTCCATATTTTGCCGCAAGAGATGTGGGGAGAAAAACTTATGATGGAGAAAATGGTAAAGAAAGTGAAATCAATGATACAAAGGTGTTTTATACAGATTATAAATATCATCGCAATTACTATAAATTTAAAAATCCAAATGCTTCAATGAATTTACCAAAAGAATATCCTGACAGCGGCAGCGTTCCAAGATTGAAGGTAATTATTGAAAATGCAGTTCATCAAACCGCTAATGCTCTTGCTTTTATGTTGGAAAAATGTTTAAATAGAACGTGTCATGAGGATACAATTGGAAAACGGGGTACTAAGGAGATTATAGTTTTGGATGAGATTGAGTTAGAAGTGCCTACTGAAAGACCTTCTGATTATGAAGAGATTGAAGATATATTAAAATCGGATGATTCAAACCGAGAAAAAACTGAAAAATTAACAGCTGCAATGCGTCTTGGGCTTACAAGTCTTTTAGGTTTAGGGATTATAGCATTGCTCCAAGAAATTTTGAAAAAAGTGCTTACTAAATCTCCGATAGTTACCTGATTTTTTTATATTATTTTTTATATATAATACTATAAATGTGAGTAATTTGTCATTAAAGAGAATTAATGAATTATACAATCAGTCAAGTAAATATATAGCCAAGAGGGAATTTTTAGCCGCTTTAGAAACACTAAGGGAAATATTAACTCTTAATCCAAAATATGCTAAGGCTTTAGCAAAAATAGGCTATGTACACTATAGGCTAAATTTTAAATTTAAATCTAATAATGAAGTTCTTAAAATTAATAAGCAAGCATTAAAGTTGGATGATCAAAGTCCTGTAGTGTGGCATTACTTAGGTGTTGCTTATTTAGGTAAAGAAAATTACAATGAGGCTCTTAAATGCTTTGAAAAGACTTTATCTATAAATCCGAAATATTTTAAAGCATTAATTGCTGTGGGTACTGTATTCTTTAAATTAGGAAAGTATAAAAACGCAATTGAGTATTACCAAGATAGTTTAGAAGTCGAACCTAAAAATGTTGATGCAATACATAATATTGCTATTATATATCTCAGGCTCTTTAAATTTAAGAAGGTTATCCACTATACTCGTGAAGCATTAAATATTGATCAAGATTATCCAGATGTCTGGGATACTATGGGTACTGCATACTTTTTGTTAAATAATTACGAAAAAGCAATCAGATGTTATCAGAGTGTCCTAGAACTTGATCCTAATTACTTAAGGGCATGGTATAATCTAGCAGACGTATTTACGAAACAAAAAAGATATAAGAGTGCCATTAACTATTATAAAAAGGCACTCGAGTTAGCAGATAAATTAAATATTGAGCATAATTCTTCAGAATACATAAAAATATTATGTGATTTGGGTGAGACATATTTATCTCAAAATGATTATGAAAGAGCGATTGAATGTTGTCGAGAAGCGTTTGAAATCGATCCAAAATCGGGGGAGGCAAAAAGACTTCTCCAAAAATTACATTTAAATGGTATTCCTTTTATATAGTAAGATAGAATTCTAATATCATGTGATAAGTGCATTTATAAATAATTATGAAATGAAAATCAATAAATTTACATACAATCTAAATCTAAATTATAACTTTTATAATCATTAGCCAAATAATTTCAAATACACAAATGTCTTTCACAAAGAAATGCTATGAAGATGAAGGTGTTTTAGAGGAAGAAGCATCAGTCTTATATGAATTAGAAATGTTAGGTAAAAATCCTTTAATCAAAATGGCACCTCAAGATCTTGAAGATTTTCTCAATGGAACACTTCCTTTCAGTAATTTGGGAAAATTAAACTTAAAGTTTCACGAAAAAATTGGGTTTTTTAACTCCCTATGTGATAATCTTGATTATTTCATTTTTCAAAGGGATTATAGAAATATCCTTCCATTCATTGATCTAAAGCAATATGAACTTGAACTTAGGTATAATTTAAATTATTTTCGATGGGACGATATGTTTTTTCGAGCGATCTATACGACCGATACTAATCGGCATCTCAGAATGATTTGTTATAGTATCCCTCAGAATAGGATCTGCGAAATCCCAGACACCATCGTCCATTTAAAAAAGTTAGAAATACTTGATCTCTCTAATAATTATATCTCTCAAATTCCACTTTTAATTAAAGACCTATCATATCTAAAGTATTTAAGTTTTGCTGAAAATTATTTAGATCAGTCTTTTTTTGATCAGTCTGCTGTTCTATCTCAATTATCAAACCTTCGATATCTAAATCTGTCATCCAACAACTTAACTTCAATTCCCGATATTTTTGGTGGATTAAACAATTTAGAACGTCTTGATTTAAGCCTAAATCAGTTGAATACACTTCCAGAATCAATAGGAGAGCTTAGAAATCTGAAATACCTAAATATCTTGAGAAATGAATTTTTAAATTTCCCCAAAACAATAGAGAATCTCATATCATTAGAAGAACTTGAAATCTCCTATCGACATTTAAAAAAAATTTACCCTAATATCCAAAATTTAAAATCACTAAAAATTGTTCGAGTTTATTCTGTGCCTGGAGAGGTTTATAAAAAAACTCTAAAAACTCAGTTTCCTAAACTTCATGAGAATATTCAAATTGAACGTAATTAGGTAATTAGGATTCACCAAAATCTGAAGAATCTTATAATTCTCATTATAAATACCTTAAAAAAGTTCTCTTTTTAAAATATTCTTGAATTCATTAGAATATTTTGAGAGTTTTTTAATATTGTTCTTTCTGGAGTTCTCATCGAATCTTGAATCCATCTTAAAATATGAAAAGGGAAGAGTATATTTCGAAATATTGAAAGCGAAATCATAGAAATCTGGTTTAATATTACGC
>WJIN01000162.1 GCA_014730295.1 Promethearchaeota archaeon | reverse complement strand
TCATATAAACGTACTCCAACTGCTACAGAATTTGCGGTTTCCATCTTCCTGCCTATAGACAAGAAATGAGTCGCATGTGGTTGTTTTAATATAAATTTATTGCGGATAAATTTTTTATGCTGCGAGAAGTAGTTTTCAGTTTGCCAATACCCATCCATCCAGTAAGTTTTAATATTATCATTTGCTTTGATTGGCTGGTATTCTTTATTAGAATCATTTATAATTTGTCCCCAAGGTCTAATAAATATATTATCATGTGATTTCTTAGTATTCACTTTGAAAATGTTTTCTATCCAAAAAGGTAGACAATAGAAATAAGAAAAGTTTTTGTCCAAAATATTAAATCCATCAAGTGAATAAGTGCGTTTATATATTTTATCTCTACAAAATCCACTAAACGTATCTAGAGCTAATTGTAGATTATTTTCAGCAGCAAAAGCATAGGCTGCCGCATACTGAAACATCTGATTTCCTAAGCCACCTTTTAATCGAACAACAACTTTCCCTTTTTCTGTTTTTCGTATTTTCATATTTTATGAAATATGGTTTATAGGTTATAAAATCAAGGCACTATGGCTATCGTGTTGACAGAAACTAAATTTTAGATTCTGAAAGAATTAAAACATATTCCCGATTATTAAAAATATTTTTCAGAACTATGTGCTTTTGGGGTGAATAAATAATTGGTTGTTTTCCAATTAGGCTGTTTTCCAGTACAAGCATATTCTATTATCTCTTCCTCAGATATAACATGTTCTTCTTTTCCGATTTCTCTGACTTCATATCCTGCCTGCCAAAACAAGCGAAAAGTATCCAGAAAATATGGATTTTTTCCAGTGACGTGATGTTCTGTTAATGTTATCTCTACCACCCAAATAGGAGAAGGTTTCATTTGCAATATTTTTTTTGCACCTTTTAATACATCAAATTCCGTTCCTTCTACATCTATCTTTATAAGCATTTTTTTTCCAGAAAACCTTTGGCCGAGAATAATATCTAAAGATGATAGTGGTATTGTTCTTTTATGGAATTTTGAACCGTCCGCCCAACCTGCTATTAAGGATGCTCCCGTATAGCACCCGTAAATTTCCGCTATACCGTATTTTTCTGATACACCAAGGGGGAAAATTTCAACATTAGTTGTCCACCCATTCTTTTGTAAATTTAGATATAACAATCGTAAGTTGCTTATTAATGGTTCAATGGAAATAACTTTGTTATGCATTTTGCTAGCAAGGCATGTATAATATCCTGTATTTGCGCCTACATCTACAAAGATTTCAGATTTGCCGAGAATATTTTGGATTAACTTTGTTTCATCAAATTCAAAAGACCCGAATTGCATTTTTTTAGATCCAATAAATTCAAATCCCCACGGAGTTTTTTCAAATTGCGCATTATTACAATAACTCTCTTCTTTTAGAAGTCTATAGAATGAATATGCTTTCGTATTTTCAAATAAATATTTAATAAATTTTTTAACCAAATCGACCCCCCTGTTTTTCGAGTTCAAATATGCCACATCCACAATTACAATCACAATTATTGCCAATACGCTCGCTGTCAATTCTTACATGTTTATTTAGTCTTCCTTTATCATTAATAAAAGAAAAACTCAATAAATTAAACTTTCCATTTACCGCTCTTAACATTTCTTTTATAGAAAATATTCTATGTGCATTGAATTCAATTTTTGGTGAACCTATTGGGACAGATAGATATAAAATTCCATCTTTCTGTAATAGCTTGTGGAAATTATCAATTGCCGGCAAATAGCCATCTATATCTACGGTATCCCCGTATCTGCCCAGACCAAAATGTTCTAAAGCATGCAGGCAAGATAAGGAATCACAATAATTAGACAGTTGTCCGAGGTCCTTCATGAAGTCTATTTGCTGGAATTTCACGTTAGGTATCTCCTGCTCAATTGGCCGTATATCGAATACTTCGATCTGCCTGAAAGATGCCACATGAGCAACGAAACCGTCTATGCGTGAAGCGATGTCGACATGCTTTTTGGGAGACCGTTGAAAGATCTTCTGTGCCACCAGAAGATCCTGATGAAAATAATGTCCTCTAGCCTTGCCGCTCTGCTGGCTGTGATCCAGCAGGCATGGATAATTCAAGCTGATCTTTATATTGATATTCTTGTTTTTTGACTGTTTTTGTATCTTATAAAAATCGGTAAAATATTTTCCTAATCCTCGAATGGCTCGAAATGTCTTTAAAAAATCAAAACCTAAAGCTAGCATCCATCTATATATAGGCATTACACGTTCTTTTAACTTGATTCGCATATATATTTACCTTCAAAATTTAAAACAGCATTGATATGTTCTTTCCTTTGGTTTATCCGGTCTCTATGCTTTTCTTTAAATAATCTATTCGTTCCTTCAGGCGTTCATACTCCTCTAATTGATATTGCAGAAATTTCTTTGTTATTATGGTCTTCTCTTTCAGCCCCTTCGGGGTAAGAAGATATAAATAACCCCTCTTATTCCGTGAGTTCTTAAATCTTTCAAGTTTAATCAATCCTTTATTGACAAGAGAGGAAATAAGAAAATTCACTTTTCCCAGGCTTAAATCGAGGTCTTCGACCAGATCCCTTTGAGTAATTTGAGGGTTTTTGTGAAAATGGTCCAGTATTTTGTATATTTTTTCTATATCTTTCATATCGGAATAATAAATCTATTTAATGGCTTCGATATATAGACTTTCTTCGGGATTATTGTCAAGAATCGATATATCCGGGACGCGTCCCTGCCTGTAAGCGCATTTGTCGACTTGCTTAAAACCTATATCCATCAGGATGCCCTTCAGCATGTCATAATCATATAAATAACGATGTCTGGAAAATTCCCTTGAATGTTTATCCCGGAAAAAATATCTTAACATTTTTGTCTTCTGGCCCTTTTCATATAGAGATAGAACATATAAAAGATCGGGAACGCTGA
>WJIN01000481.1 GCA_014730295.1 Promethearchaeota archaeon | reverse complement strand
GGAATCTATGCAGATGCCCCTGGTCGCCCGGTACCCGGGCGAAATCCCGGCGGAAAGTGTGAACGAGGACATTATCCTGAATATTGATTTTGCGCCCACTCTGCTGGACTATGCCGGTGCCAGTCCGCCCGACAGTGTGCAGGGCAGGAGCATGCGCTCGAACCTGCAGGGCGAGACGCCAGATGACTGGCGGACCGCCATGTACTACCGATACTGGATGCACGGCAACGGGGCCTCCCGCCCGGCTCATTACGGCATCCGGACCGAAGAATATAAACTCATTTTTTACTACGGTCTGCCCCTGGATGCCACCGGGACCTTGGATACGCCGACCCATCCCGGCTGGGAGCTCTATGATCTCAAACGGGACCCGCAGGAGATGGATAACGTCTATGAAGATCCGAAATATGCAGAGGTCATTGCCGATCTGAAAGAGCAGCTCCTGGCTTTAAAAGAAGATCTGGGGGATACAGATGAACAGTATCCTGAGCTCCTGGCGCTCCGGGAGAGATACTGGTAGGATATTTCCCCAAAGTATATCTTTAAATTTATCTACTTCTGCTGCATTATATTTAATCAAAATAAAAGTATTAGGAAATTGTATAAAACCCTTGCGACAAAATAATCAATTTTGTAACATGTTAGCAGTCACATATCAAATAGATCTGACTTACCCCATTTCTGATGCCTTTCAGTGAAATGTGACTGTTCAAAGTTAAAAGTAATGTTATGCAAATTTTGATAACTGTGAGTAATGCATAAGTATCTGAAATAATGGATGCTATAACTCAATAATACTCCCGTTACAATTCCAGCAGGAGATTCTGATTTTACAAGAATGCCTCCTCTATCGGTTATTCATTGATTGAATCTCCTGCTGGTTGATTATTGTTAAAAAACCTGAGTTAACTCATATTCATAAGGAGTGCGATAACATGAGAATGTTACACTTATTTTTCCTCATTACAATCTTGAAAAGGATGTCAGTGAAATGACAAATATGGCAAATCAATACCCTGACAAAGTGAAAGAGTTGCCACGTTTGCATGAGGATTGGATAGAACAGGTAGAGAGCTAATACAAGTATTTATAATTACAAAAGAAGAGTTTTGAGTACATGAACCGCAGACACTTTATAAAGACTTTAGGCGCAGGAACACTTGGGTTGGGCATAATTCCATTACTCAATGGACAGGGAAGAAAATCTGAGCAACCAAATTTTATTGTTTTATTTGCAGATGATGTGGGCTGGGGTGATTTGAGCTGTTTTGGGAATCCGGAATATCAAACACCTCATCTTGATCAAATGGCTGCTGAAGGCATACGTTTGACTTCTTTTTACGGAGCACCTACCTGCTCCCCATCCCGGATCGCTTTGTTGACCGGTCGCTATCCGGCTCGAACAGGGTTAGGAAGAAACTGGGGCGGAGGAGTCGGTTCTGATACCGGGATTCCTGAAAGCGAGGTGACTCTGGGAGAAGCCTTGAAAGATGAAGGGTATCGCACCAAGATGGTTGGGAAGTGGCATCTTGGATATGTTGAGGACACGTATCTCCCGACAGCTAATGGTTTTGATTCGTGGTTTGGTTTACCATATAGTAACGACATGCAAAAACCGTGGGTGCAGACAGACGTCCCGCTCAAACTATATCGCGATTCTGAGCCTGTCGAATATCCTGTGAATCAATCTACGCTTACCACCCGATATACGGAAGAAGCTGTATCGTTTATAAATGAGAACAGCGATTCGCCATTTTTCCTCTACCTGGCCTACAGTATGGCACATTTACCACTCCACACAACCGAGCGCTTTAACGGAAGCTCCGATGCTGGCTTATACGGCGATATTATGCAGGCAATCGATTGGTCAGCGGGAGAAATTCTGAGCACTTTAAAACAACAGGGCATCGATGAGAACACCATAGTCATATTCACCAGTGATAATGGACCGTGGTTGGAACTCCCTGATCGTATGTTGCAAGCAGGCATCAGGCCGTGGCATGCAGGATCACCTGGTCCATTTAGAAAAGCAAAGGCCACCACATATGAAGGTGGCGTAAGAGTACCAGGTATAATACGATGGCCAGGCAGAATCCCTGCCGGTCAAATATCCAATGCAATAACCTCAAATATGGATCTGTTCCCAACTTTCCTAAAATTAGCGGGGGGAGTGCCTCCGAAAGATCGAACCATTGATGGGATTGATTTGATGCCACTTTTATCCGGTAATACTTCAACGGGGCGAGAGGAATTTTACTATTTCCGGGGAGGGGACCGACTCCAGGCAGTCCGAGAGGGTGAATGGAAGCTTCGGTACACTTCTAATAGCCGGGATGATTTAGAAGAAGGTGATCCTGTTACACCGGAATTATTCCATCTCGAGCGTGATCCCTCTGAAAGATATAACGTAGCTGTGGAATATCCGGACATTGTAGATAAACTCAAGAAAAAAATGGTCCAGTTTGCCCAAGAAGTTGATGCTGAGATTGAGATACCACAAAATGAAAGGAACTAATCAAGCACAGTCATTTTTCTAACTATGTCGCAGTTTAAAAATCCGTGACTATTGCCCGTGAATTCGTATTGACCGCTAGGTAGTGTACTCAGTTACCTCCCACGCTTTTGAGCTGAAACTTCCAGATTACTTCTTTATAGATAGCAATACCTCATCACGCCTAAAAGTTTTAATAATGCAATATCTATTGTAATAAATAAGGAGGACGCCATGAGAACGGGATTAATCCGAACTTGGCTCGGATTGTTTGTTATTCTTTTTGGAATAAATGTTTCTGCACAAACGGGTAAAATATCCGGGAGGGTCACCGGAGCAGAGACCGGCGAGCCGCTGGTTGGGGTAAATGTAATTCTTGTGGGCACCAATCAGGGAGCTGCAACTAATGCAGACGGATATTACAGTATTATCAATGTTGAACCTGGTCTCTATGATCTCAGAGCATCTTATATCGGTTACGCACAGACGACGATGGAAGATATTCGGGTGAGTATTGACTTAACAACCACCGTGAATTTTCAGATGCAGAGTGAAGCTCTGGCGGGCGAGGAAGTGATTGTCGAGGCTGATAGACCCGTGATTCGAGCGGATATTTCTGCAAACGTATCGAATGTCAGCACAGAAGAAATTGTGAACCTCCCGCTCACAAGCGTTGAGGATGTGGTGAGTCTCGAAGCGGGTGTGGAGTCTGGATTATCAGTGCGTGGTAGCGGTCAGGATGAGGTGAATTTCATAGTCGATGGTATGTCCATGCGAGACGGAAGAGAAAATACGCCGTATACTACAGTGTCGTATACCTCGATTAAAGAGATCAAAATGCAGACCGGCGGATTTAACGCTGAATATGGC
>WJIN01000161.1 GCA_014730295.1 Promethearchaeota archaeon | reverse complement strand
ATTGAACGTTTGAAATGTTTCCTTTCTTATTATTACCGAGCTGTTCTTTACTAATTTCTTTTTTTAGGGTGAAAAACATTTCTATATATTTTGGATCGCTTAATTCAAAATAAAGCGTTGATTTTGGTCTCATTTTCAATCTTTCAGCTCCTTCCATTTTGCTTGATACCATCTTGTAAGTCCCTTAAAATTTAGAATTCCCATTTTTTTCCGTAATTTAGTAAATATTTACTAAATATTATGTGACTTTTTTTATTAATTTCAAAATAGTGTTTAAAATTTTCAGTTTATAAATTTTTTGCAACTACTGAGACTGTTTTAATTTTTTGAATCAAGAACTACTCTTTAAATCAAAGGTTTACTCGATTATAGCAATTAGATCAAATTAATCCTCATTATAGATATATAACCTAATAAAGAGCACATTTTCCTATGATTATGATGACTCGGGCTGAAGAAAACAATTTACTACATTTTATACACTTCTATTATTCATAGATAAAGGTTTGAGAGAATTTATAATCGTCTTATAAATTTTATAATCTTTCTTATAAGATCTCAATTAACTCTTATAAGTTTTCTAATTTTTCTTATAAAATTTCTATTAAACCTTATAACTATCGGCAGAAACTATCTTTAGTATCATATGGAATCATAAAAAAATTAATCATCAATTAATCCTTAGAAACGCTAATCTCTCAAGTAAGGATTGGAATTTTGGAATAGATGTTCTATTGGATTATGGATTATTATATTATTTCATAGAATCTGTTCAAGGATTATAGATTATAATGTTCTCAATTTTTCTTATTATAAGATTTCAATTAATTCTTATAATTATTGGCAGAATCTTATAAGAGAATAAAAAAAAGTTATAAACACAGGAGCAAAATTAACTTAAGTATCATATGGAATCATAGAAATAAATTATTCCTAAATTCCTATTTGGAAAAATTGATCTTTCAAGAATAAATCGGAATTTGGGAATATATACTCCTATTGGATTATAGATTATTAAATTATTTCATGCAATCTCTACAAGGATTATACATTAAGTAAAATCACCGATTAATTTCGTTAAATGGGGATTTAACGAAGTTAAATTTAATTTTTGAGAAGACGTTTTAGGAGAAATATATCTTCTTCTTCTTCTTCTTCTTCTCGTGCTCACCTATTCATCCATAAGGTCAGCGAGCTTTTTCACGGCAATTGTTTTTCCAACCGCTTCTTTAGAGTAGATAGTTGCTTTCATTTATTGCTAATACTGTAAATTTTTTTTCTTACTATAGAGTTAGAGAATGTTTATTAAGTTTTGATCTAATTTTGTCTTTCTAAACCAATTCTAATAATAATTAGAGAGAGACTAATCCTTGTGTCGAAAAAGAATTGAACCAATGTAAATGTTTATTTCTGTTTTAATAAAAAGGTTTTAATTATGACCTATTCTAATTAATCATTATAAGGTAGTATATCAAATATATCAAGTATAGAAAAGATAAAAATGGATGATGAAGTAAAAGATCAAATTACTCTAACCTCTCTAAAGCAAAAGACGGAAGAATATTGGGATGAACGATGGAATTTAGATACTTATATCCGAGAATTATTTAAATTTGAATTTGATTACCTCACAAGTAATCAAGCCATTAATAGCAACGAGATTAAGTGTGAGGTTTTAGTTTTATTAATTGGATATTCATGGGAACCTTTATTTATCTCTATATGTGGGCATTTGCCCAACATTTTAGTACCAGTCATAAATGAGAACTATGGAGATATACAAGGTTCAGCTTATAGAGAAAATTTAATGGAATATTTAGATATTTTAAAGGATATTGAATTGCTTAAAGATGTTCCCAGATTTCATCCAGATCCAGTTGAATTAATTACAAGTGATAATCCTAAAGGGGTATTTACTTTCTTAAAGAATAGTGTTTTACCGTTAATGAATCAATATGATGATGTTATTATTGATATTACCGGGGCTAAGAAAACTATGGTTTCAGGAGCATATCTATTCGCGGCTTATACAAATACCCCCATCTCTTATGTGGATTTTAATGATTATAACATTAAATATGGCAAACCTTATGGATATTCATGTTTTATAGAGCATTTTGAAAATCCTATGGAGAAATTTAGGTTAAATGATTGGACTTTAATAAGGAGTTATTATCAAAACTATTCTTTTGATTTAGCTAAAAATATCGTTAAAAATATTCTTTTTCATGTTAAAAACTTTTTTAATGAAAATGAAATTGAAAATTTGGAAAACTTCGTTAATGTTTTAAATTATTACAAATTATGGGATGAGGGTAAATTTAAAGAAGCCAATTTATTATACAACAATAAAGATTTAAGAATTCCAAATCTTTCAGCTATAGATAAGTTAGGTAATAGTTGGTTTGATGAGAAAGACTTCAAAAATTCATTAGAAACAGTAGAGAGTATAGCTAATTTAGAAAAGAGTATTTATAATGAAGATGAAAGATTGTTAATTTATACTTTCAATGAATTTGCAAAATCTAAAAAACTTTATAATCAAGAGAATTATAAATCTGCACTTCAAAGAGCTATTGGGTTGTTTGAATTATTGATTAAATCAAGAATAATAAGGATGTGGTTGAAAAATCAATATGTACTTGATTCAGAAGGAATTAGCCAAAGTAGAAAACAATTCAATAATGTGAATAAATGGGATTTTGAGATGGGGAGAATATCAGCTCTTAAATACATGATATATTCTCTTACATGGGAAAGATCAGGTGATAAGACGTTATATATTAAAAAATATCAAGGTCATCGTAAAGAAAAAGCTCCGAAATTAGATAAATTTTGGAGATATGATAACGAAATAAGGGAAATTAAAACTCGATACAATTTAAAAACTTATCCACATGATTTTTTATGTTTATTTCGCAATAAATCCTTACATTTTTGTCTCAATATACCTAAAAATATTGCCAAATTATCACATGAATTATTAATGCAAAACATTAGAGATTTCATTTTAAATTGGGCAAGGGGAAACTGGGCAAAGGATGGAAATTGGGGTGCTGATAAAGATTTAAATAAATTTATTGAAAATCTAATAAACGATTATAATTTAAATGTAAAACCTCTAAAGTGGGGAGAATTAATTAGAATTTTAAATCTTGCATTTTTACCAAATAGAGATGATAGATAATGACAGAATATTTAATTACAGCAGAAGCTGATAAAATTCAGGATTTAATTTTTCGATCGTCAAAACTCAAGGAAATTATTGGTGGTAGTGAATTATTAAGGAACTTTTGTAATTCTACAGTTCCGATTTTGATTGGAGAATTTAACGGTCAAGAAATAGCTTCAGGTGGTGGAACAATCTTCGCTACATTTCCTACTGAAAATTATGCAAATCAGTTTCGTGAATTATTAGCAGAGTTATATCGTCAAGAATTAAATTCAACACTTACAATGATTAAACCAACTAATTTTAATCAAGACGCTTTAAAAAGAGCACATTATCTATTGAAAAAACAAAAACTTTCTGGAAACCCTCCCACATCAGTGATCCAAACCCCCTTTTTTGAGGTATGCTCTTCATGTGGGGTCGGCATAGCGTCAAAGCAAGTGAGATTAGAAGGAGAAACGATAATGCTTTGTAATAGCTGCTATGAGAAAAACAAAATGGGAGGAGAAGCTATAGGAAATTTCCTCGGGAAATTTAAAGAAGTCTTGAACCGTAGAGGTACTCTTAATGAAAATCCTTTTATAATTGATATCGATGAGTTTTCTGAGAAAACAGACAAAAATGGTTATATCGCTTACTTATTAGCTGATGGCAATGATATGGGTGCTGTTTTCCATGCATGCGACACGGTGGAAAAAGTAAAGACCTTATCAAGTACATTAGAAAATATAATTTACGAATCTCTTGCTATTCCAACAACATTATTGATGGATAATCAAGATTTTAATGATTTTATCCCTATTTTACCACTGATAATCGGTGGTGATGATCTTTTTTCTGTTATCCCGGCAGCTTGGGTTCTTGATTTCACAAGAAGATTTATTAGACAATATGAGAAAAAAATGGGGTCCGTTTTCGAGGAAATCCAAATAGATCAATCTATAACCCCTCCAAATTTATCTGCATCAGTAGTGATATGTAAATCAACCTTTCCTTATAGAATTGCTCATCAAATAGGAGAAGAATTATTAAATACCGCAAAAAAAATATCTAAATCTAATGGTGATTCTGCAATTTCCTTTATGTTAATTTCAGGGAGTCTTTCCTCTAATATTGAGAAGGACAGAGAAGAAATGTTTGTAATGAATTATCCTGCTTTTTCTATTACCCAAATCTCAAATCTAATAGAAGACCGATATGAGTTACGTAGTTTCTCCCAAACCAAGAGAATACGATTAAAAAAATTATATGAAAAAGCCAAAAACTTGAATTTCCAAGAGATGGAAAGTTCTTGGTACGAAAAACTTTCAAGATTTCTGACAAGATTGCCTAGAGAAATCGCAACTAAATTAGAAAACTCATTAAGGAAATTTGGAGATCCGAATAGAGCGGGTTATTGGGAAAGGATTGAAGATAAGTATTATAATGGAGTCACACAATTAATCGATGTTTGGAATTTTTGTTGTGATCTTGAAAAAAGTCCTAATGAATACATAACGGGGTGAAGATAAAATGAGATTGATATTTGAAATTATTTTCCTTTCTGATTATAATATTGGCACGGGATATAGTGAAGGAATTCTCGACACACCGTTAGTAAAAGACCAAAATGGAATACCTTACATACCCGCAACAACTCTTTCAGGTGTATTGAGAAAAGGAATATGTGATTTATTGGAATTTGATTATTTAAGTCATCATCGTAAATGTAAAAGATCAAATTCTGATGGATCTAGCTATTGTAGAAATACAAAAGAGATGTGTCCTGTTTGTCGTATTCTAGGTTCACCCGCTTCTAAAAAAGAATGGATTTTCTCTTCAGCATTAGCAGTTAATCCCGAGAATCGTTTGAAGCCCATAATATCTTGGAAAAATAAAATTAATATTAATACAGGAACTGCCGAAGAGCATAAATTGTTTAACAAAGAATTATATGGTAAAAGAATGAGATTCAGATTTAATATTCAAAAAGAAAGAAATGATCCACACTCAATTGAAGAAGCCAGTTTCATAATCGCTGCAATGAGATGGATAAAAAATATCGGTTCGAACATTAGAAGAGGCGATGGAAAATGTGAAATCCACTTAATTAGTCATGAACCTATTTGTTTTATTGATTCGGACAATCATGAATCACTCAATAGCGAACAATGTTTTTTAAATGTATTTAAGAGAAGTTGGATAGATAATGTTCCTATAAAAGATTTTGAGGACATTACTAAGCCCTATCTTGATAATGATAATATCGAAACTAATGGGCCCTCCGTGAAAAAAATTTGTTATTTGATTTTTCTTACAATTGAACCCTTTTTAGTATGCAATACAAATGAGAGGGGAAACACTTATGAATCTCTCTCTTATATACCAGGTCAAACTCTATTGGGAGCATTGGCTTGGAAAACCGCAAGACAGTTAGATTGGACCAACGAGGAAATGGATCAAAAGTTTCTCAATCTTTTCATAAAAAATGGGATAAAGCTTACCCCACTTTTTCCTGCTAAAAAGTTAGATAAGGATATTTATCCTTCGATCCCAATTCCCTATGATTTTGCTAGCTGTAAGCTATTTCCTCTCACGGAAAATAATGATCATGATTGGAAGTTTTTAACAGGTGAGGAAAATGAACATAATACTTGTCAAGTTTGTAAAACTAAAAACCGAATATCCCCTTTAAAATATGTCAATGGTTTCATTTCCCTTTATATTCAAGAAAAAGAGGCTCAGTATAATCGATTTTTTGTTAAAGTTAATAAAAATAAATCCACACATATTGCTATCAACCTACCAAAGGGAATAACAGAGCATGGTTCTCTTTTTCATTACATTACTGTGAATCCGAATCAATACTTTATAGGGAAAATAGAGATAAATGATTGGAAATTTTTTTCTGAGGTTTTGAAAATTAATGAAGATAAGCCCTTGATTGAGCTGAATATTGGAAAGTCTACAGCAAAAGGATACGGTCTTGGAAAATTATTTTTTTATTTTCCAAATGAAGATCAAAAAGTCAAAGGATTATTTATTGGAAAGTCTTTTGAAAGTCGCGTTGATCATGAAAATTTAAAAAAGCCAATTATAATGACATTAATCACAGATACGATATTATTAGATAACTGGGGAAGATATTACCAGAGGTTTGATGGGAGGGTCTTAAAAAAGATCTTTCAGATTGAACCGAATATTGATGTTAAAATTATAAAACAATTTGTTAGAACGCGTAGAATTGATGGGTTTAATTCACTTTTAGGGCTTCCTAAATGGAGGGAAAGAGTATTTTGCGCTGGATCAAGCGTCAGTTTTCAATTTAAAATAGATGATGATGAGGATCTGAAAAGGGAATTAATCAAGAAATTAAAAAAACTCGAAAAAGAAGGGATAGGTTTAAGAAGGGAAGAGGGATTCGGAGAGATCTCGTTTAACCATGCTGTTCGAACCGATAAAGCTTTAAGTATGCGAATTCGATTACCTGAACCAATGAGACTTAAACGGTTAAAAAAGTCAATTATATCAAGAACCGAGAAAAGATGGATTGAATATTTAAATTGTAAAATTAATGATTTTGCAGACAAAAAGTGGTTGGCTCTTATAAGTTGGTTAGAATCTCAAGATCTTAAAATTGAACAAATGCTGAATTTAATTGAAAAGTTCCATACAAATGATGAAAAGGTGAAAGATATTATTAATAATTTGAAAATCGATGAAAAAACCAATTACTTTCTTAAAAATAAAAATTTAGAATCTTTCCAAGGGGTTTTCAAAAAATTAATAACTATATCTAAAAATATCCCTGAGGAAGTAAAGGATTATTGGCGAATGGAATCTTTAAAACTTTTTGGAGAGAAAATCGCATCAAATCTAAAGGTTGAGGATAATGATTGATAAAGTGATTAAAGGAAAATTAAGATCAACAACAGGCGTATTTTTTGGGTCTGGGCAATCAAACGAATATAAAGATTCCATCTTTTTTCGAGATTCTCAAAATAACATTATAATACCTGGAAGTTCCATTGCTGGTGTTTTAAGAGCATATATTGCGAGAATTTCTCCATATATAACGGAAGATTCTTGTGTTCAATTAGTGGAAGGTCAAAAAGATGAATTTTGTAATTGTAAAGTTTGTCAGATGTTTGGATCCATCAATACTAGGCCAGATCAAGAAAGTATGCCATCAAAAGTCTGGGTATATCATGCCACACCAATTACTAGATGCAAAGCATTTCTTCGAGATGGAATAACGATTGATAGAGAATCTGAAAGCTCATTTAGAGAAAGTAAAGCAAAGTTTAATTTTGAAGTCATTCCCAAAAATACTATATTTGACTTACATATCGAGCTCGAAAAAGGTTTAAATAAAGAGCAAGAAATTCTTCTTTGTTCTGCATTATCAGAGTGGGAAAAAGGAAGATGTTTTTTAGGGGGATTACATTCTCGAGGTCTTGGAAATTTTGTGCTTGAAGACTTAAATATATATGAATTAGATATTTCGGATTCAAATAAGTTACTTAAAGTTCTTAATCGGAATTCTGTATTAATCAGAAAAAATGAATTTCTTCAAGAGAAATTAAAAGAAGGCTTAAAAATAATAAATGAAAAACACCAAATAATTCAAAAAGGGACCTACCATTCATTTTTCCAATTCGATTTTAATATTAATTTTGATAGCGGAGTTATAGTAAATAATTTTAAAAATAATGTTCGCTACAGTTATGACTTCTTTCCAATAACAGAAAACGGAGAATTTATTATTCCCGGTTCTTCTCTACGGGGCGTCCTGCGTTCTCATGCTGAAAAGATAGCCAAAACAATCGTCAATGAAAATTGTGAAAACCTAGAAGATTTTTTAAGAATATGTCCCGCATGTAATCCTGGGGGGGTTTCAGAAAAAATACCTTTAACAT
>WJIN01000004.1 GCA_014730295.1 Promethearchaeota archaeon | reverse complement strand
TTGAGAATAAAAATTATTTAGAAAATCATAGATTTTATTTAAATGAACTAATTGTTCTTCTAATGTTAAAAAGTTTAAATCTTTCTTATAGAAGGGTTGAGAAAAATAAGTAATAATAACCATATCGTTTTTCTTGTCCAACTTTCTCTCCAGCTCTTTGACCTTTTGGGTTTGATAACTAATTTTAATTATATCATCAAAATTTAAAGATCCTACGACAATAATTTTCTTCTCATCCACACCCTGCTTAAATAATAGATTTTTTGTATATTCATTGATGACTCCAACTTTATCTGAATTACCTTGACCTAATGAAATTTTATGATTTATATTTAGTCTAAGCAAATTTTCAATAGGATTATGAACCAAAAATTTGAATATGGACATAAAATGATCTTTTAACTTTTCGAGTATTGTCTTTCTATTATTCGGTTCAAGTGCTTTAATCTCCTTGATTTTAATATAAATATCTTCTGGAGCTGTTGCAGCCCATTGAAGTACTAGTATTGGGATATCAATCTCTTTAGCCATTTTTACTATAGTATCATTATAAAAATGAGCATCATTGGGTTGGATAATTAATTTAGGTTTGATATCTAATAAAAAATTATAGATCTCTTTTCTAAATTTATTTTTAAAAAAAGGAAAAATTAAATTTTCTAATCTTTTTTTTTTTGATAAGTTAACTATTTCAAATTTCCTTTGCTTTCGTTTACAATACTCAATCATATTTTTATCATTTCTTAATAAATAGAATATTTGATAGTCTCTATTTGTTAAACTTGTATATAGTTTATCATAGTACCTTAACGAGTTTTTATAATGAGGGACAAACAATATTATATTAGAATTTGACATATTATGAATGAAATAATCAAACGAAAATAAAAAAAATTCCTAAGTTGTTTTTAAGATTATAATAATTTGCTGATTTAAAATTTTGATAAACTCAAAAATGATTTCTATAATAATTAAAAGATATTAAAGAAAATTATTTGACCTATTTTGACTATTTTTTATATTATTTTTTATTAATAATTCAGCAATTCTCCAATCATAATCATTATCAATATCAATACTTCTTTCTTCTGGCATAAAATATGGTAGACAATAACCTCCAATTATTTCTTTATTATTTAATAGGGTTTCAGTTTTAGTAATATATATTGCTGCTCCGTTCCTTGCATAGAAATTTGGTAATTCTTGTCGCCTGATGATTTTTTTATTTAAATAGTTTTCTAAATATTTCTTTTTTAGGATCATTATTGAATAAGGATTAAAATTGTGAGGGACTTTAATAACGCTAACTAATGAATCTGCTATATTATTATTCATTATAATCTTAATTGATTCATCTATATCAATTGAATTCCTTAAAGGAGAGGTCGGTTGAAGCGTCATGACATAATTTGGATTATAACTGTCTTCATCTGATAAATATTTTAGCGCATGTATTAAAACATCTATAGATTTTGAAGAATCTAAAGCTAGATCTTTTGGTCTTTTAAAAGGAACTTCCATCCCCGCTTTTTTGGAATATCGAATAATTTCTTCATCCTCAGAAGATAAAATACATCTATCTAACAGGTTACTACCTCTAACAGCATCGAATGTATATTGAATTAATGGTTTTCCCGCTAGCTTTTTGATGTTCTTTCTAGGGATTTCCTTCGAACCTCCTCTAGCTGTGATAATTCCTAGTACATTTTGATTTTTAAACTTCATTTAAATAAAGGATATTAAAATCTATTTATAAATTTTTTTTGAATATTTATCTGTATATTTTCAAGAATTTTAACAATTTTTTCACCAGCATTTCCAGTTCCATATATATCCTCAGACTTATATTTACCATGATCTAATTGTTTATAAATAGCTTTTTTTATTTCATTTTTTTCATATTTCGTATCAATCACATTTATACCACGCATCCTTCCATCTTGCCTAGTTCCTATATTTACAACTGGAGTTCCAATATAGGAACCTTCTCTAATTCCACTACTTGAATTTCCGATTAGACAAGAAGTTTTATCCATAAGCCTGACATAATACTCTATTGGTAAATTTTTAAAAAAATGAAAGTTCCTATCTAAACCTCTTTCTCTAAAAATTCTTATTCCACTTGCTACATCATCACTTCCCGCATCAGCATTAGGCCATAACATAATAACGGGAATATCTAATGTATCTGAGACTTCTTTAACAGCTTCCAAAGTTTGAAGAATCTGTTCTTTCCCTTGATTAAACTCTGTTGTAACTGGATGTTGAGAAACCATCAGAAACTTCCTATTTAATTTAAAGATATCGCCTACTCCAATTTTGCTAATATATTTATTTAATTCTCCAGTTTTACATTCTTCCTTTAAAATTTCCTTTATTGTATCAATTCTAGGACATCCTACATTGAAGACAGTATTTTTATTCTCTCCCATCTGCAGAATCCTCTTTTCTGCTAGTTTATTTGAAGGAAAATGAACGTGTGAAAGTTTTGTTATAGCATGTCGTATGCTTTCATCAATGCTTCCGGATATCTCTCCACCCATTGTGTGTATAATAGGTATATTAATATAAGCAGAAGCGATAGCAGCAGACAACATTTCAAATCTATCTCCAACTATTAATGTATAATTAGGAGAATATTTCTTTAATATACTTGAAAGTTCAATTATACCCAAGCCTGTCGATTTGGCCATTGTTTCTGGTTTTTCTCCTTCTATCAGCATATATAATCGTTCATTAATATTGAATTCATCCATTTCAATTAGTTTCACTACTTCTCCATATTTGTCTAATAGCGCTGAAGCCCCCACTGTGAGAATAAGCTCATATATTTCAGAACGATTGATACTAGTCATTATTGATTTTAAACTTGAATAATTTGCACGACTCCCTAGGAAAACGAAAATTTTCTTTTTCATAATCATTCCTCCTTATGGCTTCTCAAGATTTTCATGTGAGATTTTTTGATTTCTTTTTAAATCTTTTATTAACCTCATTCCAATTACCTTTCTGTATTGGTCTGCTCTAATACCATCACCAGGTTTTTTAAAACGAATATCTTTAATAGAAAGAATTCTTCCAGAAACTAAATTCTTTGAAGCAACTATACTTTTTTCAAAAATCTTCTTCATTTCATTAAATTTATTAAGATTATCCTTATTTACGGGATTTTTAATCGTTTTAGATACAAATTGCAATGCACTAACATAATTACGCAAGCCCTCTGGCTCCATTGAAAATCTAGCATCTGCGCCATACATTTTTTTTGATAAAGTAAAATGTTTTTCAAAAACTCTAGCTCCAAAGATATAGGCGGCAATAGCAGAATGTATATCTATAGTGTGATCTGAATAACCAACTTTAAAATTATTAAATCTTTTATCTATTTCTTTAATAATATTTAATCCTACTTCTTCAGCTGGGCATGGATATAAAGAAGTACATTGAAATACACAAACTAAATTCTCTCTTAAAACATTTACAGCATTTTCAATTTCTTCCCAATTTGACATTCCTGTTGATAATAATATTGGTTTGTTTTTTTCATTTATATATTCTAAAAGTGGTAAATTTGTGGTTTCTCCAGATGCTATTTTATAACCATTAATACCAATCTTTTCAGTTATATCAACTGCTTTTTTAGAAAATGGTGAAATCAGAAAAAATAATCCCAAATTATTAGCATAGCTTTTTAACTTCTTCCATTCTTGAATAGAAAAAGCAGTTCTTTCAAAATATTCAAATCTTTCCTCTATTCTAAAATATGGAGGTTTTGGTGCTTTTTTCAGAGATTCCTCATCAGAAATATGTAATTGAAATTTAACAGCGTTAACATTTGCAGATTTAGCCTCTTCAATTAGTCTTATTGCATTTCCAAAACTACCATCATGATTCATACCAATTTCAGCAATCACAAAAAGATCGCTTTTAATTAGTTTTTCACGCAGATCATTCATAATTAAATTCAGATAATTTATTAAATAAGTTATGTTACGTTAAATTTTTGAATAAATTAATCTTTATCTGATTAAACTCGGATTGGAATTTTTAAGAGATTAATCTTCAGTAAAACTTTTTTAGGGAAAATCAAAATGGTTAAATCTTTTTGAAATTTTGAAAATGAATTAGTATTGAGGAGTATACTGTTTATCATTTAGATATGATATATAATATGATCAAGGATTATTTCTTAAAGAAATGATTTTTTTTGGGATCCTTATATTTTTTTCTAATAAATATTTTATTAAATTGTTTATGAAAAATATTTTAATTCAAGGATTTTATGGACATGGAAACTTTGGAGATGACGCAATCCTTAAATCAATTCTTTTAACATTAAAAAAAAAATCCGAGCTATCTATAGGAATATTAACATCTAAACCAAAAAAAGTAATATCAGAATTTAAAATAAATACATATAATTCGAATTTCGGAAGGCTTTATTC
>WJIN01000020.1 GCA_014730295.1 Promethearchaeota archaeon | reverse complement strand
CGTCCCTGGTGGCGCATATGCCGTTGATGCTTCAAACGACCTTTATAAAATGACCGTTTTCGTAGATGAGGTCTATTATGATGACGAGCATGAAGGTTGGTTGATGGGAGACGGTGAAATGTACCTAAAGTTATGGATTGGAGAAGCTTACTTCCCAAGCTGTGCGGCTGGCGGAGATAAGAACGATAATCATCTCGATGAGATTAATGAGGCCAATAATGATTATGAGAAGGCTGGTAAAAATGAAGCAATCGATTGGAATAATTATCATTATGCTCTATTCTCTTATGATTCATATGCAAAAGTACGAGTTCAAGCATCTGAATATGATTCTACCTCAGGAGACGATGATTATCCAGTATTTCAGTGGTGGTTTAATCCTTCCCAATGGCATGGGTATATAAATAATGGATGGTATTGGTCGGGTTCACGCTATGATATGGGAGATTGTCGGTATACAATCTGGTTCAGAATCGATTCCGTCTATTAGACTCATAATGCTATCTACTCATAAGAGTAAAATCAAAACCTCTTTTTTTTTAGCTTTCTCTATTAAATGATAGGTCTTTTTTAAAAAATTTAATAAAAGGATTATACTTTATATTGAATTACTTACATTAATGTAGAAAATATAATAATGAAAATAAAAAAATTTTGTACGATTTTAGTTCTAATTCTTTTGTTCTTCTTTTGAATGTTCCTTATACCTTCGCACAAAATTATACATGGAAAATTAATATTGCTGATGAATATATCTGGAAAGTTGATCTAATTGATCATGATGCATTAAATACTACATTTGGTACAAATTGGGAAGAAGATCTGCAAGAAAAATTTGGGGTTGGGAGTCAAATTCTTAATATGAAAATGAAATATAAAATCATCAACTTTACTTCAGATACTAACTATTGGTATCTTGATTTTGATGTTTGGAATTGGACTAATTCCGATTTTGCTTTATCAGCTGATTCCTTACAACAAAGTATCACATATCAAAATTTCGAAGGAATGCATATATTTAGTGGACCCTGGAATTCTCGCGCTTATTTCTCTCCCCTTGATGTAAATGAATATTTAGATGAATATGACGCTAATGAGAACGGTTATAACTTCGAAAACTCATGGTTTTATAATGAAACTGATCTCAGTAATTATTTTATAATATATACATTTGACAGAAGCTCAGGAGTATTATCGAAAGCTGAAATAAAAGATAATTACGCCACCATTATATATCGGTTTACGCTTCAAACCAATAGCAACGATCAAATCCCATTTACAAATTTATTTCTTATAGTTAGTCTATTTACCTTCGCAAATATCGTTGTAATTGCAAGAAAAAAGATGAAAATAATTTCTTCTTAAAGATTAGACAAATCTAGATATATTTCAAATATTTAGGTATAGTTGGAAATAAAATTAAATATAATATTTTCGATATTTTTTTTATATATTATTTAGAAGGGTTATATTTAAAATAAATAAATTGAATAAGGGAGAATTATATTCTGAATTACTTGAAAGCTTGAAATAAAACCTAGTGCGAGAGAGAAGAAGAAATTAGAAAAAAATTTACAAAAAGAAGGATGAGAAAAATGTTAACTATCTTTCTATATTTACCCTCTTCTCCATTAATATCTCCATCAACTCTTTAAAAACAAGGTCGACATTCTTTCCCGTTAATGATGAGATTTCAAAAAACTTTTTTAAATCAGCATCCTTCCTAAATTCCTCACCTTTCTCGAATGGCACCTCTCGCCTTTCAACAAGGTCCTTTTTTGCCCCTATGAGGATAATGGGAATATCTTGAGTATTTTCAGCAATAAAATCAAGCCACGAGGGAAGGTGCTCAAATGAGGAAATATTAGTGATATCATATAATAGAAGAACAGCATTCGCCCCAACAGTATATTTTGGAAGTATTTGTCGAAAGCGCTCATGTCCGCCAAAATCCCATAATTGAAATTTGATTTCTGTATCGTGAAAATTTAAAAATTTAGAGAAAATATCCACCCCTATAGTTTGTTTAATATTTCTCTTAAACGCTCCAGTCACGTATTTATAAGTGAGAGTTGTCTTTCCCACCGATTTATCTCCTAGGAGCAAAATTTTAAAAACGAATTGTTGATCCATTTTGAGCGGTTCTCTTCTATGATGAATAGTATTAGGTCGCTTATATTATATAAAGATTCTGAATTTTCTGTCGAATAAATAATCTTTCAATCAGATGGCTTATAAAATGAAAGAACCATTTTTGAACTTTAGATTTGTGGATTTAAACCTATGTTTTCTAAATGGTTTTTTCAAAAGCGTTAAGGGATTCTCATAGGCTATTTGTTTAATATCATTGTGACTGAGTTCGTTAAGGCTGAAAACGAAATTGACACAATCCATCATAGTTTGAGTGGATCCAGCAAGTTGGTCTGAACCCTTCCTGTGAAGATATCCATTAGGTTCCAATACTACCAGCACACCATTTGATTCATAATTTCCTGGATTCATTCCCGAAAAATGGATTACATCGCTTGTTATGATAAATTTTGACACTTTTTTAGCTCTTAGAGCGACCTTGATGAATGCGCTTGGCAAATGGAATCCATCAGTGATGAATAGTCCATATAAGATATCCTCTGCTAAAAATGTCCAAATTGGATTTTTATGACGATTAATCTGTTCTGAGATACCATTTCCGATATGGGTTGCTGCCCTAGCTCCTACATTTATAGCTTTTCTAATTATTTTTTTATCTGCTAAGGTGTGCCCTAAGGATACGGTTGAATGTGTTGAATTTGAAATATATTCTATTAAATCTAATGCCTTAGGTTGTTCAGGAGCTACTGTAACTAGAGCGATCTTTTCGTTCGCCCAATTATAAAGTTTCTCAAAAAATTTTATTGAAGGTTTCCTTATGCAATCTTCAGAATGAATTCCCCGTGGCCCATCTGTTGGATTCAGAAAGGGTCCTTCCAAATGGATTCCTAATATTTTAGCCCCGCCCTCAAGAATCATCGCTTTTGAGAGCAAAGGTAGGTTATTTTTATAGGTTTCAATAGAGGAGGAGATTAATGTAGGACAATAACCGACAGTTCCCTCTTTATACAATTCCCTATTCACAAGATCAATATCTTTTAAAGTTAATTTTGGAGAAGAAAAATTCACACCCTTGTATCCATTTACTTGTAAATCAATCCAACCTGGAATATTCATAATAATTAGTTCTTTAGCTTAGGAAATTAACATTAAAACAATTATCAAATACTTTTTTTAATACTAATATTTATTGATTGTTAACTTTTTTAATGGATGCGATTTATAATAAAAATATTGTAGAGAATATAGATGGCGAATAATTTCAAGAATGTAATTTGTAATTTAGCAAGATAACTAATATCAAATCCTCTCTCCTGAAAGTGAAAAAAAATTGAGATATAATAAAGATTTTATAAGAAAAAAGTATAGAGACCTTTTCGAACATTCCCTAGATTATATTTATGTAAATGATTTAAAAGGAAATTTTTTAGATGCTAACAAAATAGCATTAGATGCTTTAGGGTATAAGGAGGAAGAAATCGAATCTCTGAACTTCTTGGATGTGTTAGCTGACAAAGAACAATTAATTAAGGCAATGGAAATTACGAGGGATATTATCCAAAGAGGAAAACAAAGTGAGCGGAGTACCTATAAACTGAAATCAAAAGATGGACATATGCTTTTTCTAGAGACTTATGGAATCCCCTTAAAAAAAAATAATGAAATCTATGCGATTATGGGAATAGGGACCAATATTACGCGTAGAAAATTGGCAGAGGTAAGATTAAAAGAATCAGAAAAACGATTCAGAAATTTATTCCAAAAAAGTCCATTTGGAATCATTATTTTAGATTTTGAGGGAAAGATAATCGAGTCTAACCCGACAACCGAGAAATTAACGGGATATAAGTCAACTGATTTCATACATAAACATTTTTCACAAATCCCAATAATTCAGATGAAAGATATTCCAATACTAACTGAATTATTTAATAAAATGATAGATGGAACGCATGTCCATCGAATCGATATCGAAATATTAAAGAAGGATGGGAATCCGATATGGACTAATTTACAAGGCTCGGTTATTGAATTAGAAAATGAATCGTTTATTCAAGTTATCGTTCAAAACATTTCTAAGCGAAAAGAAGCGGAAATGCTTATCAATAGGGAACTTAACAAATTACATGAATTAGATAATACAAGAAAAAAATTGATGATACGAATCTCTCATGAACTTAAAACACCCTTATTATTAATTATGGGCGCTATTGAATATTTATTTGAATCTAGATTAATTGATATCAAGCATAAAGCTGCTGATATTCTAAAAACTGTTATAAGAGCGAGCTCGAGGCTTGAAAGGTTGATCGAGAATTTAATAGATGCAACAAAGATCAATTATAACAAGCTCCAATTGAACAAGAAATTTACAAACTTAAATAATCTTGTTAATGAGAGCATAGAGGATATAAAATTTCTGATAAAAAAGCGTCAAATAAATCTTGAGAAAAAAATCATTGAGAACATCACTCTCTCCTTAGATGAGCTGAGAATAAAACAAGTTATCACTAACATTTTAATCAATGCACTAAAAAACACCCCACCAGATGGGAATATTAGAATCCATTTGGAAAAAAATGACCTTCACGCACGATTGAGCATAGAAGATACAGGAATCGGATTGACACAAAAGGAGATCAGCTTGCTCTTTACGCAATTTGGAAAATTTGAGCGAGATGATGAGGAACTTGAATTTATTGATATTCAAGGCTCTGGACTGGGGCTCTTTATTTCGAAAGCGATAATTGATCTTCACGGTGGTCAAATTTGGGCAGAATCGGAAGGTCGGAATAAAGGTGCTACATTTATCATTACCCTCCCTTTAACGGATTGAGGAATTTTATATTACATAGATAAAAAAATATGAATAGATTAGAATTTGATTTAAAAAAGTTATTTTTGTTGTTCCTTTTCTCGTAACTCTCGATGGAGGACTTTTCCGACAATTGTTTTAGGGATTTCGTCAATGAAATCTACGAATCGTGGGTATTTTTCAAAACCCATATTTTTCTTTGACCAATCAATGACATCTTGCGCGCTTACCTTACCTTCAAATTCATCCTTTAAGGAAATATATGCTTTAATATTTTCTTTTCCCTCATCATCAATAATCCCTATTACGGCGCATTCTTTGATCGGTTCATAGTTGTAGAGTAAATCCTCGACCTCAGTCGGATACACTGAATGACCTTTATATTTAATCATATTTTTCACTCGTTCTCTGATAGCTAAATAGCCATCCTCGTCCATTTCTGCTAAATCTCCCGTCCATAACCAGCCATCTTTGATGGTATTTGCGGTTTCTTTCTCTCGTTTATAATAACCTTTCATCATCTGGGGTCCTCGGCAGACTAATTCTCCAATCTCTCCGATATCTAGTGTATTTCCCTCGGGATCACAGATTTTTATATCCGTGTTAGGAAACGGTATTCCAATAGAACCTATCTTAAAGTTTTCTTGGAATGGATTAGCGGTCACGAATGGTGACATCTCAGTAAGACCATACCCTTCCCGTAATTTAGCCCCGGTTAATTCCTCAAATCTCTTCCATACATCCTTCGGAAGAGGGCCTGCACCACTGATACAATATTTAAGCGAGGAAAAATCGTGCTCCTTAATTTTTTCATAATTATTAAGGTTGTTAAAGATCGCAGCGACTCCGGGAAAAAGAGTTGCTTGGGTTGCTTCAATTACTTCAATAATTTCATGTGCTTCTCTAGGATTAAATACAAGGGCGATTTGTGCACCAAGATACAAGCCAAAATTCATCATCGTTCCCATGAAAATATGATAAAAAGGTAGAGCGGCCAGTAAAGTCTCTTCGCCTGGACTTTTATCAATAAACCATGCATATGCTTGTAAAACATTCGCTATAATATTTCGATGTGTCAGCATGGCGCCTTTGGGAAACCCTGTAGTTCCCCCCGTATATTGGAGTAATGCTATATCGTCAGGATCGATCGAGACATCAGGTGGATTCGGCTCAACCTCTCTAATCACATCTTCGAAGGTGGGATCCCCTCCCATTTCAAATTCTGGAGGTGCCATAGGATCTGGACTAAGATATGGTGCAAGATTACTTTCGAACTTATGTTCAACTCCAGTTTCCTCAATAATCGGATCTACTATTCCTGAAAATCCTTCCCAGCCAATATATATTTTTGCTTCACTGTCATTTAATTGTCGTTTAACCTCAAGGCTTTTAAATAATGGAGAAAGAGCGGTAACAATCCCGCCAATTTTTAAAATCCCATGATAGTAGGCTATAAAGGAGGGTGTGTTTGCAAATTGAATTGCAACACAATCTCCTTTCTTTATTCCCAATTGCGTCAATTTTGTAGCAGTCCTATCAATTATATCTTTTAGCTGTGTGTAGCTCAGTTGGAATCCCATATAATAGGTGGCTGGATTATCGGGATAATTTGCAACGGATTCCTCTACCACATCTACAAGAGTTTTGTCTGGAATGCCAATTTCTTTCGGGACGCCTTCAGGATAAAATTTTTGGTATATTTTCTGATCTGACATTTTTAATGTTATTTAACTTAGAAAATATATAATTCTTTGCTTCCCTAAATAAAAAACACAAATATTTAATATTTTATTACTCAGAATGCTTAGATTAATTAGTATAAAAGTTGATTATATTACACTTGAAAAAAGAAATGATTAAAATGCTAATTGATTCAGACTATCAGACTCTAAAAAAAATGGCAAATCCAATTAAAAAGCCTTTTGTCATTTGTGATTTGGATGTATTAAAAACCAATCTTGAGAGAGTGGGGGAAGATCTACGGAAAAAAAATAAAAAGATGCGCCTCTGTACTAAATCAGTCCGTGTCCCCGAAATTGTGAAATATGCTGAAGAACAAGATTTCATTAATGGTCTATTCAATTATAATTCCGCTGAGGCACTATTTTATGCCCAAGAGTATAGGATACGTGACATCCTAATTGGGTATCCCATAATGTCCGAACTTGATGCGGAAGAGGCGTGTAAAGCGGCATCTTACGAAAATGTAGAAATAACAGTGATAGTAGATAATACACATCATGTCGATCTTTTAGAAAAATATTGTAATAAAAATGGGGTTCACTTGAAACTATTAGTTGAGTTAGATGTTTCATATCGTTTTTTTGGCATGCATTTAGGTGTTTTACGGAGTCCTTTAAGAACTCCTGATGATGTAATTTCTTTGGCAAGATACATCGATGATTCTAATAATGTGTCATTTAGAGGAATTATGGGGTATGAAGCGCAGAACGCCTCGGTGGGGGATAATAAATTCCTTTATCGATGGTTAAAAAAACGCTCTCGTGAGTTTGTAAATGAACATCGCGCAACTGTCGTAAATGAACTTGAGCGCGAAGGATTCGAGTGTGAAGTAGTGAATGGAGGAGGTTCAGGATGCTATCAAGAAACAGCTTCTGAAGAGGTAATTACAGAAATCGGTATAGGATCGCTCCTTTTTAAATCTCATATCTTCGATTCGATACATTCGCTCAATCATTTTGATCCTTCGTTGTTTTTTGTTTTAGAGATCGTGAGAAAACCTAAAAATGATGTTACAACGGCATTCTCAGGAGGGTACACCAGCTCTGGAAGCGATCCCGCCATACCGAAACCAGTGATCCCTCACAATATAAAAACAATTAAATTCGAAGAATTCGGGGAGGTTCAAACACCATTTAAATTTAATCCAGATCACATTCATTTGCACCTTGGAGATCCAATATTCTGCAGGTTTGGAAAAGCAGGAGAGCCTCTGGAACACTTCAATGAAGTGAATATATTTGAAGATGGTAAAATTACTGGTACATACAAAACCTATAGGGGCTTAGGTAAACGATTTTCGTAAGCATTGTTCTTAAAAAATATTTTTCTTTATCAACTCCCATCTCAAATTTCAATATTGAGATATCATATCGAAAAATTTCATAGAAAATATATTATAAATAAAAATAAGGATTAGGTTGAAAATCTAATTATATTTCCGCTTTTTTTATTTTCCCAAATTTTTTGGTATATTCCTCGGGATTCCCGCCTTCCATTAAATAATCAACATATACCTTAAGACTTTTCAAAAAGAGTTCAGCTGCCATATTTAAAACATCGCGCTGATCCTCCAGTTCAAAATCGGTCCAGAGAGTAACATCTGTAGTTTCTCCTTTGTCCTCAAAATCGTATCCGATTTTCAACATAGGGCTGTTTTCTTGCTTAGAGGCCATCTTCTTCTCTGGAACATTTTCAATAACAATATTTGTTATATCTCCTACTGTTGAGTGGATAAGATATTTATCCTTTTCAATTTCTTCAATATCATTCACTGTGATATTCCAGCGGGGAAGATTCATAAAATCATTTAATACTTGATAAACTTTACTCACAGGAGCATTTAAATTTGTTTTTAGTTCAGTATGTGGAATAATCTTCACCTCATTAAAATTATTCGAATAGACTATTCCTATTTTGTCCTAGAACTATATAAGTCTTTTCTTATCATTTTTCAAAAATTTTCTAAACCTAATTTTAATAAAAAAATATTTTTTTAAGATTCAGACATTACTCTCTATAATTAGACTTTAAAACATCAGTAAAAGGAACATTTATGAAGGAAAAAGATAATCGATTCATTTCTGAAGAGGGAAAAGCATTAATGCTTGGAAATGAAGCCGTTGTACGGGGTTGCCTTGAAGCAGGTGTAAGTTATGCAGCACAATACCCTGGAACGCCTACGAGTGATATCGGAGAGACATTCCACCAAATATTACGGGAGCAACCTGAGTTAAATGAATATTTAGTTCATCATTGGGCAATAAACGAGGCAGTAGCCTCTTCTGAATGTGCTGGGGCTGCATGGACTGGATGCAGAGTACTCAATCCTATGAAACATGTTGGATTGAACGTTGCGAGCGATGCGTTAAGTGTGATTGCTCTCAATGGACCAAATCCTGGTGCGATGGTTATTTTAGTTGGGGCAGATCCCGGAAGTTTAGGCTCTCATCAAGAACAGAATGAGAGATTCTATACATGGATGTTTCATTTTCCATGTTTTGAACCACATACCCCTCAAGAATGCAAGGACTATACAAAACTAGCATTCGAATTATCTGAAAAATACGATACGGTGTTCGAGATCCGAACTTCGACGCGAAGCGCACACTCACGTGGATATGTTGAATTAGGACCTCTTAAAAAAGCTACGTTTAAGGGTGAATTTGAAAGAAATATTCCGAAATATAATTCACTACCTCCACATGCGATCAATAATCATGTCCGACTTTATGAGCGAATAGAGAAGATTAGACAGGAAATTCCCAATTTAGGTATAAATAAAATATTCCCAGGAGATAATAAAACCGGAATCATCACAAGTGGTATGCCGTTCGGATATACAATGGAAGCTCTTAATCAGCTCGATCTTAATGATGTACCCGTGCTAAAATTAGGAATGATCTACCCCTTAAACTATAATGAAATAATAGCTTTTCTTGAAGGACTTGAGAAAGTAATTGTTATCGAGGAATTAGAGCCATTCTTGGAAGTAAAAGTATCCGAAATTGCCCAAAAATATAAAATCAATGTTGAAATCATTGGTGAGAAGTATTTTCAAAAATATAATGAATATTCCACAGGGTTAGTCGCACAATCCCTTGCTAATATCTTTAAGAAAACACCAAGCCAACAGATGAATAATGCTATTGAATATTTCAATTCTTATAAGGATTTAATACCGAGTAGGTTTCCCACATTTTGTGCAGGCTGCCCTGAACGTGCTACGTTATATTCCATTTTAAAAGCCACGAATCATCTGGAAAATACGGTTGTATGTGGAGATATTGGATGTTTCGTAATGAGTTTCTTTCCTCCACAAGAATGCAGCGATCTGATTATTTGTATGTCCGGTGGGTTAAGTGCGGCCATTGGGATGTCAGAAAAGACGGATCAAAAAGTTATTGCATTTATCGGAGACTCCACTTTCCTACATACAGGAATGAGCCCTTTAGCAGAGGCAGCAAATTATGATTCAAACGTGCTCTTATTCATATTTGAAAATAGCTGGACTGCAATGACAGGGCATCAGCCTGTTTTAGGTCTAACAGAAAGAAAATTATCTATAGAAAAAATTTGCGAAGCTATCGGAGTACAATGGTTACGCGTGGAGGATTCATATCATCCAAAACATCTCACCAATAGCATTGAAAAAGCACTCGAGACTGATGGATTAAAAGTCATTATAATCCGGAGGGAATGTGCCCTTCAAGCTCACAGATGGAGAACGCAAGAAATACGGAAGCTAGAACAAGGCGGAAACAAAGTCCAAGAGGTTTTGTATCATATTACTGGATGCCAGATGTGCTATGAGTGTGCACGTATTTTGAGTTGTCCCGCGATTAGAAAAACAGAAGTTGATGGAATGGAAACTATGCAAATTGATGATGATAGATGCATAAAGTGTGGAGTCTGCTACGAGATATGTCCGAACTCTGCTATTCATAAATCTATTATTGATGCATTAGAAACGGAGGTGCCATTCCGTGAATTATAAAGAGACGGATATATTAAATATTGTTATCGCAGGAACCGCTGGTCAAGGAGTAATAACACTTAAGAGACTTATCGAGTTTGCTGCGCAAAAAGCCAATGCGGATCTGATTCTGGGATCAGAAATGCATGGACTAGCACAACGCGAAGGCGCAATCACCAGTCACACTCGCTATCAAAAGAAGGCGTTCGATGATCCACGGAAAAACTTACAATCACCCCTTATTTGTTATGGGGATGCGGATCTTTATATTTGCCTTGAACCTGTAGAGGCATTAAGAAGAGGAATTTTTTCCTCGGATAAGACCACCTTTGTATTAAATGAGAGAACAATTCCAAGTGTCATGATCACTGCTGATTTAGAAGAATATCCTTCCTTGGAGGGGATTGGGCAAATCCTGAAAGCAAATGCTGAGCATGTATTTTTTATGAATGCGACTCAGCTAGCTTTGGACAATTTTAATGATAATCAGCAATTAAATATAATAATGCTGGGATTCGCCATAGCAACGGGTAAATTACCCTTTATTGAAATAGAACATTACGAAGAAGTTATTAAGGAGTGGTTAAGAGACCCAGATATTAATATTGAAGCATTGCATTTAGGTTTAGAAAAAGGGAAAATAATAATATCTCAATTATATTAAAAACTATTCTACTTTAATTGTTTTATTACTCTTCTTATCCTTAGAACGAATAAAGAGAGAATGTGTTGAACCCGCTTCAGATGAAAAGTAATTATTTTTAAATGGAATTATTTTCAATAGAGGAGGATGGTTAAGAGTTAAAAATAGAGAGACACCCCTAATTTTTAAACCATCTAAGAACAATTCCAGTGGTTCAAAATCCACGAGCCCAAAGCTATCTCTGATATTTTTTATTTCTCCAATTTTTACAGAGCCAAAATAGACAGCTTGCGATTTTGGTTCTTCTTTTGTTCTACCGAATATAATAATACCTTTTTTATAGATGGAAAATCCCGGAAGTTTAGGCTCCGATCGAATCGAGAATCTACGGTACTAATCTTGATTACGACAAAAACAAAGTTTTTGGTAGTCGGAGGGTTTATATTACTATTTTGCCATTTAATATACAGCTAATGCCAAATTTGTAATGAATTTGGAAAGTAAATGAGATCGTTCTTAATTTATGCCGATTACCCCTCCCAAATACCGAAGTAAAAATTGTCAATATTGAAGATGGT
>WJIN01000160.1 GCA_014730295.1 Promethearchaeota archaeon | reverse complement strand
TCTGGAATTATCACCTCAAATAAGGCATAAGGCACCACTCCAATTAGTATAATAGAAAAAAATCTTCATTCCGAAATATGTCGGAAGAACAATTAAAGGTGATAAAATATTTAATCTAAGAAGGGAAAATAAAAATTATCTCAAATAAGAAAATTAAAAAAAAATTTAGATAAATTGGAAAAGTTGATCAACCGAGTAAAAAATTATTATTTGGAATTAATAGGAAAAATTAATAAAGAACTATCTAATTAAATTCTCACATTTGGACGCACTATTATTAAAGAAATTTTTCATCTATTCCCTCTTAACAGAATGCAGAAAAGAAAAAATCAAGTGTTCTTAATGCTATAAAAAATCATAAAAAAAAGAAAATAATAATTAAAACAGAGTTTTCTGCTTTTCTTAGTTGGAGTTCATGGTCTTCCTTCTGGTGATTTTTCTTTGATATTAGGCAAATAATTCACTTCAAGCACTCTTCCACGGTGTATTAGAAGTAAAAGAAAGAAAAAAATTGCGATGGATAAAGCCATAAAATTAAAAATTAGAATAGGGATTATCACATCCTTAAAATTTAAGTTCATAAAAGAGAATTTAGAGGTAAATAAAATTATAATTATCCCATTTATTAATATAAGGACAAATGCCTCTATTTTCCATAAGAGATGCCAGTAATCCTCTGAGATGAAGAACCGCATAGTTTTTCCCGGATTTTCTACTTGATGTTGTTCCTTAACCTGATTCAATTCCTTCGATGTATATGGAGCTATGAGTTGGTCTAGAAATTTATCTATCTCATTCGTCATTTTCATTCCTCATTTTTATTGGTAAAATATGGTTAGTCTACTTTTCAGATCAGACCTTTATAAAAGAAAAAAGATTTGAGTTTAGAATTCTTTATTTTTTCTTTTGATTCAAAAAATTTTCGCACTCATCGGCGATTTAAAACCCTGCATCCACTTTTCTTTTAAATACTTTCAGTCGAGATGATATGCATGAGTATTGAAATTGAGTGTAAAAGAAAGTGGACCGATCCATATTTTATTTTGCCCATTTTCAGAACGATGTAACCTCCCCCAGACAAATCATAGAGAAAAAATCAAAAATATCTAAAGAAGATCTTTAGTTTGAAATTTTCTTTATAAAATTACTAATAAAAAAGAAGTTAATTAGAAAATTAAAAAAAAATTCATATTTCTAGGTTATTATTTTCTATAAAAAATAATGTTAAATACAATATAGCCCATACCTTAATAACACAATAAAAATAAGACGAAGATTATATTGACTATAAAAGAACGCTTTTATTGACTACATAGATAAAATATTTCAGGAGGAACAATCAAAATGAGTAATGCTGAATATCCAGACGAGATTCTTCAAAGCCTAGAGGGATACAATATTGACATTGATAATTTTTTACCAGGACACGGAAAAGGAGCGAAATTTTTACTTGATTTTAATAAAATCCGGGGGGTTGAAGAAACCGAAGGAGTTATCTTAAAAGGAAGAGAAATTGATGAAGGGATTATTGCGGATGTAGTGATCAAAGAAGGTACTGTAATAGAGGAGCCCGTTCATCTTTGTTTCGGGGTAAAGCAGCAAACGGGAATACAACGTATTTTCCCTAGAATAATTGCAGAAGATAATTCAGAAGTCACCATCCAAGCACATTGCAGTTTTCCCAATGCAGATGGATTAGTACATAAAATGTTTGGACATATCTACGTAGGAAATAATTGTAAATTTACGTATAACGAAACACATTACCATGGTGAAAATAGTGGGGCATTAGTAGCTCCTGTGAGTTATATGTACATCGGAGAAAACAGTATTTATGAAAATAACTTTAATCTTACGCAAGGAACCCCCGGTCGTGTGAAAATCTTACTTGATATTTACGCGATGAAGGATAGTGTTATTCGTTCGAATGTGAAAGCTTTTGGAAAATGTAAGGGCGATTCCATACGGATACGGGATTCAGTATTTTTAGAAGGAAGAAATGCTCGAAGTGTAATAAAAATGAAAGCGGCTGCCAAGGATGGAGGTGAAGTACTCATGTATGGTATCACCGAAGGAAATGCCCCTCGATGTAATGGACATGTTGATTGTCAAGAAATTGTTTTGGGAAAAGGTTCTACGTGTAGAGCACGCCCCTTTATAAGAGCGATTGATCCCACATCGACCATTTCTCACGAAGCATCTCTTGGACGGTTTCCGCAGAAGTGGCTTGATGAACTCCAAGCTAAGGGACTCTCTGAGGAGGAGGCTACCGATATATTAATCGAAGCGATGTTAAAAGAAAAATAATCTTATTAAAAACCAAAATTATACATAAATTTTAATCTATAAGTGAGAAATTATGAGTGAAAAGGAAATTAAAATTGGACATAAGGCACCCCTATTTGCACTGGAGTCCTATAACAAGGGAGTAATCGATCTAAAGGAACAAATTGGGGATCAAAAAATCGTATTAATTTTTTCCCGGTATTTTGGATGTCCTGTTTGTCATTTAGATTTGAATACGTTATTAGAAAATGAGGATAAAATCAGGGAAAAAGGAGGGAAAATCTTCTACATCACCCAATCCGGGAAAAAGGTTGCAGATATATATATCCAAGAAAAGGAAATAGATTTTCCAGTTATCCCAAGTACCAAAGACGAATTATATAAAGAGTATGGATTGGGGATGATGACACCTGATTCTGTGAAACAATTACGAGGGAAATTAAAAGAATGTAAAGAACAAAACATCGAGCATGGTGATTATGAGGGCTGGGAGCAGCAAGGTCCGGGTCAATTTGTGATCGATGAGAATGGAGAAATTATCCATGCATGTAAAGGGTGGCTCGATGTGGAGGCCATTTTGGAGGTATTATAATTATGAAAGAAGAATCAAAATATAATAAATATCGATTTGTTGGGAAGGAGCATATTTCACTTATCCAACCGTGGTTTGATTTTGATAGAGGGAAACCTTGGGACGAGCGGGAGGTACCATGGCCCTTAGAAAATAAGGTTCGACGGCAAATTTTAATTATTCTTGCTCGAGAAGGGCCCAAAACTTTTGCAGAAATCATTAATTATATCCGATTTTCCCCGAAACCCATTATCATCAGTCAGGATGAATATGTACCGAAAGTAAAGTATCATTGGAGTGAGGAGGTAATAGAAAATCATATCCTTAATTTGGAATGGTATAAACTAGTGAAAAAAACAGGAGATAAATATGAAGTGACCTTTCCGGTGCTCGAGAAGGAAATGGTCGATGACCTTGAAAAATATGTTGATACATTTGCGGAAAATTGGATTGAGATTATCAAAACGACTAAAAACCAAATCGGTGATAAATTTTCCAAAATAAATAAAGATAGCAAATCACTATATCAAATTCTAATCGATAAAGCAATAGAAGAACTCTATGAACTCTTGAAAAAAGAAGGATTACTACCCCAGGAACCCAATATTAAAGCACTATATGCTGAGGAATTACGAAAGAATAAATTCGAACAATGGGTTCTTGAAACTTTTTAATTTTTTTTATACATTATTCTTAATTAAATGAGCCGAAGTTCCAGACAAAATATTATTGGTAGAAACGCATTTGCGCTTTCTTTCTTCCATTACTCTTTCTGGATCTTTTGAAAAATCTTTCGAATTATACCCATAATTATTTTGATGGGTATTTTTATACAAAAATAGGGGAAAAATACTTATTATATTTTACATATCGATTCCAAGAAGACAATTACAATCTTCCATATTAATATCAAGTGGTAAAACAAAATCTTTCATTACATCGGTTATAATATCCATCTTTACCTTCAATACATTCGGATCCCTTCGAAAGTGCTCATTCACTATTTGATCCAAATGCTTTATAGTCGAATTCGCAATAAGGATAATGATATTATCTTCTCCACTCAGTCGGAATGCATTTAGCATAAATGGACACTCCTTAGATTTTTCGAGGATCTTTTCTGGATTATTTGTTGTTATCTTTACCTGAGCAATCATTACGTCGGCAACTCTAAGATTTAGTCCAGCTTGGAAATTAATAAGGCCCGCTTCTTCAAGCTTGCGAATTCTGAGACCTATAGTGGGTTGTGAACGGTCTACGCGTTTGGCAATGTCTGTATGAGTTATTGTTGGGTCTTTTTGAATAATATTAATAATTTGCTTGTCGATTTCATCAACACTTATATTTTGAGATATCATTTTATACACTTTTCAGTTTTATATTTTTATAGCAAGATAATTTTTTCTAACGGGTCGTTTCGATCATCACCGATATCTAGATATAACGATACCCGAATATATAAATGTTATGGTGAAACATGAATTTTTCTTGGAAATATTTATAATATCGATAGGATGGATCAGATTGTTAAACACAGAAATAATATCTGCCTCTTTTGAAAGTGGGATAATTAGATCAGGAAAATCAAATAGCTAAATAATGTAATATTAAGGGGTGCAGAGAATTATCCAAAAACCATTTAACCTCAGTTCGAGGCCTTTCTTATCTGGCTTAATTACTCATTCTCTGAAAGCGTGGGGACCATTAATTTCAAAATGTGATATAGTAATATTCGTTTATGACTATATTTATATTAGAAAAACAATTTAAAAAAATAAGATTGGAATCATTTTAAATTAACTGGGTAAATTTAATATTCAGATGTACGAGTTTTTAGATGAAGTGGTCATTTTTCTGAAGACTTTAGGGGATGAGACACGATTAAATATTCTTTACTTATTAATGAAAGAGCATATATCGGCTAAGAAGATTGAAGAAAGATTGGAGAAATCCCAGAGCACAATATCACAGCACCTCAAAAGTCTAATTGACGCAGGGCTGGTTGAAAAAATTGATTCGGATAATCCGGAAGAGAAAGCTAGAATCTACAAGATAAAGGATGATAATATTGTCAAATTGATAGACAGTATTAAAACATTTGTAATTTCCCAAAAAAGAGCACATTTAGAAAAAATAAACGATGTTAATAGATTAGATACCTTATTATAAAAAAACTTTCATAAATGTGTTTACTCCTTACTTATTTTAACATTTTTGCTCCTATCTTTATTGATCAATTGTCGAGATTTGCTCAAATAATCAACAATTAGAAAAAGACTAATAAAATACACTTTTCTTGAGGAATGGGCATCCAATAATAATTCTTATAAAATTACAAATTGATTAATTCAGAATTAAGTTCCCTAAGTTTTACTGTGATATCCGCCATTTTGTCCGCGGATAACCCAGAACTCGCCGCCACGAAAAAGTCGCGAAATTTTGTACCATATTCCTTTTCTACAAACTCTTTTTTCCGGAGCAATAATTTGATCTTTTTTTCACTATGTCAGATGGAGGTTATTTCCACAACCACGGGCGGTTCTATTGAAAAGCCATCAATCTCTATTTCTGTAGATCCTTCAGCAACATAGGAATCAGGATCTTTTATTTTTTGTGCCTCCAGAGAAACTTTTTCATAACCTTCAGTTTTTAATAATTTGGAAAGAACATTACGTCCAAATTGCTCGAATGGTTTTCCTAAATGTTGCTGAATATGACCAAGTATTGTAGTGCCCTCATCAAAACGTTTATCCATTGCATCAAAACGTTTATCCATTGCCTTCTGCATTTTCTCGAAGCGTTTGGCCATCTGTCTTGTTAATTCTATGATATCTTCATGAGTTGTCACGACCCCAGATAATGCACTGATGATGGCTGGGATATCTGTGTAAATTCATAATTACTGAAAAATTGCGTATTGTAAATTATTAATTAAATATGGGTTAAAAAAATCGGAAAAAGATTATGAATACCTAATCTTTCTTTATTTCGGAGTATGTGTGTTAATTTTCATTTCTAAAGAACGCAAATTCAAAACGTTTTTTAGACAAGACTTTTTTTATGCATATACTTATATATAACGGGATAACGATATATCGCTAATTCCAACACATAAAGTTGTTGAGTAATCAAATTTCGTAATAAAAAAACCAGACAATTTAAATTTAACTCCTTCTTAATAATTGAAGGGATCTTGGATAATTTTTTCCAGGAAATGTTATATTCAGATGATAAGACCTTAAAAAAAGTGATAAAAATAAATGATAAATGATGAAGAGAAAATAGATGAGATTGACAAGCAAATAATTGAGATAATTCAAAAGGAACCAACGATTACCCATACGGATATCGCAAAGCGCGTGGAGCGTTCCCAACCCACCATAGGTATGCGCATTAATCGATTGGAAGAGCTTGGAATACTCCAATTCCAAGCGGGATTGAATCTTAAAGTTGCAGATATGTTTTATGCTCGTGCGGAATTAAATACTGACCATCCAAAAGAATTACTTGAGCAGATTGACAAATGTCATTTTATGTTAAACGCTTTCAGATTAAGCGGAACAACAAATATTAGCGTACTACTTGCAAATTCAAAAATATCGTTCTTGGATAAACTCGTAAATATTAAATTCAGAGACAATCCACTGGTGAAAGAAGTTCAGATGAATATTATTACGGAAGTAGTAGAGGATTTTGTTTTGCCTATCGATTTGCATTTTGATGAATGCGATTGTGAATTAAAAAATGAATGCGTGAACTCTTGGAATATAGCTAAATCGGAGAAATAGAAAATTTCTAACATTGAACATGGAAAATAAAATTTTATCAATTGATCAACAATACTTAAAGGTTAATAGTTTTTAAGCAATATATTTAATAAAGACAAAAAAGTAGTTAAAGATAGAAAAAACACTTTGGAATTGAACAACATTATGAACAATTTCCTCATTTCAGAAACTGTTGACTTTTTAAAGGTTTTAGGTGATAAGACCCGCCTTTCAATTTTACAGCTCTTAGAAGATGAGGAAAAATCTGCGGCGCAACTGGAGGAGGAGCTCGATAAATCGCAGAGCACGATTTCGCAACACCTCTCAGCCTTAAAAGATGCCAACCTAATCGATTCCGAAAAGGAAGGAAGAACTAATTTTTATGGAATCAAGAATGGACAAATTTTTATGATTCTTGAACGAATAAAGTCATTTTTAATTAGAAGTAAAAAAGAAAAACTAGATTCATTGGAAAAAATTCAAATTAACGATATTTTGTTTTAATAAAAATCAGAAATTACAAAGTCATACTTCAATATTGTAAAGCACTTCTATTATAATTCTAATACAATAGTTTTAAATAAAATATTTATTATTCATTTTTGTATTTAGAGCTTTTCAAATTTGAAATTAATTTCATAGGTATATTATGCAAACCAATAATTTTGGAAATAACGGCGGAGAACTGCGAAAGTTAATCCTCTTCGGACTGGATAATGCGGGTAAGACTTCCATTGTGTTGACGCTAAAAGGAGATAAAAGCTTGTTATCCTATTATTCATTGAGTCCGACTAAGGATCACAAGATTACAAATATGGAAATTGGCAATACGCAGATTAACATTTGGGACTTCGGGGGGCAAGAGGCTTATCGAGATAACCACCTCAAAAAAATTAATGAATATATAGAAGGCACCAGCAAAATTATTTATGTAATTGATGTTCAAGATTATAAACGATATGAAAAAGCATTGGCTTACTTTCAAAGGGTTTTAGAATTAATTATAGATCATCGAACTGATATTGATTTTTCCATTTTTCTTCATAAATATGACCCAAATATTGAAAGCCGCGTTCCCAATTTAAATGTGAAGATTAAAGAATTAATCGAAACCATTAAGGGGATTATGCCAAAGGATATTGACTATCGGATTTTTAAAACTACTATCCATACCACATTTGAAAAGATTCCTGTTTTTCTATAGAAAGAAAAGCAAATCTCTGTTATGCTTTTTATTAGAACTGAGAAGAATAAAATATTGTTTTCGATATTTTCCAAAAAAATATGAATCATTATCTAATTATTTATAATCTGAATTTTGTTTCAAAGGAAATCTATTAACATTTTTTATTTTTAGGTAATAAAAGTTGTTCCATATTATGATATGATAACATTTCTCCTCATAGAGACCTAAAAACCTGATCAAACCATAAACAAATAAAAACGGAGATATTAAAATTCGACAATCTATTTCGGGAGCAGCTTATAAGCGAATCTATATGATTGAAGAAAAAGGAAAATAACAAATAGCTACTAGAAAATTACTTCAAGTGCCTATTTCATCACTTTTTTATGAGGTTTGCATACAAGAGTGTCAAAATCAAACATCCGAGGATGAAAGATTTATATTAATGTTGATTAGATTATTATATAAGATAGTTCATAGATCTATGGCACCGCTTATTCTTATAGTTGAGGATAATCTCAATTTCTTGGAAACTATGAAATTGATGTTAGAAGGGGAGGGTTATTCAGTCATATCTGCGGTTAATGGTCATCAAGCTCTCGAAAAACTGAAAAATTCTGAAAAATATCCCGACCTAATAATAAGTGACATTAAGATGCCCCATATGGACGGATATGAATTTTTTCAAAGGATATCTCAAAATCAGAAGCTAAACCAAATTCCATTTATCTTTTTAACGGGGATGTCCAAGGACAAGGATATTCGATTTGGAAAAATGTTAGGAGTTGACGATTATTTACTAAAGCCTGTCAAAGAAAAAGACCTATTAGCATCTGTTAAGGGAAAATTAAACCGGATTAAAAGGAGCGAAAAAGTTTTAGAATATTTACAAGATGTGGAATATAATGGTCAAAAATTAGTAGCCTCAGTAGAAATGGGTGAAATCAAACAAATTTGGATAATAATTTTATATTGGCATGATGTAGTAGGTCCAAAACTGCAATATTATTATCCGAAAATAGAGAACAATAACTTTCTCGAACGAATTAAAGAAATAGGGAATCAGTGTTTTTACGCGATAAACCTAATTTATGGTGATCAAAAAAAAATTCAAAATGAAGAATCCTTGTTATTTTCATTGGAAAATATCGAAAAAAAAGCTTTTATTTATTTTGATGCTTTTCCGAATCCAAAAAGTCGGTCAGGAGAGACAAAGTTTATGATTGGGATTATTGCTCCCCAAATCACGCATTTTGATTCTATTCAGATTAAGAATTATTTTAAATCCATGTCTGAAAAGATTAAAAACCAATCAAAAATAGACCTTAAATTATATTGGGAAAAAATAAGTGATATTTTAACATCGACAGAATTTTTTATGTAGTTTAAGAGCTAATAAGTTTAGTAAGGAATTGATCAATCAGAATTGAAATTAAACTCATTGGGTTCATATTAGCTATAGATATTACCCAAGTTTAGTGGTTTTTCGGCAATTTTATGATGAATCGTGTTCCCTCAGACATCTTACCTTCAATTCTATTCTCAACACCAATCTCTCCATTATAAAGATTTAGAATTTTATTTGCTATTAGTAATCCTATTCCCATACCCGATTCTGAAGAATCAACTCTACTCTTAAAGAGCTTTTCTCTGATAGATGAAGGAATCCCCATCCCATTATCTTCTATTTCGATTATAGCAAACTCCCTCGTATCAATATGGGTGGAAGATATATTTATCCATATTCTTTTAGTTTGACTGTCGTTATATTTTATTGCATTAATAAAAATATTTTCAAATACATCTTCTAAGATATTAGAAGCCAACACGGGAATTTGTTCATTCGTTTTGGATACTTCAAACTTTATCATTTCTTCGGGATATGTGTCTAAAATATAAGATTTCGCATTTGTAATAATAGAGATAAGATCGATCGGGCTTTTTTGAATTTCCTCAATGTCAATTTTAGTTAATTTTTCAATATTTTCGATTAATTTAAAGCCTTTTGAAGTTTGTTGTTTGCTAGTTTTGATATATTCATAAAGTTTTTCGCTTTTTAGATCCTTATTATATATGTTTTCGGCAAGTTCCATTGAACTGAGGATAACCTGCAGTAAATTCCTCATATCATGCGTAAATAAGTCTTTATAAAGACGTAATTGATTATAGGAATCTCGGAATTTCTCTTTGGTTTTCTCTAATTCTTTTTCTGCAAGTTTACGATCCGTTATGTTATAGAAGGTTACTACAGCGCCATCTATAACATTTTCCTCCGTTCTATAAAGACCTATACGAAGTCTATACCATCTGTTATTCTCTGTTTTAAGATCTTTCTCGATAGGCTTAAGATCATCTATTACCTTTTTTATGTCATCTGAAAGATGTTTATATTCTAAAGTTGATGAAATATCAGATATTGGTCGTCCGTTGTCAGATTGGATTAGACTAAAGATTTCAGAAGCTTTAGGAGTATAGCGTTTAATTTTTAGTTGATTATCAACAAAGATTGTCGCAATCTCGGTACTATTCATTAGATTCCTGATGTCGTCATTAGCTTCTTTTAGTTCTTGATTTTTTTCTTGAAGTTCGCTGTTTACTGTAGATAATTCTTCATTGAGAGATTGGAGTTCTTCTTTAGATGTTTGTAATTCCTCATTTGTACTTCGTAGTTCCTCGTTAGAGGATTGTAGCTCCTCATTGGTGGATTTTAGCTCTTCGTTTCTAGTCTCTAATTCTTCAATTGTTGATTGGAGGTACTGTCTTGTCTGATTAAGTTCACTTTCCAACTGTTTTATTCTCATCTTACTTAAATTATCGCCTTTTTCACGGAATTTCTCTGGTGGAATCTTTGCTGGTTTAGTATCTAATTCCTTAAAAATAATCAAAAAAAGCCCTTTCATTGAATCAGGTTCTTGAATAGGTTTAATGATTAAATCAATCAATATCTCATCCCCATTTGTCTGAATCTTCACATTTCTCATCTCAACTTCCTCCCCTATGGTCTCAGCTTGTCTCATCGCGGTTGAAAGTTTAATTTTTAATCCCTTTCTTGCCATATGCAAAATATTTACTGATGCTTTCCCTTGAGCGGGCTCTAAAAATTGACCCGTTCTTCCATAAACATAAAGAATATCCTTGTCTTGATTTATGAGAATTGATGGTGGAGTAAAATGATCTAGCAATTGAGTTTTCACAACTGTTTCATAATCTACTTTTTTGACTTTGGTATCTGGAAATTCATATTCTGGGATTTCCGCTTTCGAATTATCAAAGAGCGGTGGAAAAAGTTCGAATTGTCTCTTGTAAGTATCAGGAGATTGTTTGTACTCAAAAATCTTATGAGTTCGATATAGCTCAGAGAATAGGGGTTTAGCGTCATAAATTGCTTCTGATTTGCCTAAAAACAAAAAACCATCATCATTGAGAGCATAATGAAAAATATTTAAGAGTTTTTCTTGATATTCTTGTTTAAGATAAATGAGAAAATTTCTGCAGCTTATTAAATCAACATTAGAATATGGTGGATCTCTCAAAACATTCTGCTCAGCAAAAATAATCATATCGCGAATGCTTTTTTTAATTATATATTGATTCCCTTTTGAATTGAAAAATCTGTCTAATCTTGATTGAGAAATATCGACCGCAATATTATCTAAATAACTACCTCTCCGTGCGATATTTATGGCATTAGAATCAATATCAGTTGCAAATATTTGAATTTTATGTGTGAGTTCATTCTTTCTTTTATATTCTTGAAGTAATATGGCAATTGAATATGCTTCTTCCCCAGTGGAACATCCAGGTACCCATATTCGTATTACTTTCCCCGAGGAATGTTGTTTAAACAGTTTTGGGACGATTTTTTTTTCTAAAGCTTCAAAAGACTCCTTATCTCTGAAAAAATTAGTAACTCCGATAAGGAACTCTTGAAAAAGTTTATCAATTTCGGATGGATGGGTTTGGAGATATCGAGTATACTTTGTGAAATCATAAATCTGATTAACCCCCATCCTTTTTTTAATTCTCCTAAGAATTGTATTTTCTTTATATACTGAGAATTGATTCCCAGTTCTTTCATACACTAGTTGGAATATTTTATCTAATCCTTGAGTTATTTCGATTTCCTTAAATTTTTCCTTTCCTTTTATTTTTTTATAGTATGAATTGATATATTCTTCAACTTTTAAGGGAATCTCTTCAGGAGATAAAATAAAATCAACTTTTGTACTTTTTATGGCATTTTGTGGCATATCGATATATTCTGCAGTGTCAGGATCTTGGACGATGGCAATCCCATTAACACCTTTAATTTCTCTTAAACCCAAGGTACCATCAGTGCCAGTCCCAGAAAGCACAATTCCAATCGATTTATCTCCAAATTCACGGGCCATTGAGCGAAAAAGAAAATCTATTGGTTTTCGGTGACCTCTTTGAGCTGAGAAATCTTCAACTTTTATCCTCGTGTCATTAATGGACAATTTATGGTTTGGCGAGATTACATAGATGGTATTGGGTTCTATATCTTGACTCTCCATAACTTGAACTATGTTTAAACGGGTATATTTTTTCAAAATCTCATCTAAATTACTCTTATGATCGGGATCCAAATGTTGAACGACAATATAGGCAATATTGCTATTTACGGGTAAATTGGAGAACAATTTCTTAAACGCGTCCAAACCACCTGCAGAGGCTCCAATTCCAACAATAGGAAATGGTTCTATGTCTTTGGATCTTTTTTCTTGTTTTTTTGATTTATTATTTGAGTTATTCATATGTATGATCTCCTCTCTCACTATTTCCTAAGAGATTAAATAATATTATCTGAAGTTTAAATTTAGCTTTCCTTATAGAGTTAAGATGCATAATTTGCTATTAAACCTTATTATCTAATATAATTTAAGTCTATAATCTATACAGACTTAAACCATTAACTGATTTGTTTATAGGAAATTTCTTGTTTCAATCAATAAAATAAATATCTGAATATGACGTGGATATTACATACCTATATAACTCTTTTAATTATATGATTCTCATAAATATTGAGATGTTCTCTTAGTATAACTGTGATAACATCCTAAAGTAATTCAAATCAATTCATATCATTATGAGTTCAAAACCAAGATCTTCTGGAGAAGTTTCTCAATCTTTAGAAAATCTAAAAACAAAAAAAATTGGAAAGCTTATACTGCAAGATATCTCCACGCAAAATAATCATTCACGTGGCACTATATCTGATGATAATTTGGAAATAGTCAAGGATCTTCAAAAAATCATTCAAAATTGCTCAAATCTCACTGAAAAAGAAATTTGGGATTATTGCCAGAGCCAAAGATATTTTATGAAATTGTACTTACAGAAATTAAATAATGAATCATGATGCGATTTTTATATATCAAGAGATAATCAAATATGTTTAGTTTATGTTTTTGCTTCCTAAATTTTCGGATTTGATAAATAATATTTACCTAATTCCTCATTCCGACAAAATATTTAAATCTTTAGAGTAAATTTTAAATAACCTATACTCTATATATTATGTGACAGATATCAAATATGAGCTGTCTAAGAAGATAGATCATGCCTTGCTTAAATCCCTGGATTTTTGTCTTTTGGTGATCTACTTTATTTAGGTAAAGTAGAAATCTTCTTTACTTCTCCCTTATTTATGATGGTTTGGAGCAAGGAGATCTACTTCTACTCTTTTTTTTTATATGAAAAAACAGATGATTTCGGAAATCTTTTTAAATGATAAAAATCCACAAATTTGCTTAATTTACCATCCAGAACTCTAATTCGAAATAAAATCTATACCCGAATCCTGGCTGTTTCTCGATTAAATACTAAGATGTAGAAATTTAATCTTTTGAGAAGCAAAAAAATCTTATTAGTATAGCTCTTTTGTTAGTTAAACTATCAAATGGAACGGGAAATTACATTGGAGATATTGAATAGTCATGAAAAATCTCTCGAGAGGGTGCAACGTTTTATTTTAAGTAATAGGCTTAAATTTGCGATATTATTCAATAATAACGTTTTATCTCTTCTATCACTAGATTAACAAGGTCTTTCGAGTTTTTAATCGCATAAAATGTCATTTTATCAGTTAAATCCCCAAATTTGTCTTTAGGAATTTTAGTAGTTCCAATAAAAAATCCTACAATCTTGTGTCCCCTCGAAATAAGGTTTAAAAAGCTTTTCTTAGCGCTACTCCAATTATGAATCCCAAAGTCAGTAATTATGAATACGAGAGCGTTCTTATCTGCGCTTTTACATTGAGTGCTTATTTCTTTCGTAGGTAATACAGTACCCCCTCCTTGATAACTTAACAAGACCTTTTCTGCAGGTTGATAATTTGATGTCCAGTCACAAATATCTGCCTTATTTGAGAAATTAATAATGCTGAACTCTACTCCTCGCTTGGAGGCATAATGAAGTGCTGCAAATGCCGCGATGAGGGCTATGTGATACGGTCCTCGTCCTTTATCTGTTTTTGCAGTATATTTCCATCCCATTGAACCTGAAGAATCCAAGACAATTAACAGATCTGGAATCTCTTGCTCCTCTAAGTGTCCAGCACCTAATTTATACGCCCATTTACGGGTGGTAATATTTGGAATAATTATAGGGCTATTTAATAGGGATTGGACTACATCCAGCTCTTCTATAGGATCTCCTATCCTCCAGACTTCTGGATAAACGGGAACCTCTCCGCCTGGTTTTTCTTCGAAGATTTTAATTTGAATCAGATCCTTCGCTTTTCCTCTATACCATGTAGCGAGAGCATTTTCTTTGACTAAAATTCCTGCTTGATTCGCGGGAGCTCCAAATTCCGAATAATTAACATCTTTTGCAAATTGTTCGGATTTTTCTTGAAGTTTATCATTGTTCTCATTATCCAATTTATCGGAGTTTTTACTTTCAAGTGGATTATCCATTAATTCTAATACATCGTCCGGGATTTCAATATAATATTCCCCACTCCCAGGGGATTTCCGAGTAGACTTTCCTTTCTGAGCCTTACAGCCCTTTCCTACTAGTGTAAATGTATCTTTAATAAGGTTATTTAAATAATAGGCGATTTTCTCAACTTTCTCCTCCCATTTTGTTTGATCATGGAAATCTTTTAAAATAGTTTCGGAGATCCGTTCAGCAAGACCCAAATTATCATCTGAGCTTCCATTCTTTAAAATATCGATGTTTAGAACTTTTTCATAGATTAGGAAGAGAAGTTTAGAAAACTCGGATAATCCATGAGCGTGCATTATATGCTTATAAGTTGTTTGTAACTCCCATGTCATTAGTTCAGGATGTTTCGAATGTAGTGTTTTATCAATAACTAGATCTCCAAATATATTGACTACAATTGGGGCAAAATTTTGATTAACATGCTTCATTGCCGCTTTTAATAGTCGAGCATTAATTAATCCATCATATGGAATGATTTGATAATGAGATATTTCATGCAAACTTATCGTGTAATAAAAATCAATATATTCCTTCTCAGAGGAAAACAGCGGAGTATTAGCTAAATTCATAGTAATTTGCCATCGCTCTTCAGGATTTATATAGAACCCCTCTTGATGTGTATAGTCAAATACAAAATAAGGTGTATTTAGGGGCGGATAATAATATTCTTGTATCGATTTATTCCATCCTTTAAGGGCTAATTGCTTTATTTTTTCCTCATTTTTACGTATAAAATCGATATTCTGATCATCTTTAATATTGCTCATGATTTCCTAAAATACTGAAGTGTTAAATATATTTAAAAATCTTTTTGAAGATAATCTAACTCATCTAAAATTGTCTTCAATTTAAGAGCATCACTTCCCCCAGAAATTTGTATATTGACCAGCGAATCGTCATCTGTACCCGTTACATTTACTTCGATTAAAAGATCTTCTGAGCGGATCTGCTTTGTCTGTCGTTTATTAAATGCTTCCTTCAGAGATTTATCTAAATTTGGGAATTCTGAGGCAATATCCGCCCACATTTCTTTCCAATAGTAATATCTAAACACATAATCGGTCACAGTTTGTTTGTATAATTCACGATTACACCAATTTATTAAATCTGCTCTATTTGGAAAATCTAAATCCTCTAATAAATCATTTCGTATACGAGCCAAATCATCTATCTTCCCTTTCTTCGACGCCTCATTGATTTCTTGGGCTAGTTTTTGGTAAGTTTTATTTTTAATTTCTTGAACGAATGGATAAAGATCATATTTTACGATTAGATCATTCTTTTTGAAATTCTTTATCTCTTGTAAATCTCCCTTCTCTTGATTACCATCACGAAATCGTTGAGCAATTTCATAACAAATTTTACGTTTTAAGAATCTATTCTGAATAGTCGTGAGAAGGTCATTCGAAAATTCATATCGGTTACCCCAATAAGGAGCCTTTTCAAGTTCTCTCTGAGAGTATTCCACTCTATGGGAAATCACATAGGGGGCTATGGTATTTACGATATTAACATCAATCTCCTTAAGGTCTAAAAGCCAAGCAAGTGCTTTCGAATACCTTAGGAGATCTTTTGCAACTCGCACACTCAAAATCGAATCAATCTTATTGCAGACATTTTGTGTAGTGTTAAAATGGCACCCAGAGCATAATCCCGTACTCGGTTTCAAGTCTTCCGTATTTCCCTTATCAATCCTATCACATAGAGTAAATTCTCTAATGATCGCGTGAATATAGTTATTCGCTTCTTGATTAATCTGAACTCTATTTACATAATACCAGACTTCCATCAATTCATCAATTGTCATAATCTTCGGAACCTGCACTAATTCATCATAACCCGAATATTTCTCATCTTTTCCAGCTAATATTAACTGAAGATCTTGACTCGCAGGCATTGATATCGGCACAGAGATTCCAAATCGATCCAGAAAAGGGGAGCTTAATTCAAATGTCCCAACATCTTGCGGATTTATCGTAGCAAACAGACAGAATTTATTGATATTCATGATGGAATCATAATATTTTACAGTACCCTCAGCAAGAAGGGAGAGCAATATGTCTTGAGCATATGGTGTGAGTCTGTTTACTTCATCAATAATTTTCCAGAAGTTTAGGACAAACTTTTTCCAAACAACCTCTTCGGCTCCTTCTTTCATCAATTTTCCCAATTTTAGGGTACCTACTAGCTTTTCCTCAGTTAATTGCGGATGCCCGCGAATTATGGATTCTTCAATCTTTTCAAGAGAATTCGAAGTAAACATCCTGCCTAGAAGTTTTACGAGCGTAGTCTTACCACCACCATGTCCACCGATTAACAGCATGGCAGAGTTTGGAACTAATGCATTTAAAACGGATAAAGACAATATTTCAGGTAATTTAGTTGTTTTTATTTTATTCGATTGGGAATCGGTGTATTTAATTTCCAAATTTTTCGAATGAATAAATAACTGATTTGCTTGAATGAGATTAAGAATTTTCCATACTTTTTTTCTCAATTGGTTTTGTTCTACTAATCTGTTATCCATTTAAAAGTGCCTTCTTGATCAAATTTTGTTATATTATATCTAAAATGGTTTGAATATTTATGTTTGTTTATGAACTGAGATAATTAATATCTATATCTATTCCCAAATATCATGGAGTTTAAATAATGAAAGGGTGCAGAATTTTTAAAAGTTATAATTTGGTTTAAGCTTTAAGATTTCCTCCAAATCTTCGATTACAAAGTCGGGTTGGTGTTCCCAATCAGAATATCCATCTGGATATTTTTCAAAATTCCTTTTTAAGAGACAAGCATGAATATTGGCACGTTTAGCTGCAATTATATCGACGATTGAATCTCCAATCATTAATGCGTTGGAATGCTCTAAGTCAAAATCAAGTTTATGTAAAATCATTTTAATACCCTCTGGGGATGGTTTCGCGAGATCTTGCTCATTTCCATATCCAAGCCCAAAGATTTCATTAAAATAATCTTCCAAACCAAACTCTCTAATAATATAATCTACAATATAGCGAGCCGTGTTGGAAACGATGGCCAATTTCTTTCCTACCTTCATTAGTTCATTGAGTACATAAAGTACATCAGAAAATAATCTTATTTTTCCTTTAGGGACAAATAGTTTTCTAAATTCAAAATCGAGCGCGTCAAATTTTTCCCAAAATTCATTATAATCTTCTAAGATAACACCCCACTCGTTTAACAATATTTTATATTGCTCTCCCGATAACCAAAACTTATTTCTTTGTTCTCTTGGAGGAAGTCCATTTTCGGAAAAAAATTCTATGGTTTCCTTAAGAATATTATCGAAATATTCGGGGGGGTTAGGGATATATAGCAAGGAATTATCTAAATCAAATAAATAACAGTCAAAATTCATACTCAATTATAATAATGAGAAAAAATCTAAAAATTTAATTTATCCCCTGATCAACTAGTTCTGCCTTCAAAACATAAAAATTTGAGATATAATAAGAAAGAACTAAAAATAACCTATATGACCTAAATTATTTCCCTTTTCGTCCAATGCGTATGCGAGTCCCATAGAAAGAGCTTCTTCCTCTTCATTGTCATCAGAGGCTTTTTTAATTTTCTTCTTTGTAGGTTTCGCAACTTTTTTAATAGTTTCAAACTTAAATTGAAATTTTCCTCCGCATTCCTCACATTTCATATGAATGAGCTTCACATGCCTATCTTTCTCGTCATATTCTTCCTTTTCAAGCGGTTTAAGTTTATTTTTATCTTGATTATTGCATCCAGGTAAGAAGCATTGATCCAAAGATATTTTCTCCATGCCTCTTCTTGCTAAAGCAACAAAAACATAGGCTGGAATTTCCATCCATAATTTTTTATTTTCTTCACTCATGTTGACCAAAAATCGTATTTTAAATAAGATGTATTTGTAGAATAGTAAGTATAACAACCAAAATAAATAATTAATAATTATCATTATAAAAAATAATACCGTACATAATCAAATTAAATCATGAGTGAAGAACCAGAATTTTCAAAAGAAACTATAGAATATGTCTCAAAATTAGCGCTTTTGGATTTATCAGAAGAAGAAAAAGAGAAATTATCTAAGCAGCTGAACAATATTCTCTCGTACTTTAAAAAGCTTGAGGATTTAGATACCCATGATGTGGAGCCAACAAGGCATCCAATTGAGGGATTAAATAATGTGTTCAGGGAGGATGAACCATGGGAAGGATTGACTCAAGAAGAGGCACTAAAAAATGCTGAACACAAAAAAGATGGATATTTTAAGGCTCCTCGAATTTTAAAAGATTAGAAAAAGAGTTATTCTTCATACTCTTCTGTGAGAATTCGAATTGCTTCCGCCATATCTCGAAGGGATTTCTTTTTTTGTGAGGGATTTAATTTGAGAAATTCTTTTTCGAAGTCTGAGCCTAAATTCATTGGCGAGGCTAAGCTGATATATTTATCAACAATGAGTTTCGTGATATAATTATCATAATCCTTCAAAACTTTCTTTAGTTTCTCATTCTCCTTAATCTTATCCCATAATTCTAAAGTTTCTAAAGATCGAATACCGATATCGAACCTGAACCAGCTAATAGGGAATAACTTGTCCCGTTCGATACCTGATTCGATGATTGTTATACAATCTTGATCAATATAGAATTCGGGGATTTGATCTTCTTGAAATACAATCCTATCGTTCATCATAAAGAGATTCGCTGATTTTTTCGAAGACACGACCAACCCCGTAGCGAATCCTTTGGCAAATCTTAATTTGTCCGCGATATCTTCCAGAGATCCTCCCGGAATTTGTAATTTATCTTTATTTTGACCTTGTATGGTAATATTGATATATTTTTTGTTTTCTTGTGTTTTAAGTAATGTTGGGAATTGATCTCTATTTCTGCTTTTTTTATGGGCGTCCATGAGTGTATTGATCAATTCATTGTCAAGTTCTAATCCCGGGATAATTGTATTTTCATTCATAAAAGCGTCAACTTCAAAATCTCCGATCCCATAGAAAAGTTTTTTTTCCTGTATGATATTTTCAATATTTTTCACCAAAGATTCTACTAGTGCGTCTGGATCATCTTGGATTGATTTATACTCCTTAGTCGTAAAAGTATCAATCTGGTCCTCCAATCCTTCAATATCTCTATAAAATTCCGCCCAACTCATTTCGGTATAAATAGTTCCTACATTATAAAAATTATGTTCTGTATCTATGCTGATGATATTTTTTGAACCTCCTAATTCAACTCCAGATTTAGAGCCCGAAGCTAGTAATGCCGAGGGAGGATTGAAAAATTTAAGATAGAGATAAGAACTCATTGAACTACTTTTTCGAATATTTAGTTTAGTTTATATAAAAAAGAATCGGATAACTATTTAAAATTACTTGAAAGTTCCAATTATTGGAGGTTTTTTATTTAATATCAATACTTTGAAAATTGAATTTATATCTCCTACAATAATATTCCATGAATAGATTCACTTTTCTTTCACGTTTTCATGAAGAATTTTAATGGCATAGGAAATATCCTTTAGGACTTGTTTCCGTTCTTGCTGGCTCATCTGAGCGAAATCGTCGTTTATATTATATCCAATTTGTTGACCTGTTCCGAGTTTCTCGAATTCTTCAAAAATCATTTCTAAGAGATAATGATCATATTCTGCTATTGCTAACTGCAATTTATCGTTTTTGCGGATCTCATCCCACAAATTAAGAGTTTCTAATGCATTAATGCCTAAATCGATTCTAAACCAATTAATAGGAGTGAGGATCTCATTTTTAATCCCCTCTTCTATTAATTGGATATTTTCTACATCTAAGTATAGCTTTCGTTCATCATCTTCTTTAAAAATGATATTATCATTAAGAATGTAGAAGTTAGCAAGGATTTGAGTGGTACAGACGATGCCCGTTGCAAACCCTCTTACAACACGTAATTGATTTGCTAGTTCTTCCAAAGTTGATCCGCTAAAAATGAGGCGGTCCTTTTTATCTCCGAAAAATTTTATCTGGACTTTAGTTTGATCTCCCTCATCTCTTAAAATTTTCGGAAATAAAATTTTATCTCTCGTACTTCTATGTGCTGCCATTAACGTATTAATAATTTTTGGGGGTATTTCTAACCCAGGTATAATGGTATTTTCATTTAGGAAGGCGTCTACTTCAAAATCGAAAATACCATAAAACAATCTTTTTTTCTTGATGATTTTATAAATAATTTTAGATATTGAATCCACAAGTGCTTCAGAATCATCGCTTATTGATTCAAATTCTTTTTGGGTAAAGTTATTGATAATATCTTCTAAGCCCTCCTCTTTATAAAACTCTGCCCAAGACATCTCTGTATAGATATGCCCTTCTGAGTATAGGTTCCTATCCTCATCTATGCTGACGATGAGTTTAGAGCCGCCTAATTCCAAACCCTCTTTTGAACTTGAAGCCAAAAGCGCCAGAGGGGGATTATAAAAATCTAAGATCATTTTTATCTAAAAACATGTTAATATATCAGACCATTTATCCTACGGTTTATCATATATTAATAAGTTTAAATAATTAACCAGAGGAATTAAAAATTTAGGTCTATGATACCAAGAAAAAATTAACTACTAATCTTGAAGTGGAAGTTTTATAGTAAAGGTAGATCCTCTATTCAATCCTTCAGATTCAGCTGTAATTTCCCCATTGTGCAATATAACAATTTCTTTTGAGATGTGTAGACCTAATCCAGAACCATCCATCTTGATATTATATTCATCTGTTGGCTTATTTATATTAGCAAATTTATTAAATACTTTTTTTATTTGATCTTTAGTAAGCCCAATACCCGAATCTATGATAGATAATAGAGCAGAATGGTCTTTCTTTAGTAATTCAATTCTAATCGAGCCTCCTGAAGGAGTATATTTGATGGCATTCGAAATCAGATTAATGATAACACGCTCGATTTTTTGCGCATCAATATTAATTATCAATTCCTCTGGGAGGTTTTCAGTAATTGTTAAGTTTCGTTCCTTTATGAGGTATTTTATATCTCTTAAGCATTTAGATAATAAGTAAGTGAGATCTTTTGGTTTTTTTTCCAATTTAAAATTGTTAGTTTCTATTCGTGAAATGTCGAGCAAATTAGATACAAGATTTACTAATCTCTCACCTGAATTATTAATCATCGTCAAGAGTTCTTCAAATTCGGAATTGTTGCTAAATTCTTGACCATGATAAAGTTCTGTTAATAGTTGGGATGCCCCATATAAGGAAGTTAGAGGTGTTTTAAGCTCATGGGCAGCAACATCTAAAAATTTTTTTCTCATTTTCTCTAATTCCTTTAGCTTTTTATTTTCTTTTTTAATTAAAGTCTCAACTTCCTTTTGATGAGAATTGTCATAAATATTTTCCAGTATATGGACTTTCCCGTCAATTTGGATTCTTTTTGCGTTTTTTAATATTGGTGTTTCACTCCCATCTTTACATTTAATAAAAGTGTCCATATCTCTAAAGGAGGGTACATTCTCCTCCCAAATAGGACACCTTTTTGATAAGGAACCCTTAGGACAGATAATATCACATAATTTTCCACGAAGTTCCTCGTCGCTAAAACCAGTAATTTCACATGTTCTCTGGTTTACTCCCTTGATTCTATAGTTTTCGTCAATTATAACCGTTCCACAAGGTATATTTTCATAAAGCGTCCGAAATCGTTTTTCTGACTCTTTTAATTTAATCTCTGAACGCTTTTGTTCTGTAATGTCCCTCATAAATCCCCGAAAACCGATAATCTCTCCTTCCGAGTTGTATACCAAATATATATTTGTCTCTCCATACAGTATTTCTCCTGATTTTGTTATAATTTCGTATTGGAAATGCTTTTTTTCCTGATTTTTACGATATACCCCATTAAATGCTTTGAATGCCTTCTTAATGGTTTGTTCATCCATTAGGTTTTTATAACTCATTCCCAGTAATTCTTCTGATGTGTATCCTAATGAATTACATAGGGCTTGATTGACAAACGTAAATTTTCCCTCCAAATCCAATTCAAAATAACCTTCTTTTGAGTTTTCGATAATATCCTTAAATTTCTTTTCGGATTGAAAGTTGATTGATTCTTGGACTTTTAATTCGTCTATAATAATTTGTATATATGATTGTTTGAACAGCTTTATTTGAGACATATAAAGATTTAGAAGATGAGGTTTTTCATTTAACCTTATACAAAATGCTTTTTTCCCGAATATATCTCCACTAATTACATCATCAAATTTGTTTTCCAAAACGATTAGTAGTTCTTTAGATAAGGGCGAATCTAAGAATAAATTCTTGTTAATTATTTCTTCTAATTCAATATCGAATAAACGCTCAGCTTTTTCATTTATATATTTAATAAGCCCAGAAAAAGTCACGAAGATAATTGAATAAGGTAAACTATCGAATGTATCTTTTATTTTTATACTTCTGGGTGTTCCTTCATCAAAGCTGATCATGTTTTCTAAAAATGAATACTATCATTGCTATACTTTAATGTTTAATTAGAACTAAGATATAAAAAATGTCTTAAAATCTAAGATATTCATTACAATGAAACGAACAAATATCTAAATGATTAATGACGTGTTTTTTTATCATACAAAAAAAATTATTTGTCAGAAAAAGTTGCAAATTCCTAAATTCTCGCTCTTTGAGGTACCCTTTAAGATTCTTTCCTATTTGGATTCCATTGTAATAGATGGTATTTTAGGAAAATTTATTCCATCTTTATTCTGCGATATTGAGAATAGTTGCCTAATATCTTCAGGCAATCAGTGGGAGCATCCCACAAATCGAATACGGGAATGCCATGTGAAATGAATTTACGCATCCATTCATATCGATAAGGCATGGGACCAACATAAAATACGGGTATCGAATATTTTTTCATTAGTCGTTTCATCGGTTTAAACACAGCACGTTCTATTATTTGCCCTATTGAACGCATTTGGTCATCGATTTCCATACCAGATTCTTCCATCGTCTTTAATACATCGTCTAGGTCAAAGACTCCATACACTAAAATCGCATCCACTTCTCCAGACTCCATCAATATTTTCGGAAATTTTTTAAACAAATTTAAGAAGTCAATATCGAAGGTTACATCGATCGGATTAAGCGAACTTGCGGTCGGTGGGATATGCTGTCCGATTTCAGTCTGAAGCTCTTTACTAAATTTAGGAACACTTAATCCGAGTTGTTCAGCAGTTTTTGTCATCATACTTCCACTTCCTCCAGAATCCGTAATAATCCCGACTTTATTTCCCTTCATAAAAACTTGGTTTTGCTGAGCAAAGGATAATGTCCGAAGATAATAAAGAAATTTCTTCATCGAAGTGGTAGAAATTATTCCCGCCTCTTTAAACACCGCATCATAGATCGCTTGGTTTCCTCCAATAGCACCCGTATGACTCATAATCGATCGTTCAGCAGCTTCCGTCCCTCCGGCATAGATTGCTACAATTGGTTTTGTCGGAGTGATTTTCTTGGCAAGGTTAATAAATTCCCTTCCCCGTTTTATTTCTTCTATATACAGTCCAATGACTTGCGTTTGAGGATCATCTCGTAGAAATTGTAAATAATCGACTATATCAATATTTAGTTCATTACCGATGGATAAGGATTTTCCGATCCTCACGCCCCAATCTTGACAATGCCAAAAGATATGACAGGCAATGGTACCGGACTGTGAAATAATGGAAATGTTGCCTCGGTCAGGGGTTTCATAAATCCACATTGTATTAAAATGTGAATCATAATTATCTGGATCATACCAGCCGTTATAAATTCCCAAGCAATTGGGTCCAACAAATCTCATCCCATAATTATTGGCTATCTGGTTTACTCGCTTTGACAACTCAACGCCATTCTCTCCGACTTCTCTGAAACCACCAGAAGTAATAATAAGTTGTTTTATACCTTTCTCTCCGCATTCTTCCATCACTTCTGGTACTATTTTTGGCGGAAGGATGATAAAAGCCAAATCCGGAGTTTTTGGGAGATCGACCACGTTTTTATACGCCTTATAACCTTGAACCTCATCCAATCGGGGATGAATGGGATAAATATCTCCTTTAAATCCTCCTTCACGAATATTCCTCAATTGCATTGAGCCCATTGTGGTGAGAAGGTTATTATTCGCTCCAAAAATCGCAATACTCTCGGGATTGAGGATTTTGTACAAAAAATGAGTTTTTTGGAGTTCTTGGTATTCTTGTTTAGTCAATTTCTGAACCTTTGGAACAGTCAATTAATATTATGCTTATATATCAATCTCAAACTTAATAAATCCTTATTTAATATGAATTTTGAGTTTTTCCTTACAAAAGAAGAATTTTGTTTGATTTTTGGCTTTTCTATTTTTTCCCGGTAGACCCAAATCCTCCTAACCCTCGCTCTGATTCCGGTAAATCGTTAGTTTCAACGATCTCATATGGATGAAGCTTTCCCAGGATAATTTGACAAATTCGTTCCCCCTTCTTGAGTTCCACATCCTTATTGGACAGATTCGCAACAATCGCCATCCATTCATTCCGATAGCCCGAATCAATTGTCCCGGGAGTATTTAGGATCGTTATTCCATCCCATAATGCTAACCCACTTCTCGGAACAACTTTAAAATAATATCCCGGTGGGATAGCAGTGGCAAATCCTAAAGGACAGCCTACTCGTTCTAAAGATTTTAGTATATACGTTTCAGAATCCATCTCGATTAATTTTTTTTCTCCATCTTCAATTTTAATTTTTTTAAAACCCATAATTCGCGCGTCCGCACCAGCATCATAAGGATTTGAAAACTTTGGTATCTTTGCATCTGCTCTGGTTTTTGTAAAAGGTATTTTTAGAAATTCCTCTTTAGTTTCGTTCATATTCTTCCCTAATTACTTTTACCAATAAATATTTTGGAAAGATAAAAAGAATTTTTATTAAATAATAATTAATTACGATAGAAAAAGAAATAATAACCTTCGCAAATAGATGATCCTATGATTGAAGTTGGTAGATATAACCCACGAACAGATGAAGAAGGCTTAAAAGCTCTTTTTGAAGACTTTATCCAGAATAAATCATATTTCCAAGTCAGTTGGGAACAATTTAAGAAAGAGTTAGACAAGCGAGTTCTAGATTTAACTGAGAGAAATGGAATGATCACCGCAAAAGAGGACGGAAAACTCGTCGGATGGGGTACGTATTCTCAATTTACAGATTATCTTGGAAATATTAGAGTTTTAATCCATCAAGTAATGACGTTCAAGCAAGATTCGTATAAAAGAGGAATTGAAGAACAGATAATTAGAGAGCTTGAAAAATATATCAAAAATACTCTAAAAATTGATAAAGCTTATTATCTATGTACGGACACAGACAGCTCTCTTCGAAGCTTATTTTTAAAACTAGGTATCAAAAAATCTGATTATATTTGGTATGAAAAAATGCTGTAAAATTCATATATTCTATTTGCATTATTTTTTACGGGAGGATCATATTTGACAGATCTGGAACAACAATTAAAAAAAGCCATTAGTCTAAGGAAAGAAGAGGAGTATGAGCAAGCTATCGAATTACTTGAACATCTTTACAGAAATTATCCTGAAAATGAATCCGTAAAGAAAAGACTTGTTGACACGCTAATACAATACGCGGGGAATTTAAATGATGAATTTGTACGGGAATACAGCAAAGCTTTGGAGATCCTAAGAAATGTGTTGGATATCGATCCAAAAAATTATCGGGCATTATATAATCTCGGAATTACCTATCATAATTTAGGGAAAAATGAAGATGCCTTGGATGCCTTAAATAGCGCACTGGAGATTAAGTCGGACTATAAGTATTGCTATTATAATTTAGGTTTAATATACGAAGATATGAACGAGTTTGTGAAGGCTCTCAAAGCCTATACAAAAGCGACTGAGATTGATAAGGATTTTAGGTATGCGGTGCAAGCTAGAAAAAATATGCAGCAAATAGTTGAATCTATGGATACCTCGGAGATCCCCATAATTGATAGAATTAAGACTGATTCTATAGAAAAACTCAGAAATTTATTAAAAATGTCCAAAAAGATTAAATTAGATATCTTAGAAGAGGTTTTAAACATTGAAAAATCGGTGATAATTGACCTAATCCTTGAGTGGGGAGAAAAATACCAGTTCGAGCTTGATGGAGAATACTTGGTTATAAACAAGGATACCTTACCCGAATTACTGAAAGAATTAAAATAAAACGATTTTATGCGCTATTTCTCTTTAGAATAATGTATATTTCTTATAGATGAATCATATGCATTTTTAAGAGTGCACGTCTCTGTGGACCTCAACACGTTCGTGAATCGGTATTAGGTGGTACTACATGCAGCAGCATATTTAGAGTGAGTCATTTTCAAAAATCTATTTGGACTCAACTGATATCGCTGCGGTTTGA
>WJIN01000159.1 GCA_014730295.1 Promethearchaeota archaeon | reverse complement strand
CGCTTTATATAGACTCGGCAATATATGAGAGTAGAATAAATATATATTCTTTTATTGAACCGAGAAATTGATTTAGGCTTAATATTATATTTAACCCTGTATAGGATGAAAAATAATACGATCTAAGGCTCTTTTTGTTTAAATACCCTCGCCAATTAGGGTTTATATGATCTCAGCACGTAATTCCGCAGACTTAAAAGAGGATTTAGGGAAGGAGGCGGAGCAAATTCTCGAGATGGTGGACGGATTCAGTTTATTATGCCAAAAGCCCCAAGAGTCGGACAAAAAAGCCTTTATCTCGGGCTATGTCGAATACCGCCTCACCCATTAAACCCCTTATTCATTTTTTTTATTCACTTTCGTTCAAGTAGATGAGATCGGAGTTCTCACATTTTTTCTCAATTATGATAGGATATTCCCTCTCTATTTGGTTCTTCAGATGAAACCTTTTTTCTCTATATACTAAAATCAACTGGACTGATCAAGTTCAGCCGTAATGATCTTACTATAGGAAGGTGAAATAGATGGGAGAAATAGGTTTAGAATCAAATCAATTACAAAAATGTTTGTTGTTTTTAGCCCTTCAGAAAAAAGAAAAGAAATCCGGGTTATTTCAGGATATCAAAACATATTTGAACCCAGCGTATTACGACCCTCTTTTGGATCTATATCAAATAGTTCGCTAATCACTTGGATAAAATTTCTTTTTCCATTCTGATTTCAAAATTTTGCGTCAAGCCACGGATCGAGGATGAACTTAAGACTTTCATAAAAAGATCATTTAATCTTCTTATAAAGAGAGCAATAAAACTTAAAAACCATAATCGGTACATTATCTCAGCCCAAATAAAATCTCAAGTGTCCTTTCGCAAGAGATTGCCCTTTTACTAATTATCTCTTAATATTGTTCATACCACGATCTTAAAAAATTCTATTTTTCATTTCACCAAAACTTATATTTTTTGGTTTAATTGAACGATTTGGTTGATATTTTGAGAATTAATACATTTTTTTCATATTTACTCGAAGATCGAATTTTATTTTGAATTAAATCTATGAGCTCTTTCTTTCTATATTATTATCTTAAGAAAGTGTGATACAAATCTAATAAGAATGCTAACAAAACTATATCTTAGCAATACTTTTAAAGAAACGCTTAAACACAGCGGGCATATTTTTAAGAGGAAGATTTATTAGTCTAAAAATATATATTATAAAATAGAAAAAATTTTTTTTCGACAGTAGTAATGGAATGTTTGTTTTTAGCCATAATTAATTTATTCCTCCACTAATAAATTGTACCGTGCTAATAACTACATTTCAAGCATTCCATTACTTTTTTTCTTTTTTCTTTCTCATTTTATCATAGATGGTTGTATGAGCGATTGCCATCTATATTTTAAACTATATCAATAACTTGCATCATATCAATTATTCTCTATTTTTGAAAATATTTATGTGTTAAGAAGAATAATAACATAATAATAAAAAGATATGATGTGAGGTCGATAAAAGTGGAAAGATTTAATGATAAAGTCGTGTTCATTACTGGAGGCGCTTCTGGACTCGGAGAACAAACTGCTAAGGATTTTGCTGAAGAGGGTGCAAAAGTAACCATATATGATTTCGATGGAGAGAATGGAACGCGTGTTGAATCAGAGGTTAAGGAAGCTGGCGGAGAGATTATGTTCATTGAAGGGGACGTAAGGGATAAAGATGCGGTGGATCAAGCAATTCAAAAAACCTTCGACACCTATGGTCCTGTAGATTTCCTTATCCACTCTGCGGGAATATTACAAGATGGAATGATCCATAAACTACCAGAGGAGCGCTGGGACGCCGTGATAGATACGCATCTTAAGGGGTTTTTTCTATCCATGCAACCATGTGTATCACGATGGATTGATATATGTAAATCAAACCCTAAAGATGAAATCGCAGATTATCCCGACCGAAGAATAATAACCATCTCGAGCCAAGCAGCTGAAGGGAATATTGGGCAATTAAATTATTCGGCGGCCAAATCTGGGATGCTGGGTATGGTCAAAACGGCAGGATTAGAGCTTATTAGATATAATGTTAAAACTCATGCGATAATGCCAACCTTGATCGAAACACCAATTCTTGGAGAATTATTATCAAAACAAGACGGGAAATGGCGGAAATATTATTCGGGAAGGATTCCATTGGGTATTGGAGAGCCTGAATATGTATCCCGAGTAATCCTCTTCTTGTGTAGCGATGGTGCTTGGTTTATGAATGGTGAGATTATCGGTATAAACGGTGGAAGATTGGATAAGGTATAGGCAACAAAATCAGATTTATCTTTTTCATTTTCTATTTTTTTACAATTCAGCTGATTAAAACATCACTATCTCTATGTTTGTCACTTTAAGAGAAGAGTAATTTAAAATGAATATTTTAAACAATCATTTATTCGGGTATCTCATATGATAAAGAAACTCAAGGAATTTTTACAAAATATGAGTAATAGGCTGAATTTTATCTACGAAAAAATTGATTATGGGTATTTCGGAATACTTTCAATGGTCAGCGGTGTCTCAACTATTTTGATTTGTTCTTTCTTATTTTATTCTATCGAACCATTCACTATCTTGTCTCATTGGGTAAGCAATTTAGGTGGAATAACTACCAATTCGGGAGAGTTTTCCAATTTTTCCAACGTAGTTTTTTCTATAGGCTTATTCGTTACCGCTCTATTTAGCACGCTCTTTATCTTAGGTTTGATAAAGGATCTGCTCTCGTCCTCGTTAAAAATTAATTCTCTGCTCTCAATAGGTTTTATTTTTAGTCTACTGTGTTTAGGTGGAATCATTGGAGTTGCGCTTTTTGATCTGAAAGGAAGTCCTTTTATCCATGCTTTCACCGCGATGTTTTTTTTCTTAGGGTCGTCCTTTATGGTCTTTTTTTTTAATTTAGCTCTTATATTCGATGAGAGATGGCCATATGGAATTGGAATAATAACAATCCTCGTCCCATTTAGCGCGCTCGTCTTTTCCCTCTCATTTATCCCCCATTTACTCCAAGGAAAAGGAATTGTAGAATTAATTCTCTCTACAGGACCCGAATTTGCCTTCTCGAGAGTATGGGAATGGACATATATAATGGGATTATTTGTGTGGTTTTTTGTCCTTGGAACGATTCACATATTACTCATTAAAAACTCTAAACTGTAATATTTCGTAATATTCATTTCATTTCTGGAAATTATATACGTCAATAATTAAATTATGTGAATTATTAGAGTAGTGATCTTTAAAATTTTCTTTAATTTGTTTCAATTTTAAAAATTTCCATTATTTTAGAATATTAGATATTAACTCAATATAATGAAAAAGTTATATAAGAAACATTAAGGTATAAAATTTTTACTTTGGGTAATTTAAAGAGTGTATTCTTGCTTTCCTCCACAATATTCACAAAATTCGGCATCATTTTTAATTTTTTTACCACAGTGACTACAAAACTTGGTTTCTAATTCTTGCGCATTTTCTGCATTTTGGGAAGGCATTTCATTCAATTTCTCTTTTGTTAATCTCAATCCCAACCTTATCCCTAATATTGTTTTTAGAAAAAGAAATATGAATAAAATGGGCAAAAAGATATAAGCACCAAATAATTCTCTGTAGATTATAAATTCCATTATATTGAAAATGAAGATCCAGATTGAAACAAACATAAGGATTACCCAATATTCAATTAATCGAAATGAATAGGCGACTTTAATTTGCTGGTGTTTTATAAAGTAGCTTGCTAAAACCATTAATATCATCATCAATATAAAACAAAATACTATCAGATATGTATAGAATTCAAGAATAAAAGTTATTATCGGTCCAGTTGATAGATCTAATAAAGAAATTGTGAGTCCATATCCCCAAGAAAATACAAATCTATAGTTTTCGCCAAAACAGATATTGCTTGGTAGGAGAAGAAAAATAATGAAAAGATCTAACACATATTTGCGAATTTTATATCCAATATCTTCATTAGTAGACATCTATAATTATCACTCCACTAAACTCCATAAAACAATAAACCTAATTTATCCAGTGCGAATATTCCTTTAATTATAATCCATGTTAAACCTAAAAGGAAAAATATTGAAAAGAAGTTGTTATTTTTATCTTCTCTTATTACGTTCATCTTCGAAATTTTCTGTAATGCGCGGAGATAATTTTTATTGACATCTTGCGATTTCATTAATCCTCCCCCAATTAAATCAACTATAATTAATAAAGGAAAGAGTAGATAGATCACATAAGGGAATAAGAAATATATCGAAGCAATTCTTAGAAGAAGATTATTAGAAAATATATCTCTTATAAATGGTATTCCTGATAATGGGATAAAAATTATCACCTTTGAAACATTATTGAGAAGATGATCCTTCAAATTTCCATTATTACCATTTATTTTGACAGTTTTTATATGCATTACTCTTTTTCCTAAGGTTTTTCCATTATTATAATATTCAAAGCCGAAAAAATAAAGAAAACTGGTTAATCCAAAAAAAATGCCAATAAGAACTTCAATTATAATTTCACCACCCGATGGAAAACTAAAAGTGTATCGAGTGGTAGAAAATAAATATTCAAAAAATATGAATAAGATACTCAGAATCAGAAAATCTAAAATATACGCTTGAACTCTCGTTGTAACATTACTAAAGGGGTATTCTTCTTGTTTTGAAACTTCTTCTTGTGCTGTGGATGTAATCTTTTCTTCTTTTTTACTTTTACTCTTTAAATTAAAATCAAATCCGCAGTTAAGACACGTAGAAGCTTTAGATTTTGTCTCAGTTCCACATTTTGGACAAAATTTGGGTTGATTCAAAATAATCAATTCTCCATATCTATATAAATATTTTTTGTATCTATATATTTTTAAATCTTTTGTTATGATGATTATTAGAATTTATTTCTATTACACTTTTAAATATATTCTAATAGAGTGTTAATAATATTTCAATCTAAATAATAATAAATAAAAAAAGTCTTCATAGATAATACAACTCTTCTTAACTGAGTAATCTAATTCAGAAAACTAAATCCTTATCATATTTCATTTTTTATAGAATACAATAGAAGTAAATTTCTATTTTGGCGAAAAAATAGTGAAAAATGAAAAAGATTATTTTCCTGCTTTTCTTCGTTTAATCTCTTCGGTAAGAGCAGGAACAACTTTATGCAAATCGTCCACGATACCATAATGAGCTACATCAAATATGGAAGCGTTGGGATCTTTATTAATGGCCACGATGATATCTGAATTTTCCATTCCAACTAAATGTTGAATGGCGCCAGAAATTCCACATGCGATATATAATTTCGGGGATACAGTTTTTCCCGTCTGTCCTACTTGGCGATCGTGGTCAATCCATTCTAATTCGACTGTTACTCTCGATCCTGCAACTTCGCCTCCAAGTGCGTCCGCTAATTCTTCGATGATTTTAAAATTTTCCTTCCCACCAACACCACGTCCTCCCGATACAATTATTTCTGCTTCCTCAAGATTGATTCCCGCTTTTTCTTTATCAATTATTTTTAGAATCTTTGTCACTGAATCTTCTTCATCAATTTCTTTCTCAATTATGGTGATTTCTGGTTTTTTATCAATTTTTTCAATGGGATCAAATATTCCCGGGCGGACGGTACTCATTTGTGGTCTACTTGTGGGGGTTCTAATGGTTGCCATAATATTTCCCCCGAATGTGGGTCTCGTCTGGAGAAGATTTCCGGTCTCCTCTTCAATATCCAATCCAGTGCAATCCGCTGTACATCCCGCATACAACCGCTTTGAAAGTCGTGGAGCAAAATCCCTTCCAGTGGGTGTAGCTCCTATTAGAACTATTTCGGGTTTTTTCTCTTGTACTATTTCTGTTAATGTGTTCACATATAGATCCGAATAATAATCTTTTAAAATGGGTGATTTAACGTAAATAACCTCATCTGCGCCAAATTGCCCTAATTCCTCTAACTTATCATCCAGCTCTGAACCTAAAAGGACAACAGAGACTTTGACCCCTAATTTAGCTGCTAAGCTTCGTCCCTTTCCTAAAAGCTGATACACTACATTTTGAATCTCATTTCTGAAATGCTCCCCAATCACCATAACACCTTTATACTTGGAAAGATCCATTTTCGGAACTTTAAATTCTTCCTTTTCGATCGTGATTGCCTCTACGGGACACACATCCACACAAGCACCACACAACGTACATTCTCCCGTAATGCATGCCACATTATTCTTGACATCCATCCCTCCATAAGGACAATTGTCAACGCAAGCCCCGCATCCTGTACATAATTCACTATCTATTATTATACTCATTTGTTTTACCCTCCTTAGATTAGTTTATCTTCCCTTAATTTTTCGCATAATTGATTTACTCTTTCTTCAATTGAACCTTCAAGAATTAGATGTTCACCCTTTCGCTTTGGAATAAATATTCTCCATACTTCTGTTTGCGAGCCATTAAGTCCAATATTTTGTTTTTTTGCATTTAAATCTTCATGAGTAAGATACTTAACCTCCTTTTCGTAGGAATTAACAATTCCCTCTAAAGTTGGATATCTTGGTTCATTTACATCTTTTAAAACAGAAATAAGTACCGGTAATTTCGTCTCAATTACCACAATCTCTTCTCCTCGAAAAGCTCGTTCAACGATTACTTTCTCATCTTGCAATTCAAATTTTTGAACATATGTAATTTGAGGGATTCCTAACTCTTCTGCGAGTTCTGGACCGACTTGGGCGGTGTCTCCATCAATAGCTTGAGTACCACATATGACTAAATAGTTATCCCGTTCCTTAAATTTTTCTAACAATGTACTGATTCCAAGATATAATGTATGGGATGTGGCTAATGTATCAGCACCCGCAAAAGCTCTATCAGTTAACAAGTATGCCTCATCTAATCCCATGGCTAAAGCTTCTCTGAGCGCCTCTTCTGCTTGAGGTGGGCCCATACTAATTCCAATCGTATCTGCTCCATATTTATTTTTTAATTCTAAAGCTAATTCAACGGCATTCTTATCCATCGGATTTATAATACTTGGAATCCCTTCCCTGATTAACGTGTTGGTTTCCGGATCTATTTTGACCTCTGAAACTCCCGGAACTTGTTTAATACAAACAAATACTTTCATTAACGTTCACCTCATGCACCTTTTCGTAGTAGATGATTCGCAATAACCATTCTTTGTATTTCCGAGGTCCCTTCATATATTTCTGCCATCTTAGCATCTCGGAAATAACGTTCAACATCGTACGCTTTCATTAAGCCATACCCTCCATGAATCTGAACTGCATCATGGGCAGCTTGCATTCCTGCTTCAGAAGCGACTAATTTTGCCATCGCACTATCATGCCCATAATCTTCTCCCATATCGCATTTGTAAGCTGCTTTATAGGTAAGTAAGCGGGAGGATTCTACGGCTGTGGCCATATCTGCAATTTTCCATTGTACTCCTTGGAATCGCCCGATGGGTTGTCCAAACTGAACACGTTCATTTGCATATTTGATCGATGCTTCAAGACACGCTTGTCCAAGACCTACACATTGCGCTGCCATCAATATCCTTCCATAATCTAAAATCTGCATACCTAAGCGAAATCCTTGTCCTACTTTTCCCAAAATATTTTCTTCTGGTACCCGTACGTCTTGAAAAACTAATTCAGATGTATTTGATGCCCGAACACCCAACTTATCTTCTTTTACTCCAACAGAATATCCTGGGGTGTTAGTATCTACAATAAAGATGGTAAGTTCTTTCCTTCTCCCTTTCTGTCCAGTAGAGGTGACCACAAGCAAAGTTTCAGCAATACCGCCATTGGTGGCAAAGATTTTACTCCCATTTAGGATATATTCATCTCCATCTTTAGTAGCCGTCAATTGCACACCTCCAGCGTCAGAACCAGCATTAGCTTCAGTCAATGCGAAAGCCCCTAGCTTTTCACCCGTCGCAAGATCGACTAAAAAACGTTCTTTTTGCTCGTCTGTCCCAAAGCGATATATTGGGTAAGCACAAACCGAACAGTGTACACCCGTGGTGATACTCCACGATGCATCTACACGACCGATCTCTTCCGTGACGATGCAGAAACTAATTGTATCATCTTGTAAACCCGCACCTCCATATTCTTGAGGAATACAAGTTCCAAAATATTTCATCTCTTTCATCATTTCAAATACTTTTGGATCTAATTGGGAATTTTGGTCGCTTTCCTCCACGACTGGTGCAATATGTTCTTCTGCAAATTCTCGAGTTATCTTTCGAATCATCTTCTGTCTCTTATTTAACGAAAATTCCATCATTCATCATTTTATTATTTGTTTAATTCAAATTAGTCTAAAAGAATTGACGGAAAAATAAAAAATTTGTGGAATTTTGAATTATCAGAAAATTCTCTAAGGAATTATTGTCCATCTCAGACTAAAAATAGTAATAATTTATAGATTTCTTGTTGTTTTATCTCTTTTAGCTGAAACCCATATTGAATTAAATTCTAATATTAAAAAGTGAATGAGAATAATATCTTAAAAACTTAAAACTTCACTCAATAACAAAATCTATTTTTTATAAATAATCTTCCCAAAATCTTTTACGTTTTAATCCAATTTCACATATTAGATACATATCATAGTCATAACTTATATTAGAATAAGATTGAATTTGATTTAATAGAATATAATTATATATTCGAGGTTTATAAAAAAATGGATTTAACATGTGTGAATTGTGGGAGAAACATTGAAACAATTCCTCTAAGTTGTGGACTTAGTATTTCGCTGAACGGAAACACTCACAAATGGGAATGTGATTTGGGAGATTGTGGTGTTAGATCAATTGAAGATATTCTATGCATAAATTGTTGCACTAAGCTATCCTAAATTTCTATTCCATCTTTTTATTAATGGTTTAGGTTGATCATAAATTTTATCTTAATACTTACATCTATATTTCCATCTCACTATTTGTAACCTTAATGTGTTCTGAAACTAATCATTTTTATGTTGAGAAGCTTAATCAATTCATTTATACGATCCAAGAAACTATTTCCGAAATCCATCCAATCTATCGGAATGATCCTCTCAATCTATATGTAATTTTAGGTTCAGAAAAAGCCATTCTTATCGATACTGGGTGCGGACTTTATCCTTTAAAACCGATTGTGGATCGAATCATAGGGCAAAGAGATTTAGTAGTGATTAATACACACGCTCATTGGGATCATATTTTAGGCAATCATGAATTTAAGGAGGTATATATTCACGAGAATGAAAAAAATATTGTCTCTCATGGTTATAGTGTATTTTTCCTACAAAATTCTCCCACTGAAATTGTGAAAAGGTATGAAAAATACGATTATCTCATCCCTCCCGCGGAAAATGTTCATCTTCTTGAAGACGGAAAAACGTTTGAATTAGGAGGGATAAAGGCCGAAATTATCCACACCCCAGGACATTCTTCCGGATCCATCTGCATTCAAACAGATAAGAAAATGCTCTTTACTGGTGATGTAGCCTATTATGGTGATATTTTCCTCCCAAGAAGACAAGAATTCCCAAAGGTTTTAAAAACACTTTCAAAATTAATAGCTTTATGTAATAAACAAAAAGTTAGCAAGCTCTACCCCTCTCATAGAAAAACTCCTTGCAAACCATCTCTGTTAATTGAATTACGGAAAAAAATACAAAAAATCGAAGATGCTTGGGACAAGAGGAAATTCAATGAATTCTTTTTTGCCTGGGAATTCCAGATAAACGATTTTACCTTTTACGTTTCAAGATCCTAAATAAATAACAAGAGAGATGCATTAAAATTTCGCACAATTATGTATGAAATAAATTGATTTCAAAGATTAAATTTTTTAAGAACTTTATACAATAATATTGTAATGCTTTATGAAAACTAATTTTAATTGTTCAGCCCAAGCACGAGTGTAAAAATAATGTATGATGATGAATATTTAGAAAATATAAGAAGAGAAAAAGAAAAATGGGAAAAGAAATATAAAGATGTAGGTGAGCGAGATACTAAATTTGAAACTGATTCGGGAATTCCGGTGAAGCGCTTATATACTCCATTAGATGTAAAAGGAGATTATCTTGAAGAAGTGGGGTTTCCGGGACAGCCTCCATATACGCGTGGACCGTATCCTACTATGTATCGGGGAAGAATCTGGACTATGAGGTTATTTAGCGGGCACGGTACTCCCGAAGAAACAAATGAACGATGGAAATTTCTTTATACACACGGTGAAACGGGTTTTTCTGCGGCCGTAGATGCATTAACTTTTAATGGTATAGATCCTTCGAATGCAGATGGTGCACCTGAGGTTGGTACTTCTGGTGTCCCACTCTACTGCATTGACAGTTTATTTGCTCTCACCGAAGATATCCCAATCGATAAAATCAGCGTGGCGTTGGTTGTTGAGCCATTTACTGCCGCACCGGTATGTTCGATGTATTTTAATATGGCGAAAAAGAGAGGGTATGATATTAGAAACCTTATGGGAACGACACAAAATGATATTTTGACCATGACAGTCGGATATATTCCTTATAAAAATGTTCCTCCGGATCATTTGCTCCGTTTGGCGTGTGATTTTATCGAATGGACTGTTCCGATGGGCAACGTTCCAAAATGGCATCCAATTAATTTCACAGGCTATAACTATCGGGAAGGTGGTATCGATGCCGTTCAAGAATTAGGATTTGTTTTTGCGAGTGCTTGTTCGCACATCGATGAAATAGTAGATAGAGGATGGAAAGCAGATGATTTTGTTAATAGATTAGCCTTCCATCTTTCTGCCCATAAAGATTTCTTTGAAGAAATCGCAAAATATCGTGCGGCTAGGAGAATATGGGCAAAATTGATGAAAAATCGATATGAAGTCGAAGATCCAAAATCCATGCAGTTTAGATTTCATGTTCAGACTGCGGGGAGTTCACTGACTGCTCAGCTACCTAAAGTAAATATCATAAGAACGGCAATCCAAGCACTTGAAGCAACTCTTGGAGGATGTCAATCTCTCCATACCAATTCTTTTGATGAAGCAATTTGCCTACCCTCTAAAGAAGCTGCCTTAATTGCACTTCGAACTCAGCAAGTTATTTCAGATGAGACGAGAATTACCAATACTGTCGATCCATTAGCGGGGTCCTATTATGTAGAATGGTTAACAGATGAAATTGAAGAGAAGGTATGGAATTATATGGATAAAATTGAAAAGGTGGGTTCCATTGACAAAGCCCTTTCGACAGGGTGGTTATATAAAGAGATGAGAGATGCCTTCCATAAGCGCCAAAAGAAAATGGAAACGGGTGAGGAGATAACTCTTGGAGTAAATAAATATCCTGTTCCGTATGATGAAGTAACTGATGTTTTTCGAACCAATGATGAGGCAATGAAAATCGAGAAAGAACGGGTGGAAAGACTGAAAAAGCGTCGTGATAATGACAAATTGGAAGAGATTTTAGATAAATTACGAACAGTTTGTGAAAAGGAAGAAAATGTTATGCCCGTGGTTATGGAAGCCACGAAGGAAGGTGCTACAGTGGGCGAGGTCTGCGATATTTATCGAGAAATCTGGGGTATTTGGGAGCCACCATTAGCAATCTAATTCTGGAGGTGTAAAAATGCAACAAACTAAAAAAATTCGCGTTTTAATGTCTAAACCGGGTATTGATGGCCATTGGAGGGGGGGAATCGTAGTCTCTAGAGCCTTACGTGATGCGGGAATGGAATTAATCTTTGGAGGATTCCAAAACATCAGTCAGATTGTAGAATCTGCCGTTCACGAAGATGTGGATATAATTGGACTGAGTATCCATTCAGGAGCACATCTGGCGTATACGAAACAACTTATGGATAAATTGGATGAAAAAGGTTTAAAAGACGATTTTATGGTATTAGTGGGGGGTGTAATTCCCGCGAAAGATTTTCCAAAGCTAAAAGAAATGGGCGTTGCTAATGTGTATGGTCCAGGAACGATGACTAAAGATATTGTCGATTTCATTCACGAAAACCTTAAATAACTTCAATTTTAACAAATTCTTTTTTCAATTTATTTTTTGATTTAGAATATTATTATTCCAGCTGATAAGGAAATAGATTTAATAATGATTTTTCTTGAACCCTATTAATCTAAGCATAAAAATCATTTAGATTTCATAAAATAATAATAATACAAAATATTTTTTACCATAGATAAATGATGGATATTCCATTTCGGAATTTCTTAATTATTATATATTTACTAAACTGGGAATGTAATAAATAGATGGTGTACTTTTTGTGGATAAAAAATATGACATAGAAGATTTATGTAAAAGGTTTAAAGATGAAGATAAGGTTGCTTTAGCACGATTAATTACACTTATTGAAAATGAACCCGATTCTGCGTTAGAAATTTTTCAGCACTTTGATGATATCGACCATGAGTCATATATTATTGGACTGACAGGATCACCCGGGGTTGGGAAAAGCACTCTAACTGGACAATTGGTAAAGCGATTGGTGGAAAAAGATATGAAAGTTGGAGTTATCTCTGTTGATCCGACTTCTCCCTTTAGTGGAGGGGCGTTTTTAGGAGACCGCGTGAGGTTATCAGAGATTTCTTGTCATCCAAACGTATTTATGCGAAGTTTAGCATCCAGAGGATATAAAGGGGGAATCTCCCGAGCAGTGTTTGATATCTCTCTATTATATGAAGCATTTGGTATGGATGTAATCATTATCGAGACTGTTGGAGTGGGACAAGCCGAATTCGAAATATATAAACTTGTATATACTACAATACTAATCCTAATTCCTGGTGCGGGTGATTCTATTCAAGCACAAAAGGCGGGGATAATAGAAATTGCAGATATCTATGATATCAATAAAAAAGATTTGGGTGGTGATGAAGTAGCTGTCCAAATTGAGATGATGCTTGACGATGCAACTGCGACCCAAAGTGGATGGAGACCTCCGGTGATTATGACAAATTCTATTAGAGGAGAAGGTGTGGATGACTTGCTTGAGAGAATATGGGAACATAAGGAATATATAGCACTATCTGGACTTCTTGAGGAAAAGAAAGAAAGACGTTATTCTTATAAAGTGCAAGATGCGATTATGACAAAAATAGAGTCGATCTTATTAAATAATTTGTTTAATGAAGAGGAATTAAAAGATGTAGGATCTAAAATTATCAACAATAAATTTGCTATCCATCAAAAAATTCACGATATCTTTAAAACTGTTCATTTTGAGATTAAAAAAGACTAAAGTAAAACATTCGGAAATTTTAATAACCTAAAATTGAAGTGTTTTTATTTCCCAAGGATTCATACTGAATTTATTTGAATTCAATTTAGAAATAATATTGTAATTAAAATCTACTTCATATAAAGGATTATTTATTAGAATTCCCTTGAGAACTACTTGTTCTTCTTTATTATTTGGATTAAATAACCTAATATATGTTTTATTGTTTCTTTTCCACAGATTTACTACATCTATGTGCACCTTATAATCTAAACTCAGAAATGATTTAGATAAAATACTTGAGTTGAATTCCGTAAATATTCCCATTAGTTTAGTGTTGTAGGCTTTAACATAATAAAGAGGGTTTTTTCTATTTTGTAAATCATTAGTAATCACAATTGCAAATTCATATCTATTCCTTTTTGGCAAAATATTTTTAATTATGTGGTTTTCTTTATTGATAATAAATCTTTGGCTATTCTTATTTATATATAGAATTCCCATATGTTCATTTTTAAGCCATATAAAGTCTAATGTTTGGATCTTGCTTCTCTTGGTTTCTTCTATTCCAAAAGGATAATTAATGAGTGATTTTTGTATCTTAATCTCAGGAATCAATATAATTTCAAGTAATTCTCCAGAATCCAAATAGAATTCTAATCTATTAATATTAGCATATTGGACAATCTTAAGCTTAAATCTATCCCTTTTTGTAATACACATATAAATAAATCTTTGTAGTATATGGTTTTTTTCGTTATCAATAAGTTCTAATTGTACAATTTCCGGATTAAAACATAATGAATAAACCTTCTTTGATTTATAGTAGACCTCAAGCCTCTTTTTATGATTTGTAATATTGAGTTGATACAAGAATTTCGAATCAGCATTTGATATTTTCCGAGGTTGTCTTTCAAACTTTAATATACTGTATCCGAATTCAGGAACTTTAGTAATTAGTTTTATTATAGAATCTTCAAATATCACTTGGCTTAATATCAACTCCTATTACATCCATATCTTTTTCCAGTGATTTCTTTATTAAACTTTTTCCAAGATAACCAGAACTTCCAGTTATTAAAATTTTCATGATAACTACTCTGAATGTAAATTTTTTATTTATTTTTTTATCCTAACTAAATTTTTTTATTCAAGATATCTTTATTGGAAATTTCTTTTCCATAGCGCTCTCTTTCGCAATTATTTGATTTAACAGTTTTTTGCGCTCTTCTCCGGAAAGGACTTCTAATTTTCGAATATCTAAAGGATCAACCTTGTTTCTTAATAATTCGAGTTCTCTCTTAGTGGGTGGTGTGGTTTCATTAACATTATCTGGAATGATTAATTCAAATCCGGTAGACTCTTTTATTGTTTTGAGTTCTACGCCAGGATGCTTTGTTTTTACCCTCATTCGCTTACTTGTTGGGTCGAAATCAAGATACGCTAGATCAGTGATGACACATTGAGGTCCAGCACCCCCACATACCGATCGTTTCCCATTTTGAAAACCTATCCCTGAGATGAAGAATAATTTCTCTGTTTGAACAAAAGTACGCGAGTCGTGTCGGGGTGTATATAAAAAGGAACCCCGAGAATAGAACATACTGAAGTCTGCTATTCCCGCGCATCCCGGGAGACGGACCTTTGGTTTCTCCCAGTTTCCAATACAAATATTATTAGTATTTCCATATTGGTCCACTTGAGCCGGTCTGAACCATTCGATAGTGGTTAATTTATCAGATGGTAAAGATTCAAGCGTGCATTCAGCCGAATTTTGAAACCTATATGCCCTTTTTGTATTCATTTCTAAATATAATAAAGATACTTGACGCGGTTCATATACAAAGGTATTTCCCATAATATAATGATATATAGCCTCAGGGGCGTGGATTAATTTTGCTAAAGTAAATGCAGCCCAGACCATAGGAGTTGCCACTCCAACAATCATTACATCATTATTTCTAACCTCTCTTGCCATTAACACAGTCATGAGTTCATCTATTGTGTACTCATTTATTTTTTCATTCATTTTTTTCACCTCTATAATAATACATTAAAGATTGTCTCAACTCCACCTGTAGATTCAAGATATTGAATCTGATTTTTTTTGAGAATATATTTTTCTCTATACTCCCCAAACTCCATATCGAGATAATGTTGTATATGATGGGCGTCGAATGTATATATGGGAAAACATGAGGTTGGATGGGCTCCATAAGGAACTTTTGATACGCTTGTTGTCGTTTGCATTGGCAATTGTGCTTTTCCTGGCATATGAATTATATCTTCAAGTTCGACAATTTTTTCGCATGTAATTATGGTTTTTTTAGCAGTTTTTGCCATATCCGCATCCATCCATACAGCACCAGGGATATTTCCATTCCCCATTTCATCAGCATATGGCACATGCAAAATGGCAACATCCAGATCGATTTTAGGAAGAGCCATTAACTGAGTACCACTTCCTAAGGGATCTTCAAATTCTTTAAGATCATCCCTAATTTTTGGAAAATCTGTTCCTATGATTCCTCTCAAGGGCATAAATGGAACTTTTAAATAAGAGCATCTTAATCCCAAAGCGATAGTTGCTTCCGTTTCTTCGGAAATTTTAATTGTATTTTCTTCAACGGCTTTTCGATAATTCGGAGCCATTCCAAATACTTCCATTCCAACAAAAGAAGCTTTCACTTCAGAAACACATCCTGCTCCAACCAGCATATCAATTTCAATACCCCCAACAAAGGTGCAGAGCCTTAAGTCTTTTTTTCCTTGCTTTATTATTTCACGACACGCGCTCATCGGTTTTCTCCAAAATGACAAGCCACCAATTCCCACAAGGTCGCCATCATCTATGTATGTAGAGATGGCTTCTTCCAATGGCATAATTTTATTCTGAGTCATCCGAAATTTCCCTATTTTAAATTTTGAATAAAATATAATAATTAATTGATCTATAGAAATTTAAGTCTTGATTCTTCGAAGAAATCATCTGAGTGTTAATAAAAATTTTAAAGATTAAAAAACAATTCCAATTATTATCTTATTGATTATAATAATTATTCAAAACAATTTAAATGACGCGCAAAAGATTAAAGCAAGGACTCATACAAGTATATTTTGGTAGAGGTAAGGGAAAAACTACTGCTGCGCTGGGACAAGGCTTACGTGCTACAGGTCACGGATTTAAGGTATATATGATTCAATTTATGAAAGGAAACACACAATATGGAGAAATCGACGCAATCAAACAAATTCCCAATTTCGAAGTTAAGCAATTTGGTACCACGGAATTAATAGAAATTCCCGGTGATATTGATCTAGAAGAGGGGAAAAAAGCCTTAGAATTTGCAAAGGAGATAATTAACAGCGATGAATATGATATAGTGATTTTAGATGAGATCGGGGTTGCACTCCAAATGGGCGTTATTAATATCGACGATGTGATGGATATAATCGATAATAAACCCGAAAAAGTCGAATTGGTGATTACAGGAGGTCATCCAATTCATCCGAAGTTAAGAGAACACGCAGATCTTCTAACAGAAATGAAGATGATTAAGCACTATTATTCCAGTAAGGGAATTCAAGCACGTTATGGAATTGAATATTAATTTTGTATTTAAATTCCAAAATCTCCTTTTGCTTCATAAAATAATCTGTTATATACTTTTCTATCTATACTTCTATTTTTGATTTAGTGCTTTAAATGCATATCTACACAAAGTAATGATTGATAAATTTCCTTAAAATCTCAAATTTTTAATATTGATTTACAATTTTCAAAATTATATTATCAAAATATAACTATAAGTTGATCAAAAATGGATATGGATAAAAATTTCAAGAAATATCAAGAACTTCATAGAAAATCTTTGAATGATCCAGAAGGATTTTGGACCGCCATTGCCGATAAAATTCATTGGTATAAAAAATGGGATAAAATTTTAGACGATAGCAATCCTCCATTTTATAAGTGGTTTGTTGGCGGAGAAACGAATACCTGTTATAATGCAGTTGATAGATGGGCAGAAGATTTCCCAGATAAGCCCGCTTATATTTGGTATTCCTCAGAACTAAATGAAGAGAGAATTCTTACCTATAAAGATTTACTCAAGGAAGTAAATAAATTTGCGAGCGTTTTGAAGGATTATGGTGTTGAAAAGGGAGATAGGATTGTAATCTATTTACCGATGATCCCTGAAGCGGCTATCTCGATGCTGGCATGCGTTCGAATAGGTGCGATACACTCTGTCGTGTTTGCAGGCTTTTCCGTTCGATCTTTAGGAGTAAGAATCGATGATTCCAGACCTAAGCTTGTCATTTGCGCAGACGGAGGAAAGAGGGGTGGAAAAGAAGTTGATCTCAAATCGATTGTGGATGAAACTCTAGAAACAACTGATTATAAAGTTCCTCATACAATTGTCGTGAATCGGAATATTGTAGACCATAAAATGGTTGAAGGGAGAGATGTATATTGGAGCGATTTAATGGAACAGAAAGATGAGGATGTATTTGTCGAACCAGAGAGAGTAAAAAGTATAGATCCCTCTTACATTCTTTATACAAGCGGAACTACAGGAAAACCTAAAGGAGTCGTTCGAGATACGGGAGGGCATTTGGTTGCGTTATATCATTCAATGAAATCGATTTTTAATACTGACACTGATGATGTATATTTTGCCACTAGTGATATTGGATGGGTAGTCGGACATTCCTACATTATCTATGGCCCCCTATTTAAAGGGTGTACATCTATAATTTATGAGGGAACCCCAGTCTATCCTGAACCGAATGCGTGGTTTAAAGTTATCGAAAAATATGAAGTCAATACAGTTTTTTCCGCACCTACGGCATTCAGAATTTTGAGAAAATTCGATGAGAAATATATTACAGATAATGACCTGAGCTCACTGCAAACAATTTATCTGGCTGGTGAACCGCTTGATGAGGCGACCTATGAATGGATGAAACGCGTTTTAGGAGAGGGAATTGCTATTGTTGATAATTATTGGCAGACCGAAATTTTTAGTGAGAAAGAATCTCTCTTTCAAACGGTACACAGGCTGGCCAATTTTAGCGAATCCCTACGGTATTGCCCCACTCAAAATTAAACCTGGAAGCCCAACCAAACCGATGTGGGGTTGGAATTTAAAAGTCGTTGATTTCGAAGGAAATGAAATTGAAAAGGGAAATAAAGGTTATCTAGTTGCTGTTCCGCCCACTCCTCCTGCGGTTCTATTGACTGTCTATAGAAATGATGATAGATATATAAATTCGTATTATAAAGCTTTTGCGGGTCATAATTATTACTCAACCGGGGATTATGGTATCGAAGACGAAGATGGCTATTTTTACGTGTTGGGCCGAGCAGACGAAGTAATAAAAGTAGCAGGACATAGATTAGGGACGGGTGAAATGGAAGCGGTTTTTTCCACACATCCTCAGGTTGCTGAAGTAAGCTGTATCGGTGTAGAAGATGAAGTAAAAGGTGAAGTTCCGATTGCTATGGTTGTATTAAAACAAGGTTATGACGGAACTCCAGAGCTAGAGCAAGAAATGAAGAAGCTTATCCGTGAAGAAATAGGGCCCGTGGCAACTCCAAAAGCGGTTTATTTTGTAAAAGCACTTCCTAAAACGCGTTCAGGTAAGGTTATTCGAAGAGCTATCAAAAATCTGGCCGAAGGGAAAGAACCAGGTGATTTAAGCACGATTGAAGACCCTTCTACCATAGATAAAATTAAGCAAATCTTGGAAGAAGCAAGTCAATAAGGACCAATTAATAAGTCTCTCTTTTTTTTATTAATAATTCTTCTGCATTATGGCTTTCTACTTCTTCAAAAAGAATAAATAAAAGAAATATTAGAAGTTAAACTTTAATTCATAACCATTACCACAGCTTCTCCGTCTGTGACTAACTCCTCATCTTGATTAAAGACTTGGGTTGTACAGCGAATGAATTTTAACTTGCCATCCTTTTTAGTATATTTTTCCTTCACAGTCGCCACCGCAGTTAATTCGTTTCCAAAATATACAGGTTTTACAAATCTGACCGATTGCTCTCCATATAATATGCCCGGACCAAATAATTCCATACCTAATACAGCAGAGATTAGTCCAACGCTTATCACTCCGTGTGCAACTTGTTCTCCAAACATTTGCGTTTTGGCAAACTCGGGATCGGTATGAAGCGGATTATAATCCCCGGATACCTCCGCAAACTTCATCACATCCTCTTCAGTAATAGTTTTTGTAAATTTCGCAGAATCTCCAACCTTATAATCATCAAATTTAACTGGCTCTAAATTAGATTTACTCATAGTATATATTAATTATTTTTTTTTAGATTTAAATTTTCAATTTTTGACAATTTCAAAACATTTAGGATTTGATAGAATCTTTCACATTTTTAATGTTTTTTTTAAGAGTCTGAGTCTTTGGAGCATTTTCCAGTCCTAAATCTTCAAAAATATTCAATGCATTCTCGAGACTATTTAGGCTCTCAACAAATTTTTTTTTTTCGAAATATATAAGCCCAATATTATTGAGATGATTCGCTTTAGAATAGAGATCACCCAAATGATCATCAATTTCTAAGGATATCTTATAATTATGTAAAGCCTCATCATATTTTCTGAGTTCATAATTAATCAATCCGATATGACCATAATCCGTTGCTATTGCAGAACGATCTCCTAAAACTTCATCGATTTTTAGCGCTTCTTTAAAATTGTTGAGGGCTTCATCATACTTCTTTTCTCTATAATATATTAAACCTAGATTACTAATACACGCTCCCTTTTTTGAAATGTCACCTAAATACTCCGCAATTTCCAAGGCTTCAGTGTAATTCATGAATGCATCTTCATAGTTTCCTTGATCAGTATAAATCTGCCCCATATTATTGAGAAGTGCAATTTTACTTGGAAGATCTCCTATTTCGTTTATTATTTCAAATGCCTCCTTATAAGTTTTTAATGCTTCATCGGAAAGCCCTTGTTCTTTATATATTATAGCGATATTGTTCAAACAATTTGCCCCTCCCGAGACATCTCCGATATTACGAATTATTTTAAGAGCCTTTTGATAGGAATCGACTGCATTATCATAATCCCCCCATGAGTAATATACTAATCCAATATTATTAAGATATGTTCCTTCACGGGAAAAGTCTCCCAGATCCTTTGCAGTATTTAACGCTCTGCGGTAATATTTAAGGGCCTGCTCATAATCACTTTGCATGAAATGTACTAACCCAATATTATTAAATTGGGACGCTTTTCCAAGAAGATCTCCTAATTCATCGAAAATTTTCACCGCCTCTTCACAAACCCTTATTGCATCCGAATATCTCCCACGAGCATCATAAACTTGCCCAAGATTCGTGAGGACACTTGCCTTTTCCGACGAATAGCCTAAATTTTCAAAAACATTAATGCTATCTTCATATCTTTCGATTGCTTTATCATAATCTCCTTCCGTAAAATAAACCTTTCCAAGATGGTTGAGTAGTATTCCTCTTTCCTGTTCATCTCTTAAGTCCATAGCTATCTTGAGTGCTTCTTCGAGATTTTTATGAGTCTCTTGGAATTCCCCAATAGATTTATACACGAATCCGATCTTTTTTAGTAAAGATATTTCTCCATCGTGGTTATTAAGCTTTCTCTCTATTTTTAATGCTTTCCTATAGCTCATTATCGCCGTTTCAGCATCTCCCCACCATTCATATAACTGACTTATTTTATTTATAATGCTGACTTGTTTCGGCAAATCCTTCAATGTTTGAGCAATATTTAACGATTCTTGATAAGATTTCAGAGCTAATTCATATTCTCCTTCCACACTATAAATTTTACCAAAGGTACATAATGCGAATGATTTCCAAGAATTATTAGTTTTATTCTCAGCAAGCGATATAATTTCATTCAGACATCTTTTCGAGTCTTCCATCATTCCCAAAGCAAAGTATAATTCACTTGGTATTGCAAATTGTTGAAATTTATTGGGTTTAGCTAGATGATTATAAAACCATTTCTTAGGATTTATGGAAAAATTCATGCCACTTAACGTATATTTTCTATTCAAAAGATCCTTGACTATACGAGACACATTTGTCTTTATCAAGTAAATTTTCTTAGAATTATTCCTATTAAAAAGATCGCAAAGTCTTTGATGAGTTTCATCTTTCTCTCCCTTATACTCGATTGAATTCTCATCGATCTTAATAATCCTTTCCTTATCATCCTTCTTTTCAACATGCTCAATCCATATCAGAGACTTGAAACATTGGAAATCGTCCAAGAGCGATAGGATATCCCAATCATTTAAACCAGAGTATCCTATTATCAAGAATACTCGATCCTTTGTAGCCTTCCCAAAAACCACATGCTTATAAAGTTCTAAACGGTGTTCTATTCCCGTTTCTTCAACAGAACATATATCACTGATGGTATGGGCTAATGATTCATGTGTATCTTCTTGTGTGATTACATTTTTTGAAGAACCATGAAATTTGTAAACTGTTTTTATCCCTCTTTGATAATGCAAATCTGGATTCTGAAACTTCTCATAGTCTTTTTTAGTAATTACCGGTGATATCTCACCTTCATTTACACCCGCTTGTATTAAAGCATGCTCAATAAGGTTATCGAAATTAGTCGTTATAACGAAATGCCCTTCACGGATCATCTGAGATAAAAGAAAATGCTGTTCATTCGGACTTTCGCATAATGCATAGTAATCGCATAGCCTGAGTTCGGGATCTAATCTCCTACGGATTATCTCTAATAATAATTCAAATCTCAAGTTATTTACATTCTTAAGGTGTTCTCTTTCTCTTTCATCGCAAGCATAATCAATAATAGCTTCAATCATCTTTTTTGCCGTGGGAAGATTTGCAGGAGAGTCTACAGAACATCCCGCCCCGACAAGGATAACTAACTTTTCCCCTTTTATTAGGTTTTTAACCGTGGTATTGAAATCTTTCATAAAATGGAACTAATTAATTTAAATGGATTCTAATGAGAAGCAAAAGGAGTAAATAATATTTAAGGTTTTTCTAAATCCAATAAAACGAAATCTTTTAAACAATAATATATCTGTCTTTTGCGAGCTTTACTAAATTAGACTTTCAACGAGTTAAGATAATCTATTCTTTTTTAGCTCAGATTTTAAAAAGTTTAAGATTTTTATAGTAATATGGTTAATGAGCAAAATCATAATGAATCTAAAATTGGGAAAGGAATAGCAATTGGAATTGCGATAGGCGCAGCGCTTGGGGTAACATTTGGCATAATTTTTGATAATTTGGCTATTGGTATATCCATTGGGATTGCCATGGAATTTCGTTTAGGTTTCGATTGGTTCTTACTGGGAAAAACAGGAAAAAAACAAAAGAAAATAATGCCAATAACACCATCCATTAAAAATTTGTTGAAAACGTCTAAAACTCACCAATGATATTGATTTTTTTAGCTTTTTCCTATAATACCACTTGATTTATATTTCAAATTTTAATATGAAGAGAAAATGAATAATTATTAGACTTAAGTTGAAAATTTTTATCTTTTATAATATTTAGTTTTGTAAGAAATATATAACAATTCAAAATTATTCAATGTGAATTAAAATGGGAAAATTAGCAAGAAAAGTAGCGTTAGTCGGAGCTGGTATGTCCAAATTTGGGCAACATTTTCCTGAAAAACGGAATCCCGATATGTGGGTTGATGCGTGGATAGATGCTGTTGAAAAAACGGATAACGGAATAGAACCGAAAGACATTGATGCGTGTTATGTGGGGAATTATTCTTCAGATTTGTTCAATCACCAAGGACATTTAGGTCCTCAAATGGCGGACTTGGTTGGGTTAACTCCAAAACCCGCTGCCCGATTCGAAGGGGCTTGTGCGAGTAGTGGGATAGCTATGCGACAAGCCATCTTAGCTATAGCCTCTGGAGTACATGATGTAATTGCGGTTTGTGGCTGTGAATGTATGACGGAACAGCCCACTGTAAATGTGACAGATGTACTGGCCACAGCTTCAGATAATATATTCGAATATCCCGCAGGAGCAACGTTTCCTGGACTTTATGGTACAATAGCTTCAGCACACTTTAAAAAGTACGGTACTAAAGCAGAAGATTTGATGAATGTCGGAATTAAGAATCATGCTAATGGGGCTGAGAATCCATACGCTCAGATGCAACAATCAATTAAAGATTTAATGAATAGCAAAAAAGCTCGATATGAAAAACAAGGACGAGAGGTTCCTGATTGGCAGAATGAACTTGACTTTCTTAAAAGTTCTTCGAATCCAATCATAGCATATCCTCTTCGATTATTCGATTGTAGCTTAATCACAGATGGAGCAGCATGTTTGTTTTTAGCTGCTGAAAATAAAGCAAAAGACTTTACAGAGACTCCAATTTGGATAGCTGGAACCGGACAAGGGAGTGCTGCTCTTTCTGTCCATGATAGAGAGGAAATCACTTCATTTGCGGCTACAAAAGAGGCTGCAAGGCAAGCATATGAAATGGCGGGGATGAGTCCTAAGGATATTCAAATCGCAGAAGTTCATGATTGCTTTACCATTGCAGAAATTCTCGCCATGGAGGATCTTGGATTTTATGAGAAAGGAAAAGCTGCTGAAGCAGTAAGGAATGGAGAATCTAAACTGGATGGAAGATTACCAATTAATACTAGCGGTGGTTTGAAATCAAAAGGTCATCCGGTAGGCGCGACTGGTGCCGCCCAAGCAGTGGAGATTTTCAAACAAATGCGAGGGATAGCAGAGAGAAATCGACAAGTACAATTTGACGTAGAACGAGCAATGACTCACAACTTAGGTGGATCTGGAGCGAGCTGTGTGGTCACAATTTATGAAAAATGAGGTGAATACTAAAAATGTCAGAAGAAAAACCATTTACAATAGAAAGCTATTTAGAATATATACGTAATAAGAAATTAATGGGCTCAAAATGCAATGAATGCGGAGAAACCTATGTTCCCGCGCGTAAATTATGCAATAAGTGCATGAATTCTAATATGGAATGGGTTGAAATGTCTGGAAAGGGCGAATTAGCCGCGTTCACAAGCATTACTGTTGGAACGCCATATTTTGTCGAGAAGGGGTATGATAGAAAAAATCCTTATTGCTTTTCCGTGATAAAACTTGATGAAGGCCCTATGGTTAGCGCTCAATTAGTCGGAGTAGATGAAGGCAATCCTGAATCCATTAATATAGGGATGCCCCTCAAAGTAACCTTCTTAGAAACACAAATAAAAGGCGAAACTCGGGTTGACTTAGGATTTGAGCCAACCTAATTAAGACATAAACTTTTTATTTTTTTCCTTTTTGTTTAGTTTTATTAGCACGCAACCAATTGTTTTTTAGGTGATACAAATAAAGAAATCAACCGCATTATTCATTACTTTAGGATTGCTTATTACCAGCGCAACCTTTATTTTGCTCTATAACCTTATTTTTAGCTCTGGACTGACAGTAAAAAATCTTGATATAGAACTTCAATTTAATTCTTCAAATTCCTATATATTTATTAAAAACCAAACTCAAGACATTGGAAATCGAATTCCTGGGACCCCGGAAAGCAAGGAATGTGTCCAGTTTTTTATATCTGAATTCCAAAAAATAGATAATTCTTATTCTTATTCTTATCATAACTTTAGTGTGTATAATACTAATTGTTCCAATGTTCTATTCAAAATGAATGATGAAAAAGAACACATTATTATATTAGGAGCTCATTATGATTCAAGAAAAAGAGCCACAAAAGATATAAGTTCGAATAAGGATAAACCCGTGCCCGGGGCGAATGATGGAGCAAGTGGATGTGCTGTATTATTAGAGCTCGCAAGAATCATATACGAACAACGTGAAAATCTCAGTTGTCAAATCTGGTTCCTCTTTTTTGATGCTGAAGATCAAGGATACGATTATGGATACGGCATACCAAATTGGGACTGGTGTGAGGGCTCAAAGAGATTCGTAAATGATCTGGAGTATTACTATACTCAGAATAATGAAACGATTGATTGCATGGTATTATTAGACATGGTGGGTGGAACTGGACTACAATTTATTAATGAGCAATATTCCACCTCTTCATTATTAGATGAACTTTTTGCTGTGGGACGCGCCTTGGGATATATACATGCATTCCCAATTAATCCAGAAATTAATTCTATAATCGACGATCACAAGGCATTTGTTGATGCTCAAATCCCTTCGGTTGATTTAATCATAAATTTTTGGAATAATCCAAGCTGGCCGTATCATCACACGATAAATGATACTCTAAAACATATATCAAATGAGAGTTTAGAAATTACTGGTAAAACAGTTGAGCAATTTATTTATAACAATTATTTGGATGTGCCATGGAATTCATATAAGGGTAATTATCCTTGGAATTCTGACCAAACACTTTTGAATACAGAAATTATTACGCAATTTCTAATAATCATTGGAATTTCATCGATAGGAATCGCCGGATATTTAATTTATCTATATAAAAAACCTAGTGATAAATATTAAGATTTTCTCTTGATTTTCTTTTTGCCTTTTTCTATTTTTTCAGTAAACGGCAATACTTTTATCATATTAATAATCGGAAACATTGACTATTTGATTGCATTCATTAATTCTGGAGGTAAAATAATTGGGCTAATTTATGGTATGATATTTTGCAAAAAATCCCAAAATTCTGTTTACTATTATTCTTGGGTATTTTATTAGTCATTTTTGGAAATTGATATGCTTATATATAAATATCTTCTTAACAAAATCAAAAGCTTAGTCTTATTTTTTATTCTTTATTTAATAGTTTATAATTGAGTTAGTTGGAAAGTAGATGGAAAGGAAATCAAATAAAAAGAGTTTTTCGGATGAAAAGAAACCGCGACCAAAGAAAAAAATAATCTTCTATGTGCTTCTCATTGGGATTGCTATTGCGTCCCCTTTTGTTATTTATTGGATTCTTCAGCTTTCTTTAAACACAAGCTCACCGATGGTCGTAGTGGTGTCCGGGTCAATGGAGCCCACACTTTCTAAGGGCGATCTTCTCTTTTTATACGGAAAAGATCCCGCAGATATTAAAAATGGTACCGCAGAAGAAAAAAATGGCGATATAATAGTATTCGATGCTCATGGTTATTGGCCCAATCCCCCTGATGAACCTATTGTCCATAGAGTTATTAATAAGACTCTTAGAGAAGACGGTTTATGGTGGTTTAAAACTAAAGGAGATGCGAATTCTGTTGAGGATCCATGGATCCCCGAATCTCAAATCTTAGGGGTAGTATGTGGCGTTGTACCGTTTATCGGATGGGTGAAAATCCTTTTTACAGAATCTGGGCTATTGATCCCTTTGATTGTAATTATTCTATTCGTTCTAATCATCTCTCTTGTGTGGGATTTTATGAATGAAGCGAAAAATGATGATCAATCTAAACCCATCGATTTTCATGAGAAGAAAGAAGATTTACGCTCAAACTCCTAAAAGTTTCTTTTTTCCTCTATCCTACGCTAAACGACGCATATAATAAACTTTAAAAAATCTTCCAATTTATTTACCTTAAGCTTATCATATTTTACTATGATGGCAAAATTATCGTAATTGAATTACACCCGAATTAATTACGAAAACTATAAAATAACATAATGAAACACAGTATAGCAAGATACTTATACAACCGAAATAAAACTCAAACCAAATAATTCAATGGAGGAAAGAAAAAATGGCAGATGAAAATGCAGTATATGTAGGTCGTAGGCCCACAATGAACTATGTTATGGCGACTATGATGATTTTGAATAAAGGAGAGAATTGCGTTGTAAAAGCACGAGGAAGAGCAATCTCTCATGCGGTAGATGTCTGTGAAATCCTGAGAAATCGATTTTTAAAAGGTACAGAATACGAAGATATTAAATTAAGCACTGAAGTCCTTGAAGGAGAAAACGGTCAGTCTAATAACGTAAGTTCGATCGAGATTACATTAAAACCACCTGAGTAAAATCTGAGATGTTAGTTAGAAGTAAACTGAGCTCATAGATACTCAAACACACCATCTTTTTTTTATTTTTAATTACTTTTACAATGCAATTAAAAAGTTTAGGTTCTAATGATATTGAAATTAGATTAATTTCCATGGAAATTTCATAAGTTTAAATATGTAATTTCAGAAAAAAGGATACCAATACTAAAATTGGTAATCAACATGAAGAAGAAAACAATTGCCGCATTAGCATTGATGCTGGTAGTAGCATATGGGTTAAGTTTAGCAACTGCCGGAGTAAGTATTCCAGGTTGCTCTGAAACCTCCCCATAATCAAAATAGACCTACTCCAGTATATACTTTTCCTTTTTTTATTTTAAACAAGATTACTATAATCTTTAAAATTTACATCTTATTTTAAAATCAAATAAATTCTAATTGCTATTAAATATACCAACTAATATCCATTCAAAAAAACTAAATTGCTTTTTAAAATGAGAGTATTTTCTACGAAAACTCCCTCTTGCTGAGTTTAAATAAATTAAAATTAACCTATCTGAATTAAAATTTCAAACAATAATCATCCATAATTCTTTTTAAGAGTGTATTAAAAATATTCAATTTAAACCATATTTTGCGATATAATTAAATAATTCGTGGAAACACAGTATTTATTTATTTCTTCGCTTCTTCACATTTCTCATCAGAAAAATGCGAAAACGCCTATTATTCATCAGTTTGTAAAAACATTTAAAAATGTACAAAATAATAATTAACTTAAGTTCTACGAAAACCTAATGAAATTTGAATAAAATAAGAGGAATAAATTATGGCGAAAAAAAAAGCTGCAGCAGCTAATGTGGAACCACTTTATGTAAAATCTAAAATTCGAGAATATCTCAAGTCGAAGGATTGTAATACAAGCTCAAGTGTCATTGATGGTGATAAGCTTAATGCTCGAATCATCGAGATTCTTGACCGAGCCATCGATCGAGCAAAAAAAAATGGCAGAAAGACTGTAAAGCCTCGGGATATTTAAATTAATTTAAATAACCTTTTTTTTTATCTTTCCTATTCTTTTCTTTTTTTATATAGAGTTCACATTAATGGGAGACGGAAGTTAATTGTTGGAGCTGGTTTTGGATTGACTTTTGTTCAACTTTGATTACTTCCAGATAAGCATCCATCGAATCGAGTCGTGAAAATTTTGTACTTCCCTTACGTTCTTTCAAGATATAATTATTAATTTTAGTATCCCCTATACGTTTCAAAGTGGCATCATACATACGAAGAATACCAGCAAAATGCCGTGGATAATTATCATATTCGAGTAAAATTTCATTCCCTGTCGCACCCGTCTCTATTTTACTCTTAATAGTGTTGAAGAAGTTCAGTTTTTCTTCATATATTTTTCTCTGTTTTTTCGCTATATCTTCAGTTTTTTCTTTGGATTCTTTAGTTATTTGCTCACGCTTATGATCATAACTTTGTTTCTGGGCTACTACCTCTTTTGCGAGTCTTTGAATGGTCTTCATAATTCGGTGTGGATTGAGATCGGGAACAGCTACAGCGCGCAGTACCCAATTAACAATATCATTTTGGTTGGGGTATTTCACCTCACATTTTTCATATTCATGCGTGGCAATTACATTATCAGCTTTGAGAACCCGTGAGATCCATACATCTCCTACAAATCCAAGTTGGAGAGAATAGGAGGTTCCGGGAACTTTAAGCTTTTGAGTTAAAAAATCAAATTTCGATTTTATCATATAAAACTAGAGTAAGGTAATATGATTTGGATATATTTCATTCTATGAATTGAATTACTAGATAATTATTAAGTATGTTTTTTTCGAATATATTTTTTATGTGAAAATCTATGAAGGGGGAGATTTTTTAAGTATCTAAATCAAAAAAAGAGAGAAAATAAAAAGATTGTATTTAGTGCTCAAGATTCCAGATCAAGGTTTCAAGATACTGAGCATGAAATGAATCTTTATCTTCCAATTCGTTATATACTTTTATGTATTTTTTGAGTTCTTGTGATTTTTTCTTTTTTTCAGCGTCAAAATATCCTTGAGCAAATTCCTTCCAAAATCCTTTAGCTGATTGCCGCGATTCATTCTCTACGGCACTTACAGCTGTTTTAACAACTACTTCCATTTTCTTATTCACCATTTTTTTCTTAATTTTTTTAATGTTTTATTTCTATGATTAAAACCTTTAGAAATGATTTAAAGAATTTGATAAGAAGAATTTTTGTTATTTTGACAAATCAATTTTTCAAATTCAGAATTGGTGAAATGAAATTATCTTATAAAAAAGGATTAGAAAAATTTGATGGTTTCCCCAGAATTTAGAGAATTAATATAATATTTTATCTGATAAAAGCTTTTGAGTATTTTAAAAATGAAGAAAAAGAAGTAATAAAATTTACCTATATAAATCCGATACAGGTTCCTTAATATTTAAAGAATACGCTTTCTGAGCACGCTTAGCGTTCTTTGAAATCTTCTCTAATGCGCTGTCAAATTCTTTTTTGGATATCTTTATTTTTTTGACAGACTCCCAATCATCAGCATTTATCCCTTCTTGATTAATAGCTTTACGAATTGTAAGAAGGATTGTTTCTTCACATAAGGCTTTAATATCAGCTCCACTAAAATCTGCGATAACCTCTGCGAGCTCGTCTAAATCAACATCTTCTGAGATTGGCTTTTTCCTAAGATGGATCTCTAAGATCTTTTTTCGAGCATATTTATTAGGTAAATAAATTTCAATTTGTCTACCAAATCTCCCAGCGCGTAATAAAGCAGGGTCTAACATATCTGGTCTATTTGTAGCTGCTAATAGAATCACATCATTCAAACTTTCAAGCCCATCCATTTCCGTTAACAATTGAGACACAATTCTTTCTTCAATCTTAGAGCCCTCAGCACTGCCTCTTCTGGAGGCAATTGCATCAATCTCGTCAAAAAAGATGATACATGGTGCTGCAGCTCGCGCCTTTCGGAACGTTTCTCGCACAGCTCTTTCGCTCTCCCCAACCCATTTGGACAAAAATTCGGGTCCTTTTATAGAGATGAAATTCACTTCACATTCGTGGGCTAACGCTTTTGCGATTAAAGTCTTTCCCGTGCCTGGAGGACCATATAAAAGGATACCACTGGGAGGATCTGAATCTAGATGGGTGAATAGTTTTGGAAATTTGAGCGGCCACTCTATTACTTCCTGTAACTGCAAAATCACATCTTCTAAACCCCCAATATCAGCCCATGTTTCTGATGGTTGAGTAATTAGTACTTCTCTTAATGCCGAAGGTTCTATCATATTCAAAGCGCTTAAGAAATGTTTCATTTCAATTTTTAAGCTATTCAAAATATCGAGGGGTATTGGTTGTTCTAGATCAATTTGAGGGATAATATCCCTAATGGCTAACATCGCAGCTTCTTTAGCCAGCGATTCGATATCAGCACCTACAAATCCATGAGTCTTTTTTGCGATCTCTTTCAAGTTCACATTGTCTTGTAAGGGCATCCCGCGTGTATGGATTAGTAAGATTTCATATCTTCCTTCCATATCGGGTACTCCAATCTCGATTTCCCGATCGAATCTGCCGGGTCTTCTGAGCGCTTCATCTATAGCATTCACACGATTAGTAGCTCCAATGACGATAATTTCACCACGCTGTTTCAAACCATCCATTAATGCTAATAATTGAGCAACTACTCTTCTTTCAACTTCTCCCACAACTTCCCCTCGTTTTGGGGCTATAGAGTCCATCTCATCGATGAATATTATAGAAGGCGCTCTTTCTATTGCTTTGTCAAATACTTTTCTTAAATTTTCTTCACTCTGCCCATAGAATTTGCTGGTTATTTCTGGTCCACTGATGGTGATAAAATGAGCATCTGTTTCATATGCTACAGCTCGGGCTAATAAAGTCTTTCCTGTTCCAGGAGGGCCATGTAATAATACTCCTTTTGGGGGTGATATACCAATACGTTTAAAAAGTTCTGGATGTCGAATTGGTAATTCAATCATCTCTCTAATTTTTTGAATTGTTCCTTCCAATCCACCGATATCTTCATATGTTATTCTCGATTTTTCGACATCTTTCAGCTCTTTATGTGTTTTTTCACTAAGAATAATTTTAGTTTCTAATGTTATTCTGATTGCTTTAACTTTAGGAGTGAAGTCAACAACAATTAAGTCAACCCTATGACCGTATGAGTAAAAACTTAAAATATCTTCCTTAGTGATTACTCTATTCTCCAGTTTTCTAACTAATTGTTGAGAGCTTCGCAGCATAATGGCTTCTTCAATCCCCGCAAATATCACTTCTTCCGCTGGTTTGGTAGAAATTTTTTTAATTTTTACCAGATCATCGATAGAGCAATCAATATTTCTTCTTAGAGAGGGATCTATTCGAATTATTCCTTTTCCTCTATCTTCTTCTTTTCCCGTTTGGAGGAGAGCTGCTGTTTTTTTATGAGTAGCTGGATGAGTTATTTGTATAACATCTCTATTTTTTAGATTTAATTCTTTCATTATATCTGGATCTATTCTAACGATTCCCTTTCCACTATCTTGCTTAAAAGCATCTTTCACTCTTAAATTCCTATTATTTTTTGCGTTTTTTGAATTATTTTCCATATTGTTATCACCTTTTTGAAAATTTCTTTCCTATTTCTAAGATAAAGAGTAATTGCTATGAATAGAAATCAAAAAAAAAAAATGATTATTTAGCTAATATTTCTTTAGCCTTTTCGAAAGCATTCATATAATCAAAGACTTTTTTCCCTCGAGTATTTGCTGCTTCTTTAAGAAGAGATGCTTCTGAATCTGATTTGAGCTTTCCTAATGCCAGGGCGCCAATTCCAAAAATACCATTATAAATTTCTTCATCATCATGTTTTGGTTTTAATCCTTCAATTCCGTAAGGAGGAACTAAATTGATGTCAACGACGAGTTTAGTACCCTTTAGATTTTTCATTGCTTCGCCAGCAAGAACTTCTACTCCAGCGGCAGCTAAAGACCAAATCACATCCGCGTCTTGTATAAATTCTACCCGTTTATCTACAGTTGGCGCAAATACTCCAACGATTTCTGTAGCCCCTTCTCCTGCCTCAGCATTGAGCTCTTGCGCGAGATCTTTTATAGATTCTTCACTAGCTTTATCCCATGTCTCTATTATATATGTTTCGGCCTTTTCTTTGGCAGCTAATATTGCCGCAATTCTCGCTACTGGTCCAGCACCCATTATAGCTACCTTTTTACCTTCTAAAGATTCCACTCCATGTTTTTCATGTGCTACTTTCAATGTTTTCGCCACTACAGCGGAGGCAGTCG